>NZ_CP155618.1:1880714-2205357 GCF_031128465.2 Mariniflexile litorale | reverse complement strand
CATGGACCCAATAATGATGGTTGCGATCCGGAATACTCAAAAAACGTACATATAAACAACTGTACTTTTAACACTGGTGATGACTGTATTGCAATCAAGTCTGGAAGAAACAATGATGGAAGGCGTGTAAACATTCCAAGTGAAAATATTGTAGTAGAAAATTGCAACATGAAAGATGGCCACGGTGGAGTTGTAATGGGTAGTGAAATATCCGCAGGTGTTAGAAATGTATATGTTAGAAATTGTAAAATGAATAGTCCTGAATTAGACCGTGCCATAAGAATTAAAACTAACACTTTAAGAGGTGGTTTTGTAGAAAATGTTTATGTTAAAAATATTGAAGTAGGTCAAGTTAAAGAGGCCGTATTAAAAATAAATTTGTTTTATGCAATTTATGGTCCACAAGAAGGTGATTTTATGCCTTCAGTAAAAAACATCCACCTACAAGATATTAATGTGGAAAATGGCGGTAAATATGGAGTTTTAATAAAAGGCAGACCGCAAAGTTTTGTGAAAAATGTAACTTTAACTAACGTTCATATTAAAAATGCTGAAACACCACTGTCTGTTGAAAACTCAGAACCTATCACATTTAAAAACACCACAATAAACGGTAAAGAATATTAAAACCAATTAACTAATTATACATTATGAAAAAAATCGCAGTTTTGTCAATTGCCCTTTTATGTCTATTTTCTTGTAAAGAAAAACAATCTAAAACTAATACAGAATCAATCGCTTCAGAAGAAAAAACAGATTCTAAAACATATGCTGAACTTTCTATTGCGCAAGGTGGAGAATGGAAAGATGGGCCAAGAGGGCATAAAGAATATAGTGCTGGAACTTCATTTAAAAATATAAATTCGCTTCAAGTTCCAAAAGAACATACCGACCATTCTTGGTTCTTACGCTATGAAGGTCCTGGTTGGGAAAACAGTCAAATAGGTTACCGCTTATATTTAGATTGGAGAAATGCTATCGATATTTACGGTAAAAAGGTAGATTCTTTAGTACTTCCTTACGTTGGTCAAGATGGTTTTGACTCCTACCACGAACCAGCAGATTGGGGTCAAGACATTCTAAAAGCAGGTAAATCGATGGGAATTGGTGGTTATGGAAGAATTGTTGCTGATACTGTAGTTCATTTTCAAAGTGTAAAAAGTACGTTTGCTAAAGTGGAAAACTTAAAAGAAAGTTCTTCTGTAAACATAGAGTATAAAGGATGGGCTTCTGGAGAAGATAGTACTGATTTAACAACTAAACTTACTATTTACCCTGAAGACAGATTCACAAAAGCAGAGTTAACACCTTCAAAAGAAGTTACAGGTATTTGCACTGGGATCGTAATAGCAAAAGATATTCCTTTAGTTAAAAAAGATGGTGCAAAATGGGCATATATTGCTACTTATGGAAAACAAACATTAGCAAGTCCGCCTGATAATTTAGGAATGGCTCTTTTCTACAAATTAGATGAAGTAGCTGAACAGAAACAAGGTATTGATGACCATTTAGTTATTTTTAAACCATCTTCAAAAACCTTAACTTATTACTTTTTAGGTGCTTGGGAACAAGAAATAAATGGCATAAAAACAGAAGAAAACTTTATAGCTGATCTAAATAAAAAATTAGAATCCTTAGAAAAAACAAATTCGATAAACTAGTATAAAATGAAAAATACAACTAAATACATCGTTCTTTTTACAATCGCCTTAGGCTTATCGGTCACCTCCTGTAAAGAAACTAAAAAAGAAAATACAGAAGAAACTGCCACCATAGAAAAACTTGTTCCAGAAAACTTAAAATGGTCTGAACGTATGATGCTTTCTGAAATAGAACGTTTTCCTGAAGCTACCAAACTAGATTTTAGAACCACTCCGGGTTGGAGTTACACGAATGGTCTAGTTTTATCGGCTGCTATTAAAGTTTATGAGCAAACCAACAATCAAAAATACTATGACTACATATATGCTTATGCAGATGAATTGATTGATAGCACAGGAACTATCAAAACATATTCTTTAGAAAGTCAAAATTTAGATATGATTAAATCTGGTGATGTGTTACTTTATTTATATCCAAAAACAAAAGAAGAGCGTTTTTTAAAAGCCATGGAAACATTAGATAGCCAAATGGAATCGCAACCTAAAACGTCTGATGGAGGATATTGGCATAAAAAAAGATACCCTTACCAAATGTGGTTAGATGGTTTATATATGGCTGAACCTTTTCATATCCGTTATGCTCAAGAATACTATAAGAATGAAGCTGAAAAGGAAAAAATATATAATGATGTTGTACATCAGTTTGATTTGATTCAAAAACACAGTCGCGATGAAAAATCAGGATTGCTTTATCACGGTTGGGATGAAAGCAAAGAACAAAAATGGGCAAATAAAGAAACTGGAAACTCTCAACATTTCTGGTCTAGAGGTATGGGGTGGTACGGTATGGCTATGGTTGATGTTTTAGATTTTTTACCAGAAAATCATCCAGGTCGCGAACGTATCGTTACGTATTTAAATCAATTTGCTGAAGCTATAACTAAAGTTCAAGATGAATCTGGTTTATGGTGGCAAGTTTTAGATCAAGGAGATAGAGAAGGTAATTACTTAGAAGCTACAGGAACCTCCATGTTTACTTATGCTTTTGCAAAAGGAGCTCGTAAAGGCTATTTAGATAAAAAGTATTTAGACGTGGCAAAAAAAGCCTATGATGGTCTTTTGGAAAATTTAGTTACTATTGAAGAAAATGGTATTGTAAATCTTAATAAGTGTTGTGGTGTCGCAGGCTTAGGCGGTAATCCATACAGAGATGGTTCTTACGAATATTATATTGGTGAATTAATCCGTTCTAACGACCCAAAAGGCACAGGACCATTCATTCTGGCATCTTTAGAGTTAAATAGATAAAATCAAACACTTAATTAAGTATAGTTAAACAAATATGAAAAAACATAAAACCAGACATCACGTTTTAGTAGGATTATTTTTTGTTTTAATAGCTTTTACAAGCTGTAAAGATGGGAAAAAGGACACAAAAGAAGTTGCCACAGTAGAGAAAGTAGTACCAGAAAACTTAAAATGGTCTGAACGTATGGTGCTTTCTGAAATGTTGCGTTTTCCAAAACCTTCGTTATTAGATTTTAGAACATCTCCTAAGTGGAGTTATACCCCTGGTTTGGTTCTAAGTGCTTTCTCGAAAGTTTATGAACAAACAAACAATAAAAAATATTATGACTACATATATGCTTATGCAGATGAACTAATTGATAGCACTGGAGCCATAGAAACTTACAAACTGGAAAATCAAAATTTAGATATGATTAAATCTGGTGATGTGTTACTTTATTTATATCCAAAAACAAAAGAAGAGCGTTTTTTAAAAGCCATGCAAACCTTGGATAACCAAATGGAATCACAACCTAAAACGTCAGATGGCGGGTATTGGCATAAAAAAATCTATCCTCATCAAATGTGGTTAGATGGTTTATACATGGCCGAACCTTTTCATGCGCGCTATGCAAGAGATTACATAGAAGATGAAGCTAAAAAACAAAAAATATATAATGATGTTGTGCTTCAGTTTGATTTGATTCAAAAACACAGTCGTGATGAAAAATCAGGATTGCTTTATCACGGTTGGGATGAAAGCAAAGAACAAAAATGGGCAAATAAAGAAACTGGAAACTCTCAACATTTCTGGTCTAGAGGTATGGGATGGTATGGGATGTCTATGGTTGATGTTTTAGATTTTTTACCAGAAAATCATCCAGGTCGCGAACGTATCATTACGTATTTAAATCAATTTGCTGAAGCCACTACCAATGTTCAAGACGAAACTGGTTTATGGTGGCAAGTTTTAAACCAAGGAAATAGAGAAGGTAATTACTTAGAAGCTACAGGAACCGCCATGTTTACTTATACATTTGCAAAAGGCGTTCGTAAAGGATACTTAGACAAAAAATATTTAGATGTTGCAGAAAAAGCATATGCAGGCCTTTTAGAAAATTTAATAACTGTTGAAGAAAATGGCGTTGTAAACCTAAATAAATGCTGTGGTGTTGCAGGATTAGGCGGTAACCCTTATAGAGATGGTTCTTACGAGTACTACATTAATGAAATGATTCGCTCTAACGACCCAAAAGGAACTGGCCCATTTATTTTGGCTAGTCTTGAATTAAACAAATAATAAAACTTTAATAAATTAATATTTAATGAAACTATATTCGTTCTTATTTACACTAATTAGTACAACTTTAATATGTGCACAAAATAAACCTTATGTATCTGAGGTTTGGGTAGCCGATAATGGCGATGGCACTTATAAAAATCCCATCTTATATTCAGATTATTCAGACCCAGATGTTGCAAGAGTTGGAGATGATTATTATATGACGTCCTCTAGCTTTAATTCAGCTCCAGGATTACCAATTCTACATTCTAAAGACATGGTCAATTGGAAATTAATAAACCATGCATTACCAGAACAAGTTCCTGTAGAAGTGTTTAATGTACCTCAACACGGTAATGGTGTTTGGGCACCAGCAATTCGTTTTCATAAAGGTGAATTATACATTTATTGGGGTGATCCTGATTTTGGTATTTACATGGTAAAGACCAAAGATCCTAAGGGCAAATGGGAGGAGCCTATTCTAGTCATGCCTGGTAAAGGTCTTATTGACCCTTGCCCGCTTTGGGATGATAATGGAGAAGCTTATTTAGTTCATGCATATGCAGGGAGTAGAGCAGGTGTGAAAAGTTTAATAAGTGTTAATAAAATGAACCCTGAAGGTACTAAAGTACTAGACAGAGGTGTTCATGTTTTTGATGGACACGAAAATCATAAAACAGTTGAAGGTACTAAGTTCTACAAACGTAACGGTTACTATTATATTTTCGCACCAGCAGGAGGCGTACCAATTGGTTGGCAGCTTATTTTGCGTTCTAAAAATATTTATGGTCCTTATGAGGAGAAAATTGTTTTAGAACAAGGTAGCACAAAAACGAATGGGCCCCATCAAGGTGCTTGGGTAGATACACCAAACGGTGAATCTTGGTTTTACCATTTTCAAGATCTTGAAGCCTATGGAAGAATTATCCATTTACAACCTATGAGTTGGAAAAATGACTGGCCTGTAATGGGTAAAGATTTTGATGGTAATGGTGTTGGAGAACCTGTTGCTTCTCATAAAAAACCGAATGTGGGTAAAACCTACCCTATCGAAACACCTGCTGAAACAGATAACTTTGATGGCAATGACATTGGGCTTCAATGGCAATGGAATGCAAATTCTGATGTGGTATGGCATGCTAAATTTCCTCATAAGGATTATTTAAGATTGTTTTCTATTATCGTACCCGAAGACATTCCTAACTTATGGATGGTTCCTAGTTTATTACTTCAAAAATTTCCTGCTCCAGACTTTACAACTTCAACTAAAATCACATTAGTTCCTGAAGGAGCTACAAATGGAAAAACAGCAGGACTTGTTGTCTTAGGTATGAACTATGCAACGTTAAGTATTTCAGTTGATGAAAAAGGTTATTTCATAAAACAAACAGAAGCCATTGGAGCAATAAATGGTGCTAAAGAACAAACCAATGCAGAAGAGCGCCTAAAAAACAATACAGCTTATTTTAGAGTTGAAGTTTCTGCACCCGATGCTATGTGCCAATTTAGTTATTCTGAAAACGGAAAAAATTATAAAAAAATAGGTAAGCCGTTTAAAGCCATACAAGGTAAATGGGTAGGTGCAAAAGTGGGGCTATTTAGTGTTAGCACTCCAGATGCCAAACGATATGGTTATGCCGATGTAGATTATTTTAAAATCACAAAATAAAAAAGTATGAATAAGTTACTGTTAGCTTTTAGTATATCATTATTAATTATTTCTTGCAAACAACATCAAACTCTAGAAACTGCAAAAAGTAGTGAAGTTGATATTTATGATGGTATTGAATTTGAAATGCCAAAAATAAGAACCACAAATTTCCCAGATTATGAAGTTAGCATTACAAGTTTGGGTGCTAAAAGTGGCGGTTTATTTAAAAATACCGATGTGTTTTCAAAAGCCATGACTGATGTCAATTCTAAAGGTGGTGGTAAAATTATTATACCTCGAGGCATCTGGCTTACTGGCCCTATTAAATTTAAAAGCAATGTGAATTTACATTTAGAAGAAGGTGCTTTACTGATTTTTAGTAAAGATTTTGATGATTATCCACTTATCAAAACTAGCTTTGAAGGTTTAAATACCGTTAGATGTATTTCACCTATTAGTGCCTTTGAAGTTGATAATATTGCCATTACCGGCAACGGTATTATTGATGGTAGTGGAGATACTTGGCGACCAGTGAAAATTGGAAAAATGACGGATACGCAATGGAAAACATTAGTTAAATCCGGCGGTGTTTTATCAACCGACGGTAAAATGTGGTTTCCTTCTGAAGGTGCTAAAAAAGGCTACGAAGGAAGTTCTAATTTTAATGTTCCTGATTTAATTGGTACTTCAGAACTAGAATCTGTTAAAGATTTTCTTCGTCCTGTAATGGTAAGCATCGTGAATAGTAAGCGCATCCTTTTAGATGGCCCAACCTTTCAAAACTCACCAGCGTGGAATATCCATCCATTAATGAGTGAAGATATCGTTATTAGAAACCTTAAGGTTAGAAATCCTTGGTATTCTCAAAATGGTGATGGGCTTGATTTAGAATCCTGTAAAAATGTGTTGATTTATAACAATACGTTTGATGTGGGAGATGATGCCATTTGTATTAAATCTGGTAAGGATAAAGACGGTAGAGAAAGAGCCATTCCTACTGAAAATGTAATTATTAAAAATAACATTGTTTATCATGCCCATGGTGGTTTTGTAATAGGTAGTGAAATGTCTAGTGGCGTAAAAAACATACATGTCTCCAACTGTACATTTATAGGAACCGATGTAGGCTTACGTTTTAAAAGCACAAGAGGAAGAGGTGGTATTGTGGAGAACATTTACATTTCTAATATTGACATGATACATATTCCCACAGAAGCCATTCGTTTCAATTTGTACTATTCTGGGAAATCACCTGTTTTGGAAGAAGGTGAAGAATCAGACACTAAAATAAAAGAGGAAGAACTAGTTGAAGTGACAGAGGAAACGCCTTCTTTTAGAAATATCTCTATGAAAAATATTAATGTATCCGATTCTGAAGCAGCTGTGTTTTTTATGGGTTTACCTGAAATGAATCTGAAAAACATTTCAATTGAAAATTCAGTTTTTGAAACAAGAAAAGGAATTACAGCCATTGATGCGGATGGTATTACACTAAAAAATGTTACAGTAAAAGCTTCAGATGATTTTGCATTAACTATTTATAACAGCAAAAACATAAAAACAAGTAACTTTAAATTTGACGAAAGTAAATCGGCTATAAAAATTTTAGGTTCAAAAAGCAATAATTTAGAATTTGATAAAAAAGATTTTTTAAATGCGAATGAACAAATTCAATCAGGTAAAGACATTTCCAAAAAAGCCATTGTTTTTAAATGATAATATTAAAACAAATAACATGTTTGATTTTTATATTTTTTATAATAAGCAATGTTTTTGCTCAAGAAAAACCAACTTATTCGCCATATACTATTGAAACAACTTATCAAAAATTAAAAAAAGACCATCCATTTATTACACCTATTGAGCCTTTAAAATCAAAGGAAATAAAATCAAAAGAAAACATAGTTTATAAAAAAACTAATAGCTCAAAATTAAAACTTGATGTTTACATTCCTAAAGGAAGAGATAGTAACAAAACGTATCCAGCCGTTTTATTAATTCACGGTGGCGGATGGTTGGTTGGCAGTAAAGAGAATGAACGTGTGATGGCTCAACATTTAGCCTTAAATGGCTATGTAGGTATTTCTGTCTCTTATAGATTAGGATTTGAAGCGCCATACCCTGCAGGCGTTATCGACTTAAAAGATGCTATTAGGTGGATGCGAAAAAACGCGAAAAAACATCATATTAATCCTGATAAAATAGCTGTTTTAGGAGCTTCAGCTGGAGCTCAATTAGCAACATTAATTGGGGTGACTCCAAATTCATCTGTTTATGGATTTGATTCTTTTATTTCTGATGATGTACAAGCTATAGTAAATATAGATGGTATCGTTTCATTTATTCATCCCGAAGCAAGCGGCGAGGGTAAAATGGCTGGTATTTGGCTGAGTGGTTTAAAACATGAAAATTTTAAAAACTGGAAAGAAGCATCGCCTCTAGAATATGTAGATGAACACTCGCCTCCTACCCTTTTTATAAATAGTGCACAACCTCGTTTTCATGCGGGGCGAGATGATATGATGACATTATTAAACAAATATAATACTTATACCGAAACACATACCATTCCAGATAGTCCACATTCATTTTGGCTCATGCATCCATGGTTCGAAACAACGCTTAGTTATACCGTTAATTTTTTGAATGTCGTATTTAAATAATTAAAAGGAATATTTATTATATTCGGATATACATTAATATCACACTAAAAGCGTCGTTTTAAATGAATTATATTGTAAATACAAGTACGCAAAAAGCTTTTTCCTTATTTGTATTAGTCGTTATAGTTTGTATTCAAAGTTTTGCTCAAAAAAGTTTAAGAGGAATCGTTAAAGATGCTAATAATGCCCCTTTAATTAATGCCTCTGTAAAGCTAATGCCTACTAATATATTCACTTCTACAGATGTAAATGGCTATTTCAAAATTGATGATCTTGATAGAGGAATTTATGAAATTATAATTACGCATCTGGGTTCTAAATCATATCATGAAATGATCCAAATGGAAGATCTTGATCTTACGCTTTCAATAATTTTAACAGAAGATTTTATAAATTTAGAAAACATTATTCTCACCGGAACTAGTTTTTCCAGAAGGCAGATGGAATCTGGAATAGCGATAACCACATTAAAATCAGATAAATTACAGCAACAATTTTATAATGGTACCGCAGACCTATTACAAAGCATTCCTAGTCTTACAACTGATCCATCAGCAGGTGAAGTATTCACCAAAGTATCTTCCAGAGGAATATCAGCTTCTGCACAAGATGATCTAGGTTGGTACTATGCATCGCTACAAGAAGATGGACTTCCCATAAGTTTAATTCAACATTCTTATTACGCTCCAGATATTTTTCATCGCTTTGATTTAATGACTGAAAAACTAGAAGTTTTACATGGTGGTAATGCTTCCATAAGCGCAACAAACGCTCCGGGTGGGATTTTTAATTTCATTTCACGAGGGGTAAATGATAGTTTAAGAGGCGAATTTCAATTAAATGGGGCATTACAAGGAGACCAAAATGCGTTGTTTAAAATGGATGGCGTTATTGGTGGTCCTTTGGGCAATAATTGGTTTTTTAATTTGGGAGGGCATTATCGTAAAGATGAAGGGGCTCGAAATACAGATTTTAATTTTAGCAATGGCGGACAAATTAAGTTTAATGCCATAAAGGAAAACAAACATGGTTTGCTAAAACTATATGGTAAAGTTTTAGATGATTATACCAATAGATATACAGGAGTTGCTGCTACTAATTGGAAAAATCCTCACGCTGCGTTTGGACAAGATTTTAATACTACTGCTTTGTTAATGCCCGGTTTTAAGGGTGAAATTCCTGATGGACGTCATCTCACTAATAACAAGACGAATGGTTTCGATCCTTCAAAAGGAGTACATGCTCAAGATTATGCTATTGGAATTGATTTCCATCAAAACTTTAATAATGATTGGTCTATGAGATATAACGGGAAATTCTCTCATAAAATAGCAGATTGGCAAACCTCCATTAGTAATGCTCTAGTTTCTTTAAACGATCCTTTGGCATACTTTATTAGTGGTGCAGATTTCCCCATTGGACAACTCGTTTTTAGAGATACTAAGTCTGGTTCTGAGATAGCTCGTATTAATAATAGCGGAATTTTAGCAGGAGAATCTTTTGAATATTTAGATGAAGGACGATTGCCAAATGATGCGATTATGGGAACATCTGCATGGTATAAAAAGAATACAGCTAACGAATGGATTGATGAACTTCGGATAAATAAAAAATGGAAAAATCACGATTTTAACTTTGGCACCGCTTTAGGTATTTCAAATTCAACTTTATTTACTCAAGGTAGTTTTGCTTATGTAACTTATGAACCCAATCCACGAATGCTTAGAGTGACTTTAGAAAACCCAAACGAGGACGTAATTGCATTATCTGATTCTAATGGACTTAGTAATTACGGTGGACTATTTTTTATAAATGGAGAGGCAAAAGTTAGACAACATGCTATCTTTTTAAATGATAGATATAAAATAAAAAAGAATCTAACACTGGATCTTGGAGTCCGTTATGAAAATATAATACACAAAGGGAGCAAGGATCGATTTGAACCATTTCAAAGCGATGGCGGATTAGATAATGATACCAATACAGCTTATGATAATGGTATTTTAGCGCCTACTGGAATTCATGATGATTTTAATTATAATTATGACTATTTATCATATTCTTTTGGTTTAAATTATTTGTTATTTAATGATTTTGCCATATTTACTAGCTATTCATTAGGAAATAAAGCACCAGAACTTGATTATTATTTTAATAATTTCTCTAATGTTCCAATAAATCGGAAGGGTGTCATTCAAAAAATAACTCAATTTGAATTAGGCTTAAAGTGGAATACTAAATATTTTTCTTCAACAATAACATCATTCATAAGTCAACTTAATAATATTGGCATCATAAATTTTGAGTTTGACCCAGATGACGCATCTATTTTTTATACACCTATTCAATTTAATAGTTCAAGGTCAATGGGTTTAGAATGGGAAAGTGCATATGCACCCCTATCCAATCTGACATTTAGATTTAACGGCACCATTCAAAATGCCAAGGCTTTAAATTGGACCGTTTATAATGCCTCTGGCACAGTAGATACAAGTGATGATGAAATTGCTAATTTCTCAAATAACACCATTCCATTTATCCCTAAATTAGCTACAAATATAAGTGCTGAATATAAAATAAATAGGATGAGCTCATTTATGAGATGGCAACACATTGGTAAAAGAGAAGCTAATATTAGTAATGCATTTCAACTACCAAATTATAGCCTTTTTCATTTGGGACTAAAATACACTATGAATCATCATATCTCTGCGGACTTGTTGGTATCAAATCTATTTAACTCATCAGGTTTAAATAACTTTTTTGGTTCAAATACTTTTGGGGGAAATGCAGATGATATAACTCCTGATTTTGTAAAATCGAATCCAAACGCAAGTTTTATAGTTGTTCCCATTTTACCTCGAAGAGCGACTCTTAAGCTTAGCTATAAGTTTTAAATAGAATTTAACAATAGATCTAATTTCTAATATTTTCAATCAAATTTCAAAACCATAATCGTAGGAGAAGTCTCTACAAACTTTTTACCTATTTTTCCATCAACATCACCATTAATTCCCATTCCAGTAAAAGAGCCTAAAAGCAATTCTGGAAAATTATTTTTATCAAAGTCGGTTTTTTCTAAGATAAGCCATCTACCTGATGAAGCTTGTTTAAAAGTTTTAAGATTAAACTTTATAGAATCTTTTGTGCTTATATTTTCCATAAAAATAAAACCTTCTTGAGGATCGTTAACAAAATCCGGAAAAAAAGAGGTTAATGCTATATCCAAATCACCATCCTTATCAAAATCAAAGCATACTGATTTGTATGCACCATTTTGGTGTTGGAAAAATGATTCTGTAAAATTATTTTTACCATCATTCAGGTAGATTCTCAACCCATGATAAGGCTTTAGAATCATTGAATAATCTGCATTATCACCATTAATATAAATAATATCGTCGTATCCATCTTTATTCCAATCGACTATGGAAAAAGATACAGAGCCATAGCATGAAGGAAAATTTAATAGTGTATTTACTTTAAAATTGCCATTTCCTTGGTTGTAATATACATCAATTCGTTCTTTGCCTTGAGCCATTAATGTCATAATATCGGGAAGACCATCTTGATTAAAATCTTTTACCGTAACCGTAGTAGCTCCAGGGTCTGTGGATAATATTTTTTTATCGTATTGACCCAAATTATTTTTTAAATAAAGACTGAGTTTACCTGTATGGTTACCATATTCACAAACTATAATATCTTCTTTTTTATCGCCATTCATATCAGCATAGGTTGCATGAACCGGTCGTTGAATATTTTTTAAAATAGTTGAAAACCCTGTGTATTCATTTTCACCTGGTCTTTTAAATATTTTAATTATACTACCTGATGGTGCATCTGTAGGCATAAAGCCTCCCATTAAAGTGGCAAAAATAGTATCAGACTTACAATCTATATGAGAGATTGGAGATGGAAGTGCTAATGTGCTTATTGATTTTAAATTTTTATCTAAAACATTTATAGTGCTATAGTCTGCCTTAGCATCTGCAATATATACTTGGTTTAACTCTGGATTATATTTTATGGCTGTGATCATTGGAGGTGAAATATGAAATTCAGGTATTTCAATCTTCAATCCTTTAACTCCCATTTTTAATACTTTATGAGGAACTGCCAAACTATCTGGTGCATTTTTTACGTAATAATCAACTATTAGCTTCCATTGTTTTTTTGTCAATATGGGTTTTAATGGGAATATGTTTTTTTCCTCTACTAGCGTTCCTCCTATACCGGCTTCTATTAAACTTTGACGAGGCGTATCATCATAAATTCCCATTCTATAGCCCATTTGAGGAAGCGTACCATGTTTCCATGTTTTTTTATCTAACAAATTAGCTTCTGGATAAATATGACAGCTGGCACAATATCCTTTTGCCAGTTCTTCACCCGTGAAAACAATTTCTTCATCTTTGATGGCGTCCAAAACAGGCTTCTTTTCAGTTTTATTATTGCAGGAAATTGAAAGGAAAATAATAAACAGTATAAAGATTTGAATTCTCGGTTTCATTGATTTTAATTTAAAAAAAAGTTTACTATAAAAATGCAACAATTTAGTCATTTGAAATAATATTTATGTCATAAAATATGCTGTTTTACCATTTTAAAAGTTTATAGTTTATCGGTTTCTGTAAAAACAAAAAGAGGGAAATTCATTTCCCTCTTTTAACTTTAGCTTGATAAGGATAACTTATTGTGGATATCCTTGGTTTTGTGGTTTAAGATTAGGATTTTTATCAATCGCCGTTTGCGGGATAGGAAAAATGGTATTATGAGCGTCAAGTTCATAAAAAGTCAAATTTGGTTGATAAAGCTTTATTCTATCTAGCAAAGCTTGACCTGGAACAAATACGTTTCCATTGTCATCATACATGGTTGGAACCGTATATGTTGCATAAGCCGTTTTATTTGTAAGAAGTTTGCCTTGTCGTACTAATTCCTCATAATCTTGACCTTCAAAACAGAGTTCTTTTCTAAACTCTAAATAGATGGCTTCTCGAAGCTCTTCTTTAGTTAATCCAGATAAATCTGGAAGTCCAGCTCTAAATCTAACCCTATTTACATATGGATAAGCATTGGTAGGACCTTCACTTTCATTTATTGCTTCCGCAGCAGTTAATAAAACATCTGCAAATCTCAAAACTTTAATGTTGTAGGGCATACTATTACCTATTTTGTTATCAGGATCCCTATATTTATTTACATGTGGAACAGGATATGTGTTTTCTTGCCATTGAACCAATTCCCCTCCTCCATTAAGTTTTGGGAATTCAGTTAACCAAGTTGCTGGTTTTCTTTTATCATTATCACTGAATTGATTGAACCACCATAAGCTTCCAATAATTGTTCCCCATTGCCCAGGTCCGTAACCGTTATTATTAGGTTCAAAATTATTTCCTAATTCATGACCTTGTGGAGAAACTCCGTTATACTGTACCTCAAAAACACTTTCAACATTGTTATCTACATCACCATTACCCATCCACCAATTGTCTTTTGGATCAAGCATTAAGTCTAAACCATTTGCAGGATTTATAACTGCCAATGCGTTGATTTTAGCATTTGGAAAGTCTTTTGTATAAAGTTGAACTTTGGCTAATAATCCTTGTGCCGCTTCTTTAGAAGCACGACCTACATCATTACCTGTATAAGATGAAATGTTAGGCAAAACTGCCATAGCATCAGTTAAATCAGTAACAATTTGAGCATAAACAGCTTCTGGTGTATCTCTGGAAACCTGAAGTTCACTAATATCAGAAGTACTCGTTTCGTTTAAAATAAGTGGAACACCACCCCATCTTCTAACCATATTAAAGTATGTCAATGCTCTTAAAAATTTCGCTTCTCCAACAATCCTAGCCCTAAGCGTTGGATCCATTTCAATATTAGGAACATGATCAATCACAGCATTGGCCCGATTAATAGCTTGCCATACAGCACTCCATATAGCAATATTGTAACGGGAACTTTTTAACATCCCAGCATCATTTAATTGGATTATTTCAGCACGATCTGAGGTAGCACCCAGTCGAGTAAAACATCCGTCAGAAGCAAGTGCGCTTGATGTAATCCAATATCTTGAATAATAGTCGTTAACTCTTAATGCTGCATAAGCCCCATTTACAGCTGACTCAGCGTCTTGTGCTGTCTTGTAAAAATTAACAGGAGAAATGGAATCCTTGGGAACTTCATCAAGGAAATCTTGGCAGGAGAATGTACTTACCACCAAGAATGAAATTATTATATATTTTAGATTTTTCATATTGTTTATTTTTTAAATTAAAAATCAAGTTTTAGCCCCATTAAAACAGTTTTAGACAGTGGATAAGAGCTAATGTCCCAACCAAACGATCCTCTAACATTTGCACGTCCATTGGTATCAGGATTATAACCTGTGTAATCCGTTATTGTAAACAAATTCTGACCAGTAACATATACAGATCCATTTATATTACCTAATAAACCATTTGGAAAATTATAAGTGAAAGTAATTTCCTTCATTCTAAGGTATGATGCATCTTCTAAAAAGAAATCAGAATCACCAAGTGTTGCTGTTCCACCTACAGGGTTAGGAGTTTGAACAACCGTAGGCCAAACAGCATTAGGATTACTAGGTGTCCAGTAATTAGCTACTTCAGATAATACATTCTGCCCTCTGGTGACACTTGTATTAAATCGTCTCATGGCATTATAAACGAGTCCGCCTTTCTGACCTTGCAAGAAAAATCTTAATTCAAAATTTTTATAAGTAAAAGTTGAATTAATACCATAAGTAAAATCTGGATGAGGACTTCCAAGCACGGTACGATCTTGCGTATTAAGTTGTCCATCGGGAACAACATCCACATATTTGGCCATTCCTGGTATAACGCCTGGTCGAATAGCTTGGTCAGCATCTGCTTCTGCTTGGCTTCGATACAAGCCGTCATAATCATATCCGTAAAACACGCCCACTGGCTGACCTACAGTTACATATGATACAACCGTAGAACCAGCAAAGGTTGGTCGTGCAATTTCATATGATTGGTCACCTTCACCAACTTTATCTGCACTACCAAGAGAAGTAATTTCATTTTTGTTTGCAGCAATATTGAATCCAAGATTCCACTTAAAGTTATCGTTTTGTACTACCATGCCATCCACTGAAAATTCATATCCTTTGTTTTCCATCTCACCTAAATTTTGTACTGATGGATCAAGAATACCCGAAGTTTCCGGGAGATTAACTTCTAGTAATAGATCTTTTGTTTTTTTAATATAATAATCAATTGAAGCCGTAAATCGACCTTTTAGTAATGATGCATCAAGTCCTAAATTAGTTTGACTTGTTATTTCCCATGTTAAATCTGGCACCGCTACGCGTAATGGAGCAAATCCGCTTACTATAGTTCCGTCTCCAAAATTGTATGGATCCGCTTGCAAAAGCGCTAAAGATCTATATGTAGGAAGTTCTTGATTTCCTACTTTACCCCAACCAACTCTAAGTTTTAAATTAGAAAAGAGGTCTTGTTCAGACATAAATGCTTCATTTGAAATTCTCCATGCACCTGCAATAGAAGGGAAAAATGCCCATTTATTTCCATCAGCGAATTTAGAAGAACCATCTCTACGTCCAGTAACAGTTAATAAATAACGCTCATCATAATTATAATTAATTCTACCAAGGAAAGACATAATACTAAATTCGGCATATTGCGAATCTACGATTGGTGGCACGGAACCAGCTCCTAAATCATAAGGGCCAGTTATATCAGTAGCAAAACCTCTAGCAGTAGTTAGTCTATATTCTTCAGTTTCACGTTGAACTGTAAATCCAGCTAATGCTTGAAAATTATGCTTATCAAATGATTTAATATAATTAAGTGTATTCTCATTTAGTAAAGAAGTTCTATCAACAGAACTTACATTGGCAGAATTTATTGGACTAACCGCGTCAAATAAAGAAGTTCTGAAAACATGTCTGTCACGGTGTTCCAAATCAGCTCCTAAGCTTACTCTTAATTTAAGATCTTCGATTAAGGAATATTCTCCATAAATTGACCCTAATATTCTGGTATTTACACTTTCATCTGAGAACTCATTGATAAAAGCTAGTGGGTTACGAGTTCCTTGTGCATCAGGAACACCTGCAGGCATATCATTAAGTACAGAATATGTGCCGTCAGGTTGGTAAACTGGCAAAGTAGGAGCCATTTGTAATGCAGTGGCTGTAATACTATTTGTTGCTTCACCTTCAGTTTCGGCAGCATTATTTATTGATCTTGAAACGCTTAATGAATTACCTATTTTAAATTTATCACTCGCATTGATATCAAGATTTGATCTTAACGAAAATCTTTTGAAATCAGATCCTTTAATAATACCTTCTTGATTAAAAATATTCGCAGATAAATTGTATTGAATGTTTTCAGAACCGCCACTAACACCTATTTGGTGATTTTGAATCATAGCATTTCTAAAAATTAAATCCTGCCAATCTGTATTATATGCGGGAGCTCCACTAAAAACAACTGGATCAGGTATGGGACTATTTGCTGCAGCTTCATTATATATATTTTGAAACTGCTCTGCATTCATCATTTCAATTTTATCAGAGATTGACTGAATACCAGTATATCCATTATATGATATTTTTGGAATACCTTTTCTACCTCTTTTAGTAGTAATAAGAATAACACCATTAGCACCTCTTACTCCATAAATTGCAGCAGACGATGCATCTTTAAGAACCTCAATAGACTCAATATCAGATGGATTTAAGGCTGCTAGAGGATTTTGGTTTACTGTATAATCTGTTCCTGAACTAGCATCTCCTGACCTTCCAGAATTTGTCGCAAATTGTGATTGGCCTGTTACTGGAAATCCATCAATTACATATAAAGGCTCACTACCATTCAAAATGGAAGTTGTACCCCTAATTTTTACGCTAATTCCCCCTCCTGGGGCACCTGAATTATTAGTGATTTGTACACCAGCAATTCTTCCTTGTAATCCTTGTTCCATTGAAGTTATTGGTGAAGAATTAAGTTCACTAGCAGATATGGAAGCTACAGATCCTGTAAGATCTGACTTTTTAACAGATCCATACCCTACTACAACTACTTCATCCAATTCACTAGTATCTTCCGCTAGCTTAACATTCACCGTAGATCCTCCATTTACCGAAATCTCTTGAGTTTTATAACCTAGATAACTAAATACCAAAATAGCGTTAGAACTAGCATTTATAGTATAATTACCATCAAAATCTGTTGCTGTTCCTGTGCTTGTGTTCTTAATAATTACCGAAACACCTGGTAACGGCAATCCTGCTTCGTCTGAAACAGTACCTTTTACATTGGATGTGCTTTGCCCATATATTGGCAGGTATATTATCAACCCTAATAAAAGAAAATAATATTTAATTGTTTTTTTTGTTTTCATACTTAGTTTGTTTAGTTAACTTTTGTTTTTTTGAATGAATAGTTTAATCTTTTTTGATTTTTTCTCTCATAGGCATTTCTAATTTAATGGTTTTTAATTATTGTAATCGATTGTATTTTTAAATTGAAAATTCAAAATTTTAGGTAAAGAGCACTCATTAAAAAATACAATCGATTGCAAAATATATAAAAAAAACATATATTGCAAGTATAATTAAAGCAAAATGAATGCGTTACAAAAAAATAAAATAACGAAATACAAAAAAAAGTATTTATAAATTCAATATTTTAAATTATTAATGCACATTTACTCAATAAATAATCAACGACTTCATAAAGCTACGATTGAAATTTATTATGAAAAAAATAAACTTGTGCAAACTCTTAAAAGAGACAAAAGTTTTAATATTGGAGTTATTGTTCCCTCGAATTAATTATACTAGATTCTTCATTAAAAAATTAATTTAATGCGAAAAAAAACGACAATTTATGACATAGCTAAGGAGCTAAATATAACTGCATCCACTGTTTCAAGAGCATTAAATGATAATCCTAAGATACGTAAAGCAACTCGGGAGTTAGTTCAAAGAACTGCTTTAGAAATGAATTATGAACAAAATAAAGTTGCTTTAGCTCTTAAAAGTGGAAAAAGTAATAATGTAGGGGTTATAGTTCCTAGAATTGACAATAATTTTTTCTCATCTGTAATACGAGGTATTGAAGAAGAATTATATCCTAAAGGATATCATGTAATAATATGTCAAACTCATGATCTTGATGATTTAGAAGTCAATAATATTCATTCATTGTTAAATGTTCAAGTAGATGGCATTTTAATGTCTATCTCTAATGCTGAATTAGAAAAAAATGAGAGCTTTAATAAACTAATTAAAAATAAAAAAACACCTTTAATTTTTTTTGATAGAAAAATTGATATTGATGGAATTAGTTCTGTTACTATAGATGATTTTAAAGCTGGATATGATACGACTCAGCATTTAATTAATCAAGGCTGTAAACGTATTGCGCATTTATCAAACAATCGTTTATTTGAAATTTATAAAAATAGATATTTAGGTTATAAACAAGCTTTAATTGATAATGGATTGAATTTTGATGAAGATTTAGTTATTGAAACAGAAAGTAAAGTTATTGAAGGTCGAAAATCGACAAGCCTTCTTCTTGATTTAGAAATACCTCCTGATGCTATATTTTCTTCAAGTGATTTTGTTGCTCTAGGCGCTTTCCAAGAAATTAAATCTAGAGGGCTTAAAATTCCAGAAGATATTTGTATTGCTGGATTTTCAAATGAACCCTTTACGAGATTTATGGAGTTTACAACAATAACAACAATAAATCAGTTTCCTATAGAAATGGGGCGGATTGCTGCTCAAGTATTTTTAGAAGAAGTAAATATTACTAACGTAAAAAATAAAAAAAATAAAAACGTAGTCTTAACTCCTGAACTAATTATTCGAAAATCTTCTTCAAAACCTTTTATACCAATAAAGAGTTAGACCTAGTTTATAACTTCTTTTTATAATAAAACCCTCTAAGAACTACAATAATTCTTAGAGGGTTATGTAAAAAAAATTTTATTGTTTTGCTATTTTCATAGTTCTACTAACTGAACCTCTTTCAATTTTCAAAAGGTAAACACCTTTTGAAAATTGATTTAAATTAATTGACACAACATCATTATTTCCCATTATTAATTCAGTAAACCATAACTTTTGTCCTGTTAAATTATATAATGATAAAAATGTTTGCTCCATTGTTCCTTCAATTTTTAATTTAATAATATCTCTAGTTGGATTTGGACTTAAAATCAAGTTTCTTAAAACTAAAGTATTTTTATCTTGTCCCAAAGTAGCTGCATCAAATTTATTTGATTTAGCACTTAAACCTCCCATACCGTTTGCAGATCTTATGGAATAAACGCCAGAAATGTTACCAGAAATATCAAAACTGTTTGTCGTTACAAAATCTACAAATACATCGTCTTTAAAAACAGCCCACCCTAATACATAATCATCCTCCTCCCATGTAAGGGTAGAATCTTTATTAGATAATACAGGGATTGCTGCTTGCTCTGTAGCTAATTTTGGTTGCCAAGTATCGGTTCCAGTTAACACATTTTCAATAGTATAAGTTTCTGCTTCTACTGAAGTAAGCACAGGATTAAGCATAACAGTTCCGCCTCCACCATTAGTATAGTTATAAGTTGTTCTTCTTCCAGATAAATCTAAAGATACACCTGATGATGTTATACTGTTATATTCAGCATATACAGATGGAGCAGCTCCCCATTCAGACCAACCTTCGTTAGCAGGAAGCACATTCATAATGGTATTAATAAATACAGTTTTAGGACTATTTTGCCATGGTCGCCCCAATTTATATGTACCATTGGTTTGAGGAAAGCCATCAATCGTACAGTCTCTAAATACATAGCCCCAATTAGATCCAGTGGCTGCTGCTGTTACATGATTACCTCCACGATCTTCTAAATAAATAGTACACGCGTTAAAAAAAACATCACCACCACCAAATATAAAATCAACGGTTCCGTGTATTTCACTGTTTTCTAGGTAAATCCTATTGCTTCCTGTGTAAAATGTATCTTGATTACTTAGAAGTTTTACGTTTTTATAGATGTTTTTATCACCTTGATCTCTTAAGGCCACTGCTCTTCCCGTAAATGTACCTTTACGATAATCCATTTTATTTAAAATAGAAAGGTCTTGCATGTAAATATTTTTAGAATTGCTTTGGAAATTTATAGTTGGTGTGGTACCAATACCTTCATCCTTTGCAAGAGGTTCATTAAAAAGAATAACTCCATCGGCACTTTGACCAATAAATGATACATTAGGTAAGTTAATATATGTTTGTTGTGTGGCATCTCCTGTTGTATTTCCTAAATCATATTCGCCGTCAGGAAAAAATATAAAAAATCGTTCTCCACTTGAAGATGCTGTTTGAGCAGCAACTAAAGCCGCGGCAAAATCACCATCTACACCCACTATAAAATCATATACTTTTTTAGTTACCGTGGGTTTATTAAGTGTTGTGAATGAAATAGAAATAGCATCAACTAATATGTTATCTGTTAAATCTGACACAACATTTCCAGCCAATTCAAATGTGTATTGCGTGTTATAATCTAAGCCTGAGTAATTAAATGAAATTGATTTACCAAATACAACGGGTATTAGATTTTCCCCATTAAGTGTAGCCGTCGTGTTATCAGCTATTTTAACACGCTCATCAAAATTAAACACAACTTTTCCTGTAGCCGATGCGCCTATGGCGTTATTGTCAGGTACAGAGTTAACAAGAATTGGAGCAACACCATCATTGAAAACACTTTCTGTTCCAAAAACATATATGCTAGAAATAGCAGTTCCATCATTAGATGCTGGTGTTCCGATAATATTAGAATTATAATCTGGAATCCATCTTATATAAACGGCTCCAGCATTATCGGCATCAGAAGGCAATGTAAATATCCCATCGTAATAAGTTTTAGCATTTACTAAATCAATAGAACCAATTTGAGTAAAATTTTCACCATCTATTGAATATTCACATAATTGCTTAGCATAAGCGTTATAATTATAAAGCATTGATGCTTGTACTGTAATATCGGTATAATCAGTTGCATTAAAGCTGATTTGATAGTAAAATTTATCAGCAATTGGTTTCCAATTAACCGCAGCATTTCTACCTTCATAACCACCAGATGATGAAGATTTATCTAACCATGAACTTTGTGTTCCGTCTGCTTGACGAAGGATTAAAGAAGAAGCATCGTTAATCACATTTGATGAAAAATCAGCTGGGCGACCACTACTTCCTGTTTTATAAAAATCCCATCCCACAATATAATCTAAAGCATTATACTCTGCTGAAACCGATTTATTATTATCCATTACCACGCTAAGTGTCGCATTGGTTTCTCCAGTTCCCCAGTTTGAAAAATTAAGAATAGGATTATTGCTAGCTGCAAGAGAGACATTCGTGCCTTCTTCATACATTCTAGAACTATTAACCATGGTCCCTAATGGAGAAATATCTACCATATAATCTGCAGCACCTCCGTTTGCAGTAAAATCTAAAGCATATGTATTTATAGAATTAAAATTTGCTTTTACAGTAATGTCACTTGTTACTGTTAACGTATATGGATTATCGGTAGAAATTACATTATCAGCTCCATCTGTCCAGTTTATAAATTCATAACCAAAATTGCGATTTGCAGTAAGTGTTATCTGAGAGCCGTTATCTACAGTTGTAGGTTTGTCAGATGTAATAACTCCACTTTCTAAAGGAGTAACTGCCGTTGTTACGGTATACTGAGCTATATCTTCAATCGTTCCATTTAATACACCCTCAATTTTAATGTTCGCTATTCCAACACTTTTTCCTGGATCTAATGAATAGATATATATTTGTAATGAACCTTCTCCTTCTAAAATAGGAATTGACAAACTACTTACATCAATATCAGCCACATAAGTTGCTTCTAAAAAAGAATCATCTCCTTTTCTATCTGGTTTTATACCAGTCTGTATTGTAGTTAATGCGCCATCAGATGATTTCCAGATAACATCTATAAGTCCGCCACCTGTACCAAAACGCTCACAATTAAAAAAGATGTTTTTTGGAGCAAATGTTAAACCTGTTAAAGGCGTTATATTAAAACTAACAACATCTACAGCTAACCTTGAACCACTTTTAACGGTTGGGGTAAACCTTGTAAAGGTCACACTGTTTTCTTGTCCAGTTTCTGTGCCATTATAAGATAAATTTGATCCTTCGGAAACATAATCTGGTTTCCATAAACTTTCATCAGAATAGGTTGCCATTTGATTCGTAGTTCCTAGATCGAATAACCAAGATACAGTCGAATTTGTATTAGAAGGAATGGTTGTAGAAGTTCCAGACACTGAGAATTTACTTAAATTGAAATTATTACTTGCCGTATTTTCCGTAACACATATAAGTCGAACTATGACACTGCTTTTGTTCTTTGCTGTGATTTGAGCAACATCATTTACTTCAGTACTCCAACCAGATCCCGCATAAGTTGTTTTTGCATCTGCCCAAGTAATTCCTTCATCTATGGAATAAACAACTTCAATAAAATCATCAGAGTTTGATTGTCCTCCATAAAACGTATAATCAAGTTCTATATTAAAATATCCAGTTGTTGGAAAGGTGAATTCGTAATAATTATTGTGGTTTGATGGATTAGTAAAATCGGTTATAGAAAAAGCGCCATCATAATAAATACGCATCACATCCATAATTCCCCCATGATTTTCATGTTTACCAGTAGGAGCATTTAAACGCATATAATAATCTCCTTGATCACCTAGATAAAAATTCGCATATATACTATGTGATGAACTTGTTATAACTCCAGCATAATTACCAATAGAAGTTTCTGTTGGTTTATAAATAACAGGGTCGCTACCTGTTACTGAATATTCATTTGTAAAAGACCAATCAGCAAGTTTTGTTTGAGCCGTTATTTGTTTACATGTAATAATAAATAAGATGATAAAAGCCACAAAGAGCTTATTTTCTTTTACTGAAAATATTTTAGATTTCATAAAAAATAGTTTGGTTGAAAATGTTATTTGAAAAATATGGTATTTGAAAAATTTTAAACTAAAGTAGTATTACTGATGCTTAACCTATTATTATCAAATACCATGTTTAGTCTTCCAATTACTATATTCTGAACCTATTAAACTAGAAGGCCAATTGCCATACCATGAGTAACCATTTCTTCTTTCATGAGTTATTTCCGCTATTGCACTTCTCTTAATGCCATCTCTACTACAGAAAAATGGTTGATTAGTTACTAAATCATAGAATCTACCCCACATAATGTTACCTGGAGCTTCTACCAAAATCTTATCTTTGCCCGTTTCATATTGATCCCCCGTTACACTTACCAAATTATAACCTACTATTTTAGAAGATTCAAACCATGCTACTGCCTTATTAACAGCATCAATTACTTCAGATGACGGAGAATCTATGGTCATTAAAATTCTAACAACCCCTACAGATTCGGACCCACTAATTGATTTCAATTCATAAGACCGTGCATCTGCTGGTAATAAAGTTACTTGATCATGTTGAGCACACCATGCTGTTTTTGTTCCATTTACTACAATTTGAGTTTTTAATATAACATCAACCCCTTTATCAAATGCTATTTGTGCTTGACTTACATAACGTATGTCAATTAGATCCAGATTGTTTTTCTTTAAGAAGATATCTCTCATTAAATTCATAACATTTCCCATAGCATTATCATTATAAGTAATATATCTACTATAATCACCTGGCTCTATAGGATAAACTTGAGGCCATCCACCATTATCGTATTGTGCTTCAAAAATCCAATCAATCCCTCTTATGGCTGCAGCTAAATATTCAGGATTTTGGGTAGCCTTATAAGAGCTTAATAAGAATCTAACTTCTGTTATAGTATGCCCATTATCTATGGTTGTATCTGTTTTATTTTTTCCACTATTAGCTGTGGCTATTTCACTAGATGTTTGCACACGTTCATAACCAGAGAAATCGTTATGAGGTTCTTTTGGCCATCCACCATTAGTACGCTGCCATAATAGCATGTTTTCTGCTTTTAAAATGGTAGCATATACAGGTACTAAACCAGATATCGTTATTTGAAGTTGACCAACCTTTCCACTACCATCAGTAGCTATTGCTGTTATGGTTACTACCCCATTAAGTTTAGGTGTTAATAATCCCGTACTCGATATTGAAGCATATAATGCGTCTGAAACCTCCCAAGTAACAATTCTATTACTAGCAGTTACGGGTAAAACCTGAACAGATAATTGTTGTGGTTGCCCATCTGAAATATCCGTTCCCGTAATTGAGATACTTTCAACAAAAACAGGTGGACCTGATACACCTGATATTGTAATAACTTTTTCTGCCGAAATTCCAGACTCATCATTTGTAGTTGCAGTTACTGTTACAGTTCCGTTTTCCACCGGTGTTAAAAGCCCAGAACTCGATATGACAGCTATTGATTCATCTGATACACTCCATGTTATAGTTTTATTAGTCGCATTATTTGGAAGCACAGCAACAACTAATTGTTTCGCTTTTCCATCTACAATATCACTTCCATTAATTATTACATTTTTTACTAGAATATTTTTAGAGTTTACATCTACAGGATTATCACTAGAGCAGCTAATCATAAAAACTAGAGCAAAAAATGCTTTTAAACCTTTGAGTTTTTTCATCATAATTATCATTTGTATTATTTTATTTAGTTTTAATTATAATCGATTACATTTAAAAGTGGTGATTAGTAATCAACTAAACATAATACAAGACAAATCATAATAACCCTTGTTTTTGAGTGTGTTATTTTAATAAAAAAGGCTTAAGATTATTTAATTTTACGGCATTGGCTTTAAACCTTCCCATTTAACGTTCCACGTCCCATCTTTTGGAAATCCTGGGTTTTTAATAGTATTCCCATCATAACCAGCACACATAAGTGCTATAGCTGAAAGTATACCACCATTTCCAGGAAGATATAATGTTAGCCGTTCTGTTTGGTAATTGTGCCCACTTGGCAGGTAAGTATTTGTTATTTGATCTCTTAATAATGCTTTTATAGCATCCTTTGGTCTGTTAAGTCGTGTAGCAGTCATCGCTTCTAAGGGGAAATCCCAACCCCAAGTATGATCCCAATTCCAAACTTTATCTACAATATCAAAAGTATGGTTCATTATTGATACATCAACAAAATTATTATGTGGTAACATGCTCATAGCTCCCAAAACGGCAGGATGGTCAATAGTATGCTCACTTGTTGGAGAATATGAATTAGGAACACTTTCTGCCGCTAAATAGACACCATCTTTTTGAGCCATTGGAGATAGTTTATCAATAATTTTTTGCCATTCTGCTTCAGGTTCTAACTCTAATCTTTCACGCCATTGTTGTGCTACTTGTAACGCCCATTTCCAATACGCCAACTCCCAAGGCGAGTTGAATGTTTCTAATTTATTAAAACATTCTTGTGCTGGAATAATACCTTTTCCTAAAATATATCGGTCATTTTCTGCATCATAATTTGGATAAGATGCCATAAAATCGGCTGTTGAAAAAATGAGTTTTTTATACTTTTCTAAATTTTCTTTTGAGGGATTGTTTCGATAAATTAACTCCGATAAATAAATAACATGTGGTTGTTGCCATATTAAAAACGACCCTATATCTGATGGCGCTTCATCTGCATTATGGTCGGTCATTTTTTGCCAACGCACCCCTTTATAACCTTGTCTTTTAGCTATTAACTTCGCTTTATCATATGCATCAAAATACCAACCTATACTGTTTTCCAATAAATTGGTTCTTCCCCAAAGCGGATAATGTGCCGAATGCCACCAATACATTTCCATATGTGGTTTACCATACCAGCTATTATAAGTTAAACCTGTTTCTTGTATTGGATAGTTTCCTGCACATTGCGAACGTGTTAAATATTGTGATAATACTACGCGTCTTTCAATTTCAAAAGCTCGAGTGTCGGTACATTCTGAAAAATCTACAACACCTCCCGATTGCCAAAAGTTTTCCCACCCTTCAATACTGTTTTTTTCAACATTATTGAAAGCCATTGCTCCTTCACTTTTAGATTGTAAAAATTCTACTGCAACTTCAAAACTATCTTTAGCACTTGGTTGAATGATAAAATGATGATCTTCAACTTTTGTTAGGGTTGCTTCTGTATTTAAATTAGCCTTTACAAAATAGTGGTCGCTATCTAAAGTTCTATTAAAAACAAACACTTTTCCTGTTTGTTCGTTTACCGTGGTTTCATGCAATTCATTACTAACATAATTAGTACCTCTATCTTCAAATAGATTGGTTGGATATGGGAATCTAAATTTTAATTTTATACGATTTTCTTTTAATAGCGGCGATTCAATTTTCGCTGCAATAGCATCTTTATTAGCATCTCCATATGTTACTACTTTTACAGAAACACCTTCAATAGTAAAATGACTTTCAATTTTACCTGTCCAAAGGTTTAGTTCTTGATTGATGTTCTTTAAATCTTCTGGTTTAGCAACTGTTCCGTCTTTCTTTATTATTTCTAAACCCACATTTCCTAATTGAAGACGGTGTGGGTTGGCTCTAAAATAATTAACAGCATTCACACTTCTTTCTGGTGCTTTAATTTGAACCGCATATAAGTTGTTTTCGCTTCCATTAAAATTATAGGCCTGTAACGTTTCGCTGAATTCATAGTTTTCCGGATTTGGAGATGTATGCCATCCCCATTCTGATTGTGTTCCTAAGGGCACACCTTTTTCGTAAAATTCGGGAAATGTTTGTAATCCTGTAGCGTCTACTGTAAAAGCAAATTTACCATTACCAACATTTAATGAACCAAGCGTATCGACGGCTGTTATTTTTACATTATGGCGTGTTACTACAGCTTTTCTATCTATATTTTGAGGTGTTTCTGTTTTCTCTTTACATGAATGAAAATTCAAAAAAACTAAAATTAAGACTGAAAGAAGATTTATTTTTTTCATTAATTAGAATTGTTTTAATATTTAGTTTATTTTAAATATAAATCCTGAAGCTGTTTCATATTTACCGCCCTGCGAAGCAGTAAATAAATAGGTTGGTGTCCCGTTTTGAAACAATATTTGCGGACGTTCTGCACGTCCATAACGGTTTAAATGTTTTGGTGCTGGTGGTTGATTTACATATTTATTAAGTTCTTGATAACCAATTAATGGTTTTGACCACTGTTTCCCGTCTTTTGAACTCATATAAAGTCCTTTATCAATTCCATAAACACCAAGATCTCGTGCTAGCATATGAAATGTTTCTCCATCACACCACGTAAAAGCATCTTCGCATTGCTGGTTATTTCCCATAGAGTGATAATCTATCACTGGATTTCCTTCATATTTAACATAAGGACCTTGCAACGATTTTGCAATGGCCAATCCATATTTTCGATTGCCTCTAACTTCAAACTTAGGGTTTACATACCCTTCGGTATCAAACGACTTATAGTATAACCAATATTCGCCATTTGGATGTTTTAAAAAGGATGGATTTGTAGTGCAATGGTCGTCCCATTCCCCTTCATTTCCAGGATGCAATAATGGTTCATCTGGACGTTTCCATGGCCCATAGAGTGAATCGGATGTTGCTAACCCAATACGCTGTGTATCCAGTTTTCTATTGGAGTTTCCCATAAAAAACAAGACATATTTTCCATCAACAAAATGAATACTTGGGTTGTGACAGGTGGTTGCATCCCAATAACCTTCACCTCGTGGTGCCAATACTGTACTCACATATTCGTATGGACCTTCAGGTTTATCGGCTACTGCATGTGCAATTTCCGAACTATTTGTCCAACCACTCATGCTTTTTGCTTTAGGCCATCGTGAAAAAAACACATGAATTTTACCATCAGGACCTTCAAATGGGCTATTGCACCACACATAATAATCTTGAAACTCTAAGGCACGACCAACAGGAGTTAAACGTTTTTCAAAATCTGACAATGGTAGTTGTTGTTCATTTCCATTAAAAAAGGTACTCGCTTGCATAGGCAAACATGCACCTAAAGAAGCAAGAATTGATGTTGATATAAACTCCTTCCTATCCATTTAATTTCTTACTAAAGTTACACTCATTATCCCAATAACCACTTCATTTGCAATTGCTTTTATTTCAATATTCTTTAAAGTTTTACTTCCATTTAATGGTAAATCTAAAATGGTTGCTGCTCCGCCATCAATACCAAAATCGGTAAAACCTTTTATAGGTGTAAAATCTTTAAAACCTCTTGTAATAGTTCCAGATTTTAAATAAACTCGTGGTGGTTTTGGCGCATCGGTTGTAAAGGCTAAACCGTCTACAAAATAATCTTGTTCAATAGGCCACCAGTTTTCTGGGTTTTTTAATTCTAAGGTTTCAATGGTTCCGTCGGTATATGTTACTATAATTTCACCATTCACAAATCGACTTTGCATCGGGTTTGTAGTTCCTGCCATCATAAAATATGCATGGGTTGCTTTACCAGAAAGCGGTATTTCGATAGACGTTGGGAAATTATCCCATTGTGAGACAAAGGCAATATTATTTTTATTTGCTTCTGAAGGCGTGCTAAAAGGAATATTCTGCGGACTTACAATCGTGTTATTTTCGCCTGCTTTTTTACGCAAACCAGAATCGTCAATAATTGGTTTTATAAACGGATAACACCAGTTACCAATTCCTTGAGTTGGGAGTTGTAATGTTGGTGATGTTGGTCTCGGACTTAAGTATTGCTGTTCAAAAACATCGGTTACTTTGCTGTTGAAAATGGTTTCTAAGTTGATTTTGTCAAACTTCATTTCAGACGAGAGTTTTTTATCCCAATTTTGGAATTTGGAAATAGCCTCCTTTTGAGGAGACACCTTTAAATGCACAGGTTGCCACCAAATCATATCTTTTTGTTTCAACTGAACAAAAAATGTTTTATTACCTTCTTTTGAATTAATTGTAAAATCTAATTGATTCTTTGTTTTCTTTACTTCTGAAATTGAAGCTTGTGGATCGTTAACCTTAACAATTTCTGCTTTTGAAGTTTTAAAGATTAATGGTTTGTTTTGATACCCTTCAAACTCAAATTTAGATTGTTCAAGTTTTCCTTCTTTTAATTTAATTTCAATTATATATTGTTTTTGATATGGACTCTCAATAACAACTTTAGGATTGCCAATGGCGGTTTCATCAAACTTCCAATCAACTTTTTTTCCATTTATTTTAACGTATTCAACAGCTTCATTTAAAACATTCACAGAGAAATGAAGTTTCATTTGATTGTTAAATTTTGAATCGATATTATATTTTAAACTATTATTCTCTTCCGCGAAAGCGATTTTAACATCTGGAATATCTAACAAAGCATACTTCCAATCTTTAGGAAACCCTGGTTTAATAAACAACATATTTTCAATAGCATTGGGTTGAATTCCAAACAAACCTTCTACCAAAGAACGAGCAGCCATAGCAATGGGGTCGGCAAAATCTCGGTACAATTCGCCACGAATCGCATCATAATAAGATAACTGCTGAAAACTCCCTGGTGATGCTCCTAAATACATACTTTCAACTAAGGCACTGTGCCATAACTGAAACGCTTTTTCGCTTCTGCCACCTTGCCAATAAGCCAAAGCTGTATGCAAATTTTCAGCCAAAGCAACATTGTTAACAGACCATGTATAAGGTTGCCAATTGGTGGTTGAAACAAGTTGTAAATCATCAAAAGGCAAACCTTCAGCTTTTACGGGAATATGCGGGATTTCTGTATCTAGATATCTTAAAGATTCATAGGCTTGAAATGTGTTTGCTATGTTTTCATCTAAAGCATGATAAATCGTCCAAATTCCTGGAGTATCGTGTAGCAATTGGTTTCCTAACAAGTCTTTATACTCAGCAAAAACACCTTTTTGGGGCATCCACAATTTACTATCAATGGCCGATTTAATGTGTTTAGCTTCCTTGATATATGGCTCTGGGTTTTCACCCAAAAGCTTTGCAATGCTTGCTGCCAACAAATTGCAACTATAATTATACGCCGAAGCATAAGTAACACCACCACCAGTATATTGCAGGGCGTCGCTTGCCCAAATCATGGCATAAGCATCATAAAGTCCATCGTTGTCCGCATCAAAATTTCGCTTTTCCCAAGCGATGTGGCGTTTTATAACAGGCCATATTTCTTTCATAAAACCCAAATCGCCTGTCCATTGATAATGACGAAGGATTTGATTAATGAATACCGAGTTCATATCGTAATGGTGCGCCACCGTATTCTTATTTGGATGCCTGCTAATATAACCACTACTAAACATGGCGGTTCCCATCACTTCTTTTTGTCTGGCAAAATTTCGGAACGTATCCAATACCACAGGACCTGTTTCGGGTTCTATAACCTGTGAATTTCCATAACTTTTAAAATGCATTTCTGCTCTATCATGCCAACCTAAAGGGGTTGCAACAGAAGCACCTCGCCATGCGTTTAAGTGCATACGCCATGCTATGGAACCATGTAAAAAAGCTGGCGATTCCCAAATAGCATCTCCAGCAATAGCTAAAGCACCTCCCAACGTATTTAGGTAAGGATCGGGTGTTTTTAAAGTAACTCGCGATGCTAGTTTTTTCACCTTTTGCATCGCTTCAACAAATTCAGATTCTAATTGTGGTTGTGTTGTTGGAACTACGGCCTCATTATTTTCTAATTTCCACAGTAATGTGTCATTAGAATTCAAATGGATTTCTCCAATGACAACAGGTAATTTATCAACATTAGATTCAAATAATTCTTTAGGATTTTTTTCAGAATTAACCTCAACCAACTTTATATCGGACTTAGGGAAATATCCAGAAATGGTTCTATTATTTCCTGTTTTTTGTTTGTTGTTTTCTGAGCCAAAATTTAATAGAAAACCGTCCTTTTGAAGGGTGTATTGATTATTTACACAATATTCTGGTTGCAAGTAAAACACTGATTCTGGGTCGGCACCAATATCGCCATCACGACTAAACTTCTTACCACTTGCGCCTCCATACAGCCAAATTAAATCGACATTTTTAGGAATATTTTCAGTTTCAACTTTTAAAATCATTGCTTCATTATTAGCATGAGCAATAACTTGTATTTTGATTAAACCATTTGAAAAAGATGCATCTCTAATTTCATAATGCATCGTGCCTTGAATGTAACGTGTTTTAATTGAATCACAATCCGTAATCCATTTGCTAACAACATTGGTAGAAATTCCCAGTTTAAAATTACCACCCATACCAGGCATGTAAAGTGCGAATTCTGGCAAATCGCCAGCTTCTACTCTAAAACCTGTATTGGTTCCGTATAAAGCTCTATTAAATTTTCTGGAACCATTCTTTAAAACGAAACTTTCGCCATCTGGAACGTAATGGATTTTTCTTGTGTTTATTTCTTGAGAGATTCCTTGAATTACAAAACCAAAACATAAAAATAAACAAACTATTTTGGTATAATTTTTAATGAGATACATCTACAAATTTTTCTAGTTTACTCTAATTTATTTATTCGCTTTTAACTGTAATGAACTATCATTAATTTCAAAGTCGTTATTCTTTAAAAGCATAATAATTTCTGCACCAGCTAACATAACTGGGCCATATCCATGAGCAGCATAAACATGAATAGGTCTGTAATAGTAAAATGCAGGGTCAAAACCCATACCGGTACCTACACAAGTACCTTCTACATGTCCCTTTTCATTTACTTTTGTTGATACAGCGTTCCAAGCAAGCATGGCTACAGGAGAATATGCAGCTTTGTCTATATACCCTCTATTAATAGCGCGTGTTATGGAATAAGCATAAATGGCTGTAGCTGAAGTTTCTAAATAAGTATCATTTCGGTCAATAAGTTGATGCCAGAAACCAGTACCATCTTGGTAATGTACCAAACCTTTTATATGGGCACGTAATTGATTTAAAACATCCTTATAACCAGAATGATCTTTAGGTAACACTTCCAATAGCTCAACAAGAGTCATAACCGCCCAGCCATTCGCTCTCGCCCAATGAAATTGTGGATGTTCTTCCATTGATTGTACCCAACCATGCATATATAAGCCATTTTGATTATTAAACATGCGTTCGGAAAATTGACGAACTTGTTTAACGGCATCATCAAAATATTTTATATCACCCGTTAATTTACCCATTTGTGCCAATGCGGGCACACTCATAAATAAATCATCTAACCACAAAGTATTGGGTTGGGGTCTGTTTCTTGCTAAAGTTCCATCTGGCAAACGAAACTGTTTATTGCTTATGTAAGCTATAAAATTATCAATTAAAGGTTTTAAATCTGCATTTAAACCTGCTCTTTGTGCCTTAATCATGGCTGCACACACCGCACCCGCATCGTCTAAAGCTTCAGGATGCAATGATTGGATAATTGGCGAAGGGTAATTTTTATCCTTTTTTAGCATTTTATTATAAAAGGGAGCTATATCAGCAATAAGTTTTAAACGCTTATTGGTATAATTGGCATATTTAGAATTTCCTGTTGCCTCAGTAGCTAATAACATACCTCCATAAGTAACACCCCATTCGTAACTTGTTAACCTAAAGACTCCGGGTTCGAAAACTGTGTTTTTATCTAAATTTTTAAGATTTACAACTTCTTTATTCGTTTTAGAATCTATTAATTTAGAGGCTGTTTTGCTTTCAAGAAAATTATAAACTCTATCTAAAGTCGCTGTAACTTCTTGTATAGATTGTGCTCCATAGGGAATGGGATAATCTGGTTGCATAGCATGAAGAGGTGAAGTTACATCATTAACAAGTTCTTGAGCTAAAACATTTAATGAACTCAGCAAAAACATAACAGTAAAACTGATTTTGACAGCTAAGAGATTTATTTTCATATCTTATTTAGTTTATAATTTTTATGTTTATCTCGGTTGATAATTGATTGGTTACGTTTTTTAAATAGGTTTCAAAATAGGATTTATCAACAAAACCAGAATCGCTTAATTCCCAACAAGCAATGGCGTAATAACTTATTGGTTTGTTATTTTTAATGCTAAGTTTTGCTAAAAACGTATTGGATATATTTCCTGTTTTTGGAGCTTCGGTGTAACCCAAATAGTTGTCTTTGGGAAGAATTAACGCCATACCTAACCACCAACCCTTGTCGTAAGTTTGTTGATCATGTGTATACAACACGATATATTTATCGTTTTCTCCAATGATTGATAACGGATTATCGTTATTAATATTTACCAAACCAACGGCTAAGTTTTCATCACCTTGAAGTCCTGAAATAGCAACTGTATTTTGATAGCCATACATCCCAGGCCAAATAGTGGTTTTCTCTTTAACATTATAAGTTCTATCGCTAGAAGGTTTCCAATTTTGATAGTTATAACTTAAAACAGATTCTACAGGGCCTTCCGCTTGAATTTTAAAAGTTGTTTTTTCAACATTATTTAATGTGTCATTTACTGTAATTCCTAAACGCATTAACACATTATCTGTAATTAAAGCATAACCTCCAAGACCTAAAGAATTTCCAACAGCCAGTATATCTCGACCCCAAGCTTCTATAACATGGTAATTATCTTCAACTTCTCCTTTAGAATTAACACCTACATTTTCTGGTGACATTTGAGATGTTTTTTTTCCAAAAAGATCTTTAGCATTTCTACCATCTAAATAATGCCTAAAACCTACTTTATCGTTTTCCCATGATGGTCCATCGGTTTGATAGCGTTGATATCCCAAAGACTTAGGTACTCCATTAGCAAACAATACTTCTTCGGTAGCTGGTTGTACTGGAGACTCTTTTGACGAGCGTTTTCCAAAACGCGCACTAGTTCTAATAACATACTCTGGTTTATTTTCAATCCATTTCAGCCGAATTTTTTTAGTTTCTTTAGCAGAAATATCTATAACAAAAAATAATTCATCCCATTCACCGTCATCATTCGTATCATTTATTTGAGATGGAATGGTATCCGTTTTATTAATCAACAAAGGGTACTTATTAATACTATCTATAATAGGTAACTGATTTCTTCTTATAGTAATAGCTTTGTCAATTAGTAAATTATCTGAAGGATTGGTTAACTTGATAGTTACAGTATGCTTTTGTGTTTTACAAGCCATAAATTGTAAAACGACAAAAATTACAAGAGTATTTATCTTTATTATTTTATTCATCTTCATTGAATATTAGGTTATTTTATTTCTTGAAGATACACAGATTCTCCAAAATCAACTTTGGTAGTATTTTCTATTGATATTTTAGAACTATCTTTCGTTATTATTTTCACATTATTCAATTTCCAATTAGAACTGTAACTAATCTGTCCTGCTGTTTCTGATTTAATGTGTACATTGCTTAATGTAATATTATCTATCACAGAATTATCTAACCCACTTACATTAATAGCTGTTTTTGCGCCTTTTACATCAATATTATTTATGGTTATATTTCTAAAAGTGGGGATTCCTTTTGAAGGAGGTTCTACGGCATGAAGCATTTTTTTCCAGTGTTCTGGAATTGTCTTTTCATCAAATTCTTCTGGTAATTGCGAATAACTATATGCTGGATTCCAATTCATACCCACTTGCATAAAAGTACCTACCTTTTCCATAGTAATGTTTTCCATATAAATATCTTCAACTGTTCCTCCTCTATTGGTTGCCGATTTAATATTCAAACCGTTTTTAGTACCCAATCCTTTAATATTTGATACATATACATGACGGATGCTACCCGCTGTTTCGCTTCCCAAAGTAAATAAGCCAGCACCTTTTCTTGCTATACAGTCTCTTATTACAATATACTCGGTTGGTTTATTTACACGTTGTCCATCCCAATCTCTTCCTGCTTTTAAGCAAAAATTATCGTCGTTACAATCTATATCGCAATTTTGCACTAATATCCATCTAGACGAATCTATATCAATCCCATCAGTACTTGGTCCATGACCTCCAATGTTATTTTTTATTGTTAAACCATCCACCGTAACATATTCTGAATACAATACTTGAACCGTCCAGAAACCTGCTCTTTGAATATTTAAATCTTTAACAAAAACATTTTTTGAATTCGAAACTAAAATAGTTCTTGGGCGTTTAGCATCATAATCCACTATCCAGCGTAACCCTCTCGGTTCGTAATCGTTCTTTCTTAAATCCCAATAATAATCCCAAAACACCTTTCCTTGTCCGTCAATAGTCCCTTCTCCCCCTATAGTCACATTATTTTGATTATCAACATTAATTAAAGCTGCTGGCCATACCATCTCAATACCTGCAATACGCGTATCAATTTCTTTATAGTCCTTAATATCTTCACTCCCTTTAAGAACAACATCTTTGGGAACTATAAATTGAATTCCTTCTTTTAGAAAAACAGAACCAGTTAAATAAACACCGGGTTTAAAAGTTACTGTACCACCACCTGCTTTTGCACAAGCATCAATAGTATTTTGTATCATTTTGGTGTTTAGTACTATGCCATTGTTAACTGCACCAAAATCGTTTACAAAATATATTTCATTTTTAAAACTATTTAATTTAGCACCTACTTTATCTACCCAATCAGGTTTTATTGCATTAGTGAGTTGTTCATTTTTATTGGGTAAATTCTTGTTTTGTTTACAAGAAAATAACATGATCGAAATAAGAAACAGTTTTAAAATTTTCATATATAAATACAATTATAAAAAGTAAATTTATAATAAAGAAAAGGGGAATGTATCCTGTACATACATGAAGTTTCTATTTAAATAAAGATTTACACAATGCATTATTTCTTAATATTTAGTTAAAAATCATAAAACAACTAGATTAATAGGCTCCTTTGCTTTTAAAAATTGATATGATTAATGCCTCACTTATAATATTATGCTAATTTTGCTAACTAAACATTAAATAAACAGCTATAAGATTTCAATTTTATGTCTCAATTAATAGAAATAAAAATTAATGAATCTTCTCGTATTCCAAAATACAAGCAAATTGTAGATTCTATTATTAATGATATTTCGAAAGGGAAATTAAAAATTGGTGAAAAAATCCCGTCAATAAATGAACTAAGCGAATCTTGCTACCTTTCCAGAGACACTGTTGAAAAAGCATACAAACAACTTAAAGAGCAAAAAGTAATTGTATCGGTTAAAGGCAAAGGCTATTACACTGCTAAGACAGATTTGATTTCTAAAATCAATATCTTTTTTATGATTAACAAACTTAGCTCTTATAAAATGATGATTTACAACTCATTTGTAAATAGTATTGGTGTTAATGGTCATGTAACCTTATCTGTTTATCACTGCGAAGAATCTCTTTTCACTAGAACTTTAGAAAAAAGTCTTGGGGCTTTTGATTATTATGTGATAATGCCCCATTTTAAAACAGACGATTTAAATCATACAAGTACCACTCATGTGGTAGAAAAAATGATTGAAAAAATTCCTAAAGATAAACTTATCATCTTAGACAACAATAAATTAGATATTAAAGGGAATTATGGCTCTGTATATCAAGACTTTCAAGAAGATATATATGATGCTTTAAAAATAGGCTTGGAAAAATTAAAAAAATATGACAAGTTAGTTTTAGTATATCCTTCAAAATCTGTTTATCCTTATCCTTTAAGAATTGTTCATGGCTTTAGAAAATTCTGTTCAAAATATAATTTTGACTTTGAAATTTTGGAACAAATATATGATGACATGGATCTTGAAAGTAGAGATGTTTATGTTATTATAGAAGAAAATGACTTGGTTAATTTAGTAAGACAAGTTCGCACAAAAAACTTAATACTCGGAAAAGATATTGGTATCATTTCTTATAACGATACACCTTTAAAGGATTTGTTAGGTATAAACGTAGTAAGTACCCATTTTAAAGCCATGGGTGAAACTGCTTCCGATCTAGTTTTAAATAATAAAAAAGAAAAAATTAAGAATGTTTTTGAGTATATAAAGCGTAATTCAGTTTAAAATATATTTTTTTGAACAAATATTTAAAGATTCATCATAGTACAGGATGGTTTGTTTTTTTTAAAAGGATATTTTAGTAAAAAATTTATGAATGATTCCCTTAAAACACATTTTTTTCCTGCTTTTACACATTGTTTTTCTATTTAATACTACCGCACAAAACAACCTTAGTCAAAGTTTCAATTTTGGAATTAATACAAACGAAAAGAATACCACTTACATAAATAACCCCATATTATATAATGATGCTTTAGGTTATGGTTTCGATTTTCAATCTGGACAAAACATAAAATTCAAAAAAAACTTCATCACAAGTAAACAAAGTATCTATTTCTCGGTAAAACTTCCCGAAGGGAATTATAAAATAAATGTGGTTTTAGGAGGTAAAAAATGTTCTACAACTACTATAAAAGCAGAATCTAGAAGATTAATGCTAAAAGAAATAACTTTAGATAAAAACAATACCACGCAACAATCCTTTACCGTAAATATTAGGTCTCCTAAAATTAATACTACCGAATATATTAAAGTTAAAGACCGTGACAAAAACCAATTAAATTGGGATGATAAATTAACTTTGGAATTTTCCGGAACGCCTGTTATTCAAAGTGTAAAAATCAGCCCTGTTTCAAACGTTAAAACCTTGTTTTTAGCAGGTGATTCTACCGTAACCGACCAAGATTTAGAGCCATGGGCCTCTTGGGGACAATTTATTACCAATTATTTTAATTCAGATATTGTTGTAGCAAACTATGCAGAATCGGGTGCCACATTAAGTTCATTTAAAGGAACCAAACGATTGGATAAAATATTAACCTTTATGAAGCCAAACGATTATGTATTTATAGAATTTGGACATAATGATGAAAAAATAAAAGGAGAAGGCAATGGTGCTTGGGGATTATACACAAACTCTCTAAAAGAATTCATTACAAAATTTAGAGAAAAAGGAGGCTCTCCTGTATTAGTAACACCAACTCAACGCAGAGCTTTTAACAACGATGGCACCTTAAAGCCAACACATGGCGATTTCCCGGATGCTATGCGAAAAGTCGCAATAGATTTACAAGTACCACTCATTGACATTACAGAAATGACCACATATATGTATGAAAGTTGGGGAAATGACGGTTCAAGAAATGCATTTGTACAATACCCTGCTAACACATTTCCTGGGCAGGCAGAAAAACTAGAAGACAATACACACTTTAACAGTTTTGGCGCTAATGAAATTGCTAAAGGCGTTGTGCAAAGTATTAAAGATTTAAAATTAGATATTGCTCAATACTTAAAACCTAATTTACCAAACTACAATCCTAAAAAACCCGACAATTTTAGCGATTGGACTTTACCAATGAGCACAAGATTTGAAAACAGTAAACCAGACGGTAACTAAAAAATTATGATACACGGAATTACATACCTAAATAAACTTAATGCATTTTTAGCTTTTGCTTTTCTTATTTCTTTAAGCATTTCTGCACAAGAAACTCAAAAAATATACTTATCTGGTAAAGATTTTAAAAACCCTGTTGCATGGGAATTTATGTGTACCGATGGTAACAACAGCAAAAAATGGAGCACCATAAATGTGCCTTCCAACTGGGAATTAGAAGGCTTTGGAGAATATACTTATGGCAGATGGTATAAAGAATTAAACCAAAAAGAACCAAGTAAAGAGGAAGGGTTTTATAAATACAAATTCCATATTCCTGCAAGTTATAAAGGACAAAACATCACCCTTGTTTTTGGAGGTGCCATGACTGATACTGATGTAAAAATAAATGGTAAATCGGTCGGAGAAACGCATCAAGGTGGATTTTATGAGTTTAAATTCGACATCACCTCCTTAGTAAATTACGGTACAGAAAATCTTTTAGAAGCGCATGTATCTAAACACTCAAGCAACAATACAGTTAATAATGCGGAACGAAAAACCGACTGGTGGTTATTTGGTGGTATCTACCGTCCGGTTTGGTTAGAAGTTTCTCCTAAATCATATATAAAACATGTTGCCGTTGACGCTAAAATGGATGGTTCATTTACTGCAGATTTAGAACTTGTTAATATTCCTAAAAACAGTAAAATAGAAGCCAGTATCACACCTATTGGAAGTAATGAAACATTTGAAACAGTTACAATTCCTGCAAATGCTAAAACGGGTGTTCAAACCATCAAGGCAAAATGGAACCATATAAAAACCTGGGATCCAGAATCACCTAATATGTATAGGCTTCATTTATCGCTTAAAAAAGATGGTAAAACCCTGCATACTTCAAAAACCAAAATCGGTTTTAGAACTTTAGAATTTCTTAAAAAAGATGGTATTTATGTGAATGGTAAAAAAATCATCATGAAAGGCATCAACAGGCATAGTATTTGGCCCGAATCAGGTAGAAGTACCGATAAAGTTATTAGTGATTTAGATGTTAATTTATTAAAAGACATGAATATGAATGCGGTGCGTTTTCATTATCCGCCCGACACTCATTTTCTTGAAGCTTGCGATTCTTTAGGTCTTTTTGTTTTAAATGAACTTGCTGGTTGGCAAAACGGCTATGATACAAAAACAGGTACCAAATTAATTAAAGAAACCGTTCAACGTGATGTTAACCATCCCTCGGTAATTATTTGGGATCATGGTAATGAAGGTGGCTGGAATTACGACATAGACCATGTTTTTCATGAATACGACCCGCAAAAACGAATTGTTATTCATCCTTGGGCAGATTTTGATGGTTGGGACGTACACCATTATCCTACTTATTTAACAGGCATGCATCGTTTTAATAATGGTGAAAATGTTTTTTTTCCAACCGAATTTATGCACGGTACTTACGATAATGGTATTGGTGCTGGGTTAGAAGATTTTTGGAAACGTTATAAAGAAAGTCCGCTTTTTGCCGGAGGCTTTATTTGGGCTATGCTAGATGAAGCTGTTTTACGAACCGATTGGACAGGTGAACAAAAATACGACTCAAAAGGATCACTTGCAGCCGATGGCGTGTTAGGACCTCATCGAGAAAAAGAAGGTAGTTTCTTTACAGTAAAAGAAGTATGGTCGCCCATTCAATTTGAACCAAAACTTGTAACATCAAAATTTGATGGCTCTTTTTTCATTAAAAACGAATACATCTATACCAATTTAAATGAATGTAAATTAGAATATCGCGTTTTAAAAGCAGCAAACAATATTCTTTATACTAACGACAAAACTGAAGTTATTGATTCAAACACCATTCGTATTGAGAATATTGAACCTGGTGAAACTAGGAAAATTCAATTCGGAATACCTACCAACTTTTTTGAAGGCGATTGGTTGGAAATTATTGCAAACGACAAACATGGTAGAGAAATTTATACTTGGTCATGGCCAATTCACCGTGCTCCCTACTTTGCCGACAAGCTATTAGCTAAAGAAACTTCAACAAAAAATACTACCGCTACTAAATCAAAAGACAATATTCTTTTATCTAGCGAAAAGTTACGGGTTAATTTTAATACTACAACGGGTGAAATTACAAGTATTGAAAACAATCAAGGTCATGTACCTTTTATCAATGGACCAAAACCTATTGGTATGAAAGCCAAAATAGAAAACGTTTCCATAGAACAAAACATAGATGGTGCCGTATGTTTTTTTAACTATTTCGGTGGTATTCATTCTATAAAATGGACGTTATTTAACGATGGCAGACTAAAAATGGAAATGGTTATATTAAAAGATGCAGGTAGAAATGATGGTTTTGATGGATCTGCTTTTGAAGATAAAATTAGTAAACTAGGAATCACCTTTGATTATCCAGAAGAAGGCGTAAAAAGCATAAAATGGTTTGGTAATGGTCCTTATCATGTTTGGAAAAACAGAATAAAAGGCACCACATTTGGTCTTTGGGAGAAAGACTATAACAACACCATAACGGGTGAAAGTTTTGAGAATTTAATCTATCCAGAGTTTAAAGGTTATCATGCAAACTTAATAGGCGCCAATCTTAAAACAGAAAAAGGTGATATTAAATTTTTTAGCGAAAATGACAAACTATTTTTAAGACTATTTACACCCGATTTACCTAAAAACGCTTTTGAGGGCACACATCCGCAACCCGAATTCCCAGAGGGTAACATATCTTTTATGTATGAAATACCAGCCATGCGTGCCTTCAAACCTTTAGAACACCAAGGACCAGAAAGTCAACCAACCAACATACGTATTAAAAATGGTGACGATGGTATTCCAATGACTTTATGGTTTGATTTTAGAGATAATTAAAAACTTTAAGTTATTTCCATGAGATTGCAATAGTTTGGAATTTAAATCCTTGCTTAATACTAAATCCAAAAGCTTTTGACTAATTGATTCTATACCAAAAAAATTAAGTAACATTATTCTACAAAAACAACCGATTGTCTTTTTTTGTAAAAAAACAGGTAAGTACAGGATGGTTTAACAAAAAATTAACGTGTAATTTACGTCATTAAGTTTAAGTAATTTATCTAATAATAAAAAGAATAACCTTATATTTACAAAAATACAATCGATTGTATTTTATAAATATTAAATGTGGTTTGAGGAAAAAACTAATATCTAATCTGAGTTAATTAAGTTTAAACCACTAAAAAACATAATTGACTAACAAAAAGCAATTTTCACTTTAAAAAAAGCAACCGATTGCATTTATTATTAAAATAGATAAGACTGGTTTAACAATTTCTGAATTAACTAAACTTAACCGACTAAACAAATTTATTAACAAAAACTAAACAATTTTTATGAAACAATTTCTATGCAATTATTTAATTATTGTTTCCTTTATTTTTTCTGGGTTTGCATCCAATGCCCAAGAAAAAGCTATAAATGGAAACATTCAAGACACCAATAATCTTCCTTTACCAGGGGTAAATGTTTTGGTAAAGAACACAACGCGAGGAGCACAATCAGATTTTGATGGTAATTTCACCATCACTGCTAAAGTAGGCGAAATTTTAGTATTTTCTTTTGTGGGTATGAAAACAACCGAAATCACAGTAGATTCAAAATCTAGCTATAATATTGTTTTGCAAGAAGACGCTTCACAATTAGACGAAGTTGTAGTAGTAGGTTATGGAACTCAAAAGAAATCAGATGTAACTGGAGCATTGGTAAGCGTAAGTGCTGAAGACATTACTTCTAGACCTGTTAACAATGCCATTGAGGCTATACAAGGTAAAGCTGCTGGTGTTGATATCACTTCAAATGAAAGACCTGGACAGCTAGGAAGTATTACTATACGCGGTGTACGTTCATTATCTGCTTCAAATTCCCCGCTTTATGTATTAGATGGAATTCCGCTAATTACTGGGGGTATACAAAATGTAAACCCTCAAGATATTGAATCAATAGATATCCTTAAAGATGCATCAGCAACTGCTATTTATGGTTCTAGAGGTGCAAATGGTGTTGTTATTATTACAACCAAAAGAGGAAAAAGTGGGAAATACACATTAAGTTATAATACATCTATAACAAGTGAAAATATTCATGAGTCTGCCCCTAATTTTAGTGGAGCCGACTTTATAGAGTATCGTCGTTGGGCTAAATATTATTCGAACACAGCTACTTTCCCAAGAGGAGATGAGCCGACTCAAGCTAATGATGCTGCTATTTTTACAGGAGATGATACTGCTTTTAACAATATACTCCAAGGTTGGGTTGGTGGAAATTGGGATGGCTCTAAAGTTACCGATACAGATTGGACAGACTTTGTTACCAGAACAGGTATTACAACACAACATACGTTAAGTGCTAGTGGTGGTACAGAAAAAATGAAAGCCTATGGATCTTTTGGATACACGGATAACAAAGGTGTAATATTAGGTCAAAAGTTTAAGAGATATAATGGAAATTTAAGTATTGATATTACGCCTACCGAATGGTTTTCTTTTGGAGGAAATCTTAATACGTCTTATGCTATTCAAGAATATGGTCAATCTGAAGAAGGTAACGTAGCAGTATCTGCTCGAGATGGTTTATATGAAAGTGCTAGAGGTATTTTTCAATATACACTTCCTTATGATGATGCAGGAAATAGAGTAGAAAATCCAGGAGGAGATAATGCGGTAAAAACAATTATTGACGAAGAAAAATACTCTCAAGATCAACGTGTAACTTTACGTGCATTCGGTAGTTTCTATGCTCAGCTTGATTTCGGTGCTTTTTCGCCCGCTTTAGAAGGATTGAAATTACGTACAAATTTTGGTCCTGATATTGAAACTTATAGAGATGGTATATATATTGATGGAAAGTCTGTAATTAGAACTGGTTCTAGCTATGCCTCTTTAGAAAAAAGACAAAGATTATCATATACTTTAGATAATTTATTATACTACAATAAAACTTTAGAAAAACACGATTTTGGTGTAACCTTACTACAAAGTCAAACACAATTTAAAGAAGAGTCGAGTTCTATGAATGCAAATAACATTCCTTTTTCAAGCCAAAAATGGAATGCTTTAAGTAGTGCAAATGTTTCTCTTTCAGGATATGATTCTGATATAAGTGAGAGACAATTGTTATCATATATGGGCCGTTTAAATTATGGCTTTGATAATAAGTACTTGGTAACTTTATCAGGTCGTTATGATGGTGCATCTCAATTAGCTGAGGGCAATAAATGGGCATTTTTCCCAAGTGCTGCAATAGGGTGGCGTATTGATAAAGAAGACTTTTTATCAGGTTCTGATTGGATTAATCAATTAAAATTGCGTTTAGGAGTTGGTGTTACTGGTAACTCTGCCATTGATCCTTATGCGACGAAAGGTGGAGTATCTCCTTTGTTTTACGCCATTGGAAGCACTTCTATTGCCGGCATACAAGCTAATTTAGTAGAAATAGATGATGAAAATTACACCCTTTTTGCAAATAAAGAATTAGGCTGGGAAAAAACGACCCAATACAACATAGGATTAGATTTTTCATTATTTAAAGGAAGACTATCTGGTGGTCTAGATGCCTATCTCTCTAAAACAACCGATTTATTACTTCTAAAAAGTATACTACCAATTAATGGTTATGATGCAACATACGCTAACATTGGAGAAACTAAATCTAGAGGTTTAGATTTAACTTTAAATACTATTAATGTTCAAAATGACAATTTTAGATGGTCTACAGATTTTAGTGGATCATACCAAGATAATGAAATCGTTTCGTTAGCTAACGGTAAAGAAGATGATATCAATAATGAATGGTTCATTGGAGAATCCCAAAAGATTATATACGGGTATGAATCAAATGGTATTTGGAAAGAATCAGATCAAGCTGAAATGGACAAATTTAATGCAAATGGCACAAATTTTACAGCAGGAAATGCACGTCCTGTAGATCAAAATGGAGATTATGAACTTGATGCAAATAACGACCGTGTTATTATAGGTAGTGAAATTCCTAAATTTATTGTGGGTTTAACAAATACATTTTCGTATAAAGATTTTGAATTATCGATATTCATGTATGGTCGTCTAGGTTATACCTATAATACAAATGGCGAAGGTTTAGTTGGGAGATACAATTCTAGAGCTGTAAATTACTATACCGAAAACAATAAAAATTCTGAATACCAAAAGCCAATATATTCAGCTGGTAATGGCGATCCTTTTTTTGCTACACTTGGTTATAGAAGCGGTTCTTTTGTGAAAATTAGAAATATTTCTTTAGGTTATAATCTTCCTGAAAGTGTTACAAGCAGTTTGGGTATTTCTAAACTGCGTTTTTATGCTCAAGCAACGAACCCTGGTATGCTGTTTTCTAAAGTTGATTGGATTGACTTAGATGTAAGAAGCTCTGTATCTAACAGAGGCTTTGTGTTTGGAATGAATGTAGAATTTTAAGACATGATAAATTTAAAAAGAATAAAAATTATGAAAAATTATAAAAAACTATATACATACCTGTTTTGTGCTTTAGCATTAATAGGTAGTCTTACTTCTTGTTCCAAAGACAATTTTCTTGATGAAGAATTAACAACAAAAAGAGGTAATACATATTACAATACCGAAGAAGGCATTAAAGATTTGGCAATTGGAACATACTATAGAGTATTAGCCTCTCCATTTCCATCAGAACAACAATTTGCAACAACTAATTATGGAACTGATGAATTTCATGTAGGTGGTGATGATACTAATAGTCCTTGGAATAATTATGATCCTAGATTTGGTTCAATTGTAATAACTACAAGAACACAAGCAAATGAAGCCTGGGATAATTTTTATATAGGTATTGGATTAGCAAATCAATTAATTGAATCTGCTACAAATATAGAATCTACAAATCCAGAAATAAAAAATATATCTTTAGGTGAAGGCTATTTCTTCAGAGCTTATAACTATTTAAAATTAGTTAGACAATATGGTGGGGTGCCTTTAAAACTTACAGTTAGTACAATTGTAGAGTTCGAATTCACACGTGCTAGTGCAGAAGAAGTATTAGCTCAAGTTATTAGTGATTTTACTAAAGCCTATAATTTATTGGATAATACAGGAGCACATCCTCATAGAATAAGTAAAGATGCCGCGGCTCATTATTTAGCAAAAGCCTATTTAACTCGTGCAAGTGAAATTAATGATTCGTGGAACTCTGCTACAAAAACAGCAGATTTACAACAAGTTGTAACTTTAGCTGATGAAGTAATTGCTAACCACCCGTTAGCAACTAATTATCAAGAACTTTGGGCATATACTGGCCCCGATGGTCCAAATGAGTATTTACCAGAAATAATTTTATCCGCTTCATTCAGTAGTGATCAAGCACTTGAAACTTCTAATTTTAGTACCGTTGTTTTTACAGCGCGTTATGATGATATGACAACGATGCAACGTGATTTAACAGGCATGCGCCCATACAGTCGTTTAGCTAGTACATATTTCACCTATGATGTTTTTGACCATGTAAATGATTCTCGCTTTTGGAAAACTTTCAGAACTAAACATCGCGTAAACAAAGGTGGTGTGTTTGGAGGAATCACTTATACGCCTGGTGTAGATTTAGGTATTATGTATATTATAAATTCTTCTACAGATAATCGTTTTGCCACTACTATAAATAATAACAATCCTAGTATTTTATACGATGTTACTGGAAAAACAATTCCTCATGTTTATGTAGCACATGCTGCTGATAATGTTGGTTTATTAGCAAACCCTAGGTTCCCTTCCTTATCAAAACATTTTGATGCATCCAGATTAAATGTAAATGATAATAGAGGGGTTCGTGACGAAATTTTAGCACGTTCTGCTGAAACTAATTTAATGGCTGCAGAGGCAAAAATACGTTTAGCAGCGGCAGGATCAGGAACTTATTCTGATGCTTTAATTTATATTAATAAAGTTCGTAATCGTAGTACCTATAAAAATGGAGAAGATCGTCGCTATTATACAGATGGCGCAGAATCATACCCTAATTCTCCATTTTCGCAACCATTTGCTAATAACTCATACATGAATGAAAACTCATATTACGAATCTAACAATATTCCTGTAACTACAACGGCTACAAATTTAACAATTATAAGTACTGCAGCTCTTCCTGCTGAAGATGAAGCTGTAATCACGAAATTGGGTTACTCTAGTCAGTACGACCGTATGCTTTGTTTAGTATTAAATGAGCGCACAAGAGAACTTTGCGGCGAATGGCATCGTTGGGAAGATTTAAGTCGTACTAAAACATTAGTAGCTAGAGCTAAAGCTTATAACCCTGAAGCTGCACCAAACATAAAAGATTTTCATGTTTTAAGACCCATTCCTCAAACATTTCTTGATGGGGTTTATACAGAAGGTAGACCTTTAAATGCTAGTGAAAAAGATGCAATGCAAAATCCTGGATACTAGTCGGTTTTAATAAATGTTAATAAAAATGGAGGTAATTACCTCCATTTTTTTATTTTTATAATCTTAAATAATAAAACTTCATTGGGATCAAGCTATGAATAAACATTTATATTTTTTATATGCTTTGGGAATCCTCTCTATAAATATTGGCAGCAATAAGAATTCTGAAAAAAATGTTTTATTCACTAGTCGGACAAACAAAACTTCACCTAATATAGGTGATAATCAATCTGCTCAAAACAATGTTAACTCTAAATCTGAGTTTAAAAAATATGCGTTCAACATTTCAATACGTTCAGAAAATACTTAGTCAAGCTTTTATTTGGATAACCACCTCTCCTGTTTAACAAACAAATTAAAAATTTAGTAATGAGTAAATCAGCATTTTTTTTCTTTTTAACTCTTTTATTCAATTGTAAATCAGCAATATTAGAATCTACCTCAACAATAAACAAACCGACTCTTTACACAGTTGGAGATTCAACCGTAAAAAACGGACGTGGTGATGGCGCTGGAGGGCTTTGGGGTTGGGGCGATTTTATAGGACAGTTTTTAGACAGCACTAAAATTTCAGTTGAAAATCATGCATTAGGTGGTACCAGTAGTAGAACCTATCAAAACTTAGGTTTATGGACTGCCGTTAATAATAAATTAAAGAAAGGCGATTATGTTTTAATTCAATTTGGACATAACGACAATGGCCCAATAAATGACACTATTAGAGCCAGAGGAACCATTAAAGGTATTGGTAATGAAACAGAGCAAATTGATAACATGATTACCAAAAAAAACGAAATTGTACATAGCTACGGCTGGTATATAGAAAAAATTGTAAAAGAAGCTAAAGCAAAAGGTGCTATTCCAGTAATTATGTCTCCCATTCCAAGAAATGATTGGGAAAATGGCAAAGTTCCAAGAAATAATACCTCGTATGGTTTATGGGCTAAACAAATAGCTGAACGAAACAATGTAACATTTATAGATTTAAACGATAAAATGGCCTCCAAATTAGAGTTATTTGGAGAAGAAAAAGTCACTGGCACTTACTTTTACAAACGCGATCATACTCACACTTCTGCAAGAGGTGCCTTAATGGCGGCATCAATAATTATAAACGAATTAAAAAAATCAACCAATTCTATTAAAACGTATATTCTTGCTAATCCGCAAATAGCATTACCCAAAAAGAAAAATTTCTTCTTAATTGGCGATTCTACAATGGCTTCAAACAATAATGAAAATGCTATTGGTTGGGGTGTTCTTTTTCCTCAATATTGTGATACAACACAAGTAAATATTGTTAACAAGGCTAGAGGAGGTAGAAGTTCTAGAACGTTTATTTATGAAGGTTTATGGGATGCTGCCAAAGCTGAATTTACACCAGGAGATATTGTTTTCATACAATTTGGGCATAACGATGCAGGTAATGTTGATAAAAAAAAATACAGAGGCTCGTTAAAAGGCATAGGAGATGAAACCCAAGAAATAGTTAGGGACAGCCTTACCGAAAAGGAAATTGTACACACCTTTGGTTGGTATATGAAAAAAATGATTCGAGAAACCAAAGAAAAAGGAGCAACTCCCATTGTTTTAAGTTTAACGCCAAGAAACGAATGGCCAGCAGGAAAAGTAGAACGACGAACTGACACATACATTAAATGGGCGAGAGAAGCTTCTGAAGCCGAAAATGCATTATACATTGATGTAGCCGAATTGATCGCAACAAAATATGAATCTCTTGGAAAAGAAAAAATAAAATCTTTCTTCCCAAAAGACCATACCCACACAGGTTTAGAAGGCGCTACTTTTACTGCTTTGACCATTGCAGAAATACTCAATGAATCTAAAGAAATGGGTTTACGTAGTTTTATTGAAATTAAAAAACAATGAAACTATTTTTTAATTTTAAAATTAGGTATTTCATAAGAACTCCCCATTTTTTCGGGGTACACCGTTAGTTGATCCAAAACAATGCCTGTTTGATTTACTGAAATTGTGATTGTATGTTTGCCTTTTTTTAATATTGAAATTGGGACTTTAACGATGGCACTATTTCTTAATACATTTTCTTTCCATGTATTGCTTCTACCTTTTGTATTGATAGAAAAAGATTGTAGTTTATTTGAATCTATTTGAACTTCAATTTCATGGTCAAAATTATTTGCATGTATTGGAATCAAGCGAATTTCTAATTCATAATCCCCTAAATTATCAGCCTCAAATGTATATGTTAATGATGGTTTTTCATTTTTAAAATAACTATGTTTTAATGGGAATAAGGTCATTGCATTATTACTATAGCCTAATCCATTAATGCTTTTCCATTCATAATTATTAACACCCTTATTTTCAATACTCTCATTTGCTTGTATATAGATACGTTTATTATGAGTCTTCGTTTCTACTATTGGTGAAGGCAAATCTATTTTTACGGAATCGAAAACAGGTAAATTTCTTGGGTTCATAGACATCATATGCTTCCATTTGCCATGAGTCATATCATTATTATAAAACGAAGTAAGCTGATTTATTTTTTGATAAGCCTCTGCTGATAACTGTGTAAACTTCACCTGCTCTTCTTTTTTATTTGTGCTAGCAGCTAAATTCCAATACAAAAATTTATAATTCATAAAAGCAGCGCCTTTAATAGGGTATTCAACTAATTGAAACCAAGCATCTTTCCTTTCTTTAGGAACAAATTGAGCTAAATTATCCACTTTTTCGACTAGTTGTTTGTACGCATTTAGCCTTCTTAATGTTTCTTCCTTTGAAAACTCAGAACGTTTTACCTGTGTTGTAGGTTCTGTCTGGCTCCACCCCATGTATTCAGGTTTTCGCAAAAATGCTAAACGATGATATTCTTTAAAAACGATACTGAGTTCATCTACTACAGTAGGTGTAAATTCTCTTGAGATCCAATTTTCTAGATGTTGATTTATTTCATCAGATTTTATAGCACCAACATCCCAAGCCATATCAAGAAACAATTCAATATTATATTCAGCCGGTTTAATATCTCCCACATTAGCAATCCACATTTTCTTTGCACCGTTTTCATAAGCCCTAGTCATTTCATACCAAATTAATCCTGGTTGAGTGGTTGAAAGCCATAGATAATCGTGAGGTCTTCCCCAGTAACTTAAATGATAATAAACACCACTACCACCTATTCTCTTTTGTTCCTCTTCATTGCTTAACCGTCTAATATAACCATAATTATCATCCGTCCACATCAAAGTAACATCATCGGGCACTTTAAGCCCGTTATCATGCAATTCTAAAACTTCTTTATAAAGAATGAACGTTTGTGGTATTTCTATTAAGGGTTTCTTAAAAGTATTTGATAGCATTTGACGTTGAGTAGAAATGATTCCGTCAATCATTTTTACAGATTCTTCCAAACTCTTGGCGCCTTCCATTTTGCTATCATGTACACCTCTCATACCCAAAGTCATAATTGTATGATTGTTTGTACTGCTTACTTCATCTAATCTATCTTGCCAATATTTATTAACTTGTTTACTGTTAGTGAAATAATTATAATCTCCATAAACTTCATGGTCCCATTCATCTACATTATTTCTTAACATAGGCTCTGCATGCGATGAACCAATAACGATATGGTATTTTTGAGCCATTTCTTTATTCCCATCGATAGTAAAAAACCCTTTTGTTGAGGGGTGCATGGCGGGCCATATGGTGTTCGCTTTTAACCGAAGTAACAATTGAAAAATTTTCTCATATGTTTTAGGACCCATATCATTAGTTTCTGGCTCAAAAGTTTTGGCTGCCCATGGTTGTAAACCCCAATCTTCGTCATTTAAAAAGACCCCACGGTATTGCACAGATGGTGATTGTGTAATTTCACTTTCTAATAACTCTAAAGTTAAAGATTCTTTTTTTAGCGAATTAACATCAGCCCACCATTTCCAAGGGGAAACCCCCAATTTTTCGGCTATGTCAAAAATGGCATAAACTGTTCCTCGAACATCGCTTCCAATAACCAAAAGATTGTCATTCTCTTTTTTTATACTGAAATTTTCCCATTTACCTGTTAAACCCTCCTGAGTGGTCGATTTAAATAACTCATCTGAAATCATTCCAATATAAATACCTTCCTTTTCAATTTGATTAGATTGTATAATTTCTGGCTTCGTTCCAGTTATGTCTTCAATATCCTTCGCCAATTCATTTACAGCCCAAACAATTAAAGGGTCTGTATCACTATCAATAAATATATCAGCTGCTTCTTGATTGTTTGCTATTAAGTAATCATTTGAATTTTGAGCACAAGAATTGAAAATGCTCATAAACATTATAGCTAAAAACAAGTAAAATGAATGTTTCATATGTTATTTTTATTTACTTTAAAACTTGTCCAAAATTCTGGAACTATTTCAATCGATTTAATTTTCACCTCACTGAAAGATGGTTGTTCATCAAAAAATATTAAAGGATCTTCTTCAAAAGGTTTTAACTCAAACAATAATGGAAATTTAGAATTGGTTTTAATATTGTTTAAATTAATAGACCAAGTAGTCTGGTTATTAAAATTATCTGCAATCAACTTATTTCCAGATCGGCATTGTATTTTATCCCCATCATAATCAATTCGGAGATATACATTTTTATATTTTTTTAATTTATTTTCATCAAGCGACAGTTTATATCTGTAATTTGAAAAAGTTAAATTTTCTATTTTTTTATTTAGTAACACGGGTTCTTTTTTATTTTGAACAACATCCCATGATGCAGGAATTTTATATTGTTCGGCTGTTAACCATGTATTATCGGTAGTTATGTAAATTTTATCCGAATTATAAAACTCAATTTCCAAAACGCCCACAAAACCTTTATCATTTTCTATGTATGGAAAATTTAATAGGACACTATTCTGATTTTTTTTAAGATAACCTGTAAAATCCAAGCTGTTTTTTTCTTCAGGAAGAATATTTTGATTCAACCATTTGTTATTAATTCTAATTTTACAATCTGTTTCTGTATAAAGATAAAAAGTGGCTTTTCTTATATCTGCCGTGTTTTCAATATTAAAATCTTTAAAGAATTGTTTATTATACAATTTGTTTTTAGCTATATCATTTTCTGAAGCCAAATTTAAAATTTTTGCTTTTTGAAGAATGTCGTAAGTTTCTAATTTACTTTCAATTTTATCGACAGTATTGTTAATTATATATTTTTTAAAACCTGTGTTTTTTAATGTTTCACCTTTATGTTGAAGGTCACTATTCAATGCTATAATATTATCTTCCTGATTTGTGGAAAATGCTTGTAATTGAAGTTTTTCATCCATGACTAAATTTGCTGATGATAGAAAAGCAAATTCATTATTGTCATTTTTAAAATACCAAAATTGTTCCGATTGCTCTTTAGTAAGCGTGAAAATTCGATGTAGGTGCCCATCAACAGCCTCCACTAGTATTGGATTATCTATACCTAATTGAATATTATTAATTAAAAACTGTTTCCTGCTTTCTGGTTGTTTCGCTCCGTTAACCTTTAACTCTTTAATGTTTTTATTATCAAATAAATATTCTGTATCAATTCCTTTTGTTTCAAAAAAGTACCAATCCGTTGTTTTTTTATTATCTATCGTACAAATAGGTTGTGCTGTGGCATATTTCAAAACTGTTTTTCCAATGTCCAAATTCACTGGCCATATAAAAATGGTTTTATCATAAATATTAATTGGTTTTGATGGCAATACAACCAAATCTTTATTCAATTTAATTGTAAACTGTACATTTTTTTTTATCGACTTGGTATGGCCGCGATAGTAATTCGATGCAAAAAGAAATCCGCTACTCTTGTTTACCCTAAATGAATATTGCAAATTATCAGGCGCATTATTATCCATAGGAATTATTGGAGTCATTGGAGCTAATAGTTCCCCAAATTCATTTAAAAAATAGTGTAAGGGTTTTAGTTTATGATAAGATGGTGCAATTTCTCCTGTTTCTCGAATAGCCGCTTGAAAATCATAAGAAATATCAGGATATTCGTTCCAATATCCCGATTCTAACTTATCTTCTTCAAGCGTAGAATATTTACCTATGGGATTAAGCCCACCTGCAAACACATAATATCCTGGCAAATTACTTCCAGAAGCCACGCTTGATGTTGCAATAGTAACGCCATCCATGGGGTCAATTATTGGCCGTCTATGCTCAGATATTTGATTTCCTACTCCTAATTCACAAGTTAAATAAGGATACAACGAATAATTTGGTCTGTATTTACCAGTAGATTCTTCATTACCTATACTTTGGTCGTTTATAGGCAAATTAAAAACATAACTTTCATTTGTTTTTATAGTATTTAAATTGGTATTCCATGGTGCCGTTGGGTAGCCTCCCCATAATGGAATAACCTCATTTTCTGGAACAGAAGCACTTCTCCAACCCGTTACTGTATACATGGGTACATCTATACCATATTTTAAAGCGATCTGTTTTAATTTTAAAATATGTTCTTCCCCTTTTTTCCCGCGCCAATATTCATTTTCAAGTTGTACACCAATAATAGGCCCTCCATCTTTATAATACAACCCTTCAAGTTGTTTAGATATTTCATGGTAAAGTCTATCTACATAAAACAAATACTTCGGGTCATTCGTTCGAAGTGATACATCATTATGTTTCATGATCCAATCTGGAAACCCACCATTTCTTGCCTCCCCATGACACCAAGGACCAATACGTGGATACGCCCAAACACGATGTTTTTTACATAATTCTATAAATAATCTTAAGTCATTATTCCCCTTCCAATCAAATTCACCTTCTGTTTCTTCATGATGAATCCAAAACACATATGTTGCAATGATATTGATACCATTTGCTTTCATTTTTAAAATAGCATTCTCCCATTTTTCTTTATTAAATCTAGAATAATGTATTTCTCCCATTACTGGAACCATGGGCGTTCCTCCTAAGGATAAAAATTTATTATTAATGGTTATTTCTTTTCCTTCAGGTCCAGAATTTCCCATATTCAAATGTTCTTTTTCAATTATTGGTGGTTCAATGTTAGCGTCTATACTAATTTGTTGCCCAAAAAAGCTGAAAGAAGACAGTAATAAAAATGCAAATATGCTTCTGGTAATAAATATCATATTACGAATTAAATATATTTAGTTTGTTAATTTAACATCTCATGTTAAGGGTTTTCTTTGGTGTATGAATTCCACACTTTTCTATTCTTTTTTTCAAACAGTTCTTGAATTACCTCTGTTGAAATAGCGTCTTTCGGTTTAAATGCATCCGATGTCATATATTGTAAAATACTTTTATACAACTGTTGAGACACGATTCCTTTTTTGCTTTTTTCATTTAAATTAACACTACATACTATAAGCTTGCCTTTATGTACATTAGCTTCAAAAAGCATTCCCAATTTACGATTTAGAAACCATGTATCTATAGGCTGTACAATAGGTCTAAAATTAGACGGGAAGTTTTCTAAATTCATAACCTGCTGATTGTTCACTATTTCCCACCATTGAAAATCAGAATAATAATCAGTTGGAAAATTTTTAAAAACAGGATGTTTATCTTTTATTAATAATCCTGTTGTATGAGGAGGTCTCATTTTAAACCAAGATGTGTTCCAAAATACGGGTGTAAAATATTGCACCACATCTTTACCATTTTCTATATTACCAGAAGCCAATAATAAAACCTTTTCTCCATTTTTAAGTTTATCAATAGCTTTTTGATCTAACTCATTACAGATGTAAACTTCAGGGATCCTGATTTTAGAGTTATCTTCAGGGTACACCCAGATGTTCCATTGGTTTGAATACGATCCAAGTGTTACTTTTAGCGTTAGTTTTTCTGCTTTTCTTATGAAATTTAAAGGAAGATTTATATTTCCGATAGGATTACCATTTCCTATAGGAATCGCATTATTATCTAAAAAACCTGATTTTATGATGGTATGCTCCTCATTTGATAATTGCCACTGTGGTTTCAATTCTGTAAGTTCTGTTCCACTAAAATTAGCAACCTCAACAGACGCTGTCAATAATTCTGTAGTACTGAAAGTGAATTTTGGTAACCGGAGCAATGGTACAACTTGGTTGTTAAACGCTTTAAACTCTTCGGCTGAAATATATCCTTTTTCATCCCAAAAAGCATCTAAAACACCTACTAAGGCAGTCCCTTGACCCGAAAAATCATTTAACCCTAAAAGCTGAAACCCTGCCAAATTAGGAGTTCTTAATGTTGCTTCGATTTCTTGTTTATAGCATGAAGCTTGTAATTTTCCTGATGCCATTAAAAAATCATGAGCTTGATCGCCCATACCATTATCAGCAAGATCTTCTTTAAATAATTCGAAGTTTTTTGCTTTTAAAACACCTGTATATTTTTCAATTTCTTTAAAATTTGGAAATGCACACCATTGTCCCATTTCAAAAGTCACATAAGGTCTGTTTTGGTTTTCGGTTTTATCCCTATAATCAAAAACACTTTCAGGTTGCGTCCTTTTCCATTCTAAACCACGCGGTGGAGAACGTACTATAAAATCACTATTTTCGATAATGGCCCAACTTCTTCCAGTAGAAGCCCCTGTAAAAACACGCTGAGGATCATAGGTTCTAAAATGATCTACCCAATTTTCTAAATACCCAACATAATGACCTGAGGGTTCATTCCCATAAGCCATCATGCAGAAAGATGGATGATTCCCATATGTATCAATGATACGTTTTGTTTCGTCCATTAAATAGTTGTCAATTGGCTTTCCGTCACCTAATGTAACAGAGTATTTTGCCCAACTGGGCCCTTCTACCTGCAAATAAATACCAGCTTTATCTGCAGCTAAAAAAGCAGCTTCTGGAGGACAATATGAATGAAAGCGCATATGGTTTAATCCAAAGGATTTACATATTTTAAAAATGCGGGCCCATTCTTTTTCATTAGTTGGTGGGTATCCTGTTTTTGGAAAAACACTACAATCTGTTGTACCTCGAAGAAATATAGGCGTACCATTGATCGTAAACTTTTTTTCCTTAATACCAAAGTCTCGCATTCCAAAAATTTCATTTTTCACATCAAGAACATCATTTTCATCTTGTAATGTTACAGTCATTTTATAAAGATTTGGATTAAATTCACTCCATGTTTTAAACGCTTTTCCCATTGGAATTGCAACTGTCATATCGTTTTCTGAATTTACAATTTCAAAATCTTGTGACTCTATAGAATGTTTGTGATTTACACCTTCGATTTTGATAGACAGCTTCGCTTGTCTATTCAGAAGTTTTTCACTTAGACTAATTTTAGCAGAAACTTTTGATTCTTTAACACTTGGTATAATTTTTACTGAATTGATGTGAAATTTATTAGTTACTGCAAGGTAAATATCTCCAACAACACCGTTCCAATTACCCTGGGTGTGGTCGGATATACTATGAGAATTTATTCCAACATCTAAATCTCTTATCGCATTATCCACCTGAATAGTAACGAGATGCTTCCCTGGTTTTAATTTACTATTAATGGTAAAAACATGTGGTGTAGACAAACTATTTTCATTTCCTAAAAACAACGTATCTATCCAAACTTTAGTTTGCCAATGTGGTCTTTCTAAAAATAATGAGATACTTTTATTCTCCCAATCTTCAGGAATATCAACTTCCTTTTGATACCATGCTGCACCTACGTACCGCTTTGTTGGTGTTAGCCAAAAAGGAAATTTCAAATCACCTTCTCGCCTATATTTTTTCATTGTTGGGTTAAAAAACCAAGTACTATCATAAATGGAACCTGTCCACTCAGTCTTAAGAGTAGGAACCTTTCCGATGTCATTATCCCGTAATGATCCTGGTAATTGTAAAGTTTTATCAAATTTTTCTAAAAACCATTTTTTTTCTATACCCACGTTAGCACTATCCAGCCTATATTCCCAATTATCTGAAAGGCTTATAGTTGGATTTGAAGTTTTACTTTTACAACTTAAAATGAAAACAGACCAAATTATTAGTATTCGTATGGACATAATGAGTTTTGGTGTTTTTAATGAATTGTTAGGTTTAATTACTAATTTTCAGGAAAGAAATACGAATTTTTACTTCTAATAATTAATTTTTAATCTAAATGAAAAACTTCTTTTAAAGGGATTGTAACAGGTGAATTATCGGGATTGGTTTCCATAATATCTGCCATATATGCCCACCATTTTTTTACGATAGGATGGTTAGGCAAATAGGCTTCGTCAAAGTCCTTACTTATTTTTTGAACCGCAAAAAGTGTTAAGGTTTCTTCATCTAAAAAGATCGAATAATTAGAGATACCAGATTCTGATAATAAAATTGAAAGCTCAGGCCATATAACATCATGTCTTTTTTTATACTCTTCTTCAAATCCTACTTTTAATTTCATTTTAAAAGCATTTATATAGCTTTGTTTTTTCATTATATTAAAAAAATTATTTTAGTTAGTAATTAATACTCTCCTTGGTTGAATCCTGCATTTACCTGTTTATCATCTTTTGCAAATTGCGCTTCAATTAACAACTTCATTTCGGCTAAAACGGCAGGGTGTTTATCTCTAACATTATTCTTTTCTTCAGGGTCTGAATCTATATTAAATAGCTGATAAATGGTTGGTTGATTTTTATTATTTCGTTGTCTAACCAACTTCCATGGTTGGTGAATAATGCTTTCTTGTATATGTCCTCGAACATATATATCATGATTCGTCGCCACATTACCATCTAAAACAGAAGGCCAAATATTGACACCCTCTACGTCCTTAGAGATTTCTGACCCAGCAAGAGAAAGAATCGTAGGCATAATATCAGTAACAGATATATAGTTAGTATTTATTTGTGATGTTAATTGATTTTTCCAGTACATTATAGCTGGTACGCGAATAGCCCCTTCATAATTAGATTTTTTAAAATCTCGTAAAGGCTTGTTACTTCCTAATACAGGATTTGGACCATGCTTTAAATCATATTCTTTGGTTGGATACCATTCTTTTTGCGCTCCATTGTCACTTAAAAATATAACTAAAGTATTTTCATCAAGTTTTGATTGTTTTAGCGCTTCCATAACGTTTCCAATAGCTTCATCTAAGTGAGACATGGCCGCTGCATAATCTCTGCGAGAATCATTTTCAATACTCTTTAAATATGGTGCCTTCCATTTCTCTTCCTCTTGTAATGGATAATGGGGAGCACTATAGGCAAGTTGGAGATAAAAATTTTTGGTTGTGTCTCGCTTTTTAGTTAACCAGTTAATGGCTTCATTTGTAATTAAATCCGTAGCATGTCCTTCCTCCTCTATAAAAGCATCATTTCTATACCAGCTTTTATCACCATTTTTGTACACATGCGTATATTGATCTATTTGCCCATGTAAAAAACCATAAGAATAATCAAAACCGAATGCATTAGGTCCGTTTGCGATATCTAACCCTAAATGCCATTTACCTATTAGAGCATTTTCATAATTGTGTTTTTTTAATGCCTGAGGTAAGGTTGTTATTGAATCTGGCAATGTTTTTTTGCTTTTACCGCTAATTGGGGCAACAATACCAATTCTACTAGCAGGCATACCTGTTAACAATGATACACGAGAAGGTGAACACGTTGGGTTTGCATAAAACCTATTAAGTTGCACTCCGTTATTTGCTAACCAATCAATATTGGGAGTATTGATTTCAGAGCCATTGTAGCCTACATCATTCCAACCAGCGTCATCGGCGATGATTATTAAAACATTGACACCTTGTTGCAACGTAGCTGTTTTATTTTCTAAGTTTTTACAAGCACTTAGAATACTAATTATATAAACGCAAAAAACATACTTTAAAAACTTCATTTAAAATTATTTTTGAATAAGGTCATATTTGGTATAATCTCAAAGATATTGGTTTAAATTTTTATTTGTGTCCTGTACTATACTGTACCTCTTTTATGACATAAAAAACGCTATAGTAAAATTTACTATAGCGTTATGAATAATCAAAAAAACTTACTTTTAGTTATATCCTGGGTTTTGCCAAGCGGCTTTTTGTTCGTCAGATAAATTATTTCCATCGTCATTTAGCAATCCGTCAATAAATGTTTGAGGAATTGGACGAAGTTCGTGTTTATTAGCAGTAATATTAACTGCTTCTGGGTTAAAAGCTTTTGCTCGTTTAATTAAAGTTCCTGTACGAGATAATGTTTCCCAACGTTGCCATTCTCCCAGCAATTCACGAGTACGTTCATTTAGAATAAAATTCAATGCACGGTCGTAATCTGTTGTAGCTCCTATTTTAGAAAGAACGTCCTCATCTTCAGCTGGCAAGTTATTGGGGAACGCTGTTAATTCTAAGTTTGATGCAGCTGTAGTAACAGGAAGAGTAGGATTCGATAAATAATATGTATTCATATTTAAATTCGAATTGGTGTAATTAGTAGCGGCTGATCCAGTATTTAACGTATTATTTTCAAACGCTTGTGAACCATCACTATAAAATGATCTATTTTCTCCTGATTTCCATTGTGCACGGTTTCGAACAACGTTTATATCGCTCATGGCATTTCCATATTGTCCCAAACGAACGTAGCATTCTGCACGCAGAAGATAGGTTTCGCTAAGACGCGCCATGGTAACATCACGATGTGCGTCCCCTTTTTCAGCAGTACGTGAACCATCATCTGTTTTATTAATTCCTGCGAAGAAATTACAAATAGATTGATTCTTGAAATTAGGAGCTACATACTGACCATTTTGATATAGCACCGAAACATTTGGAACATATTTCCCTACTTGACTTGTTAAATTCCCAGATGATTTTGTTTGACGTGATCCTACAGTCCATTCTGGCAAACGACTATTATCATCTTTCCAATTTGGACTTTGTACGTAGGCACCAAAAGTATAGCCATCATAAGTATGATCATCTTTGGTATTTAAAATCATTATAATACCTGGATCTCCAGCGTTTACACCTAAAGCATTATTAACAACATTGTTAGTTCCATAAACGGTTTTAAATGTTTTCCACATACGCGCATCATCTACATGGTTAAAAACAGAGTAGGTATACTCAGTAGGGCGACAACGTTGAAAATCCATACCACCAATCCATACGCCACGTTTAACCCAACCTCCAGAAAAACTTGAAAATTGTGGCGTAAAATAATTATAGGTACGGTTTCCAAAACGACCTTTAGTGGCCTCATCTGCATTATGACCAGCAGCCATTAATATTTCATCAAGCTGTTCGTTTGGACAGTCAATACCTGTCCAATTAGCATATAGGTCACTGTAATTATTTGTTAATGGTCCACGAGCATTAATAGCGTAAGTACACACATCAATGGCTTCATTAAAATCAGCTACTTTATATGAACTATTCCATGAATCATTTCGCTCAGAAGAACGGAATAATAGTGCTTTTGCAAGGAAATGAGCTGCAGTAGCTTTAGTCCATGTAATGCCTTTACCATAAGTAAAAATTTCACCTTCAAAATGAGTATAAGCGTTACGTAAATCCGAAATAACTTGTTCCCAACATGCTTCTTCGCTTGCACGTTCAAAATTACGAATAACTCCTTTGGCAGGTTCTGTTTGAAGAACCACACCTCCGTATTGCGCTGTTAAACGATAGTAGTTGTAGCCGCGTAAAAAATAGGCATGGGCTAAACTGCGGTTGCGTATTTCATCATTACTTATTTTGTTAGCGTTTGCTATTATGGTATTACAAGAGGCAATGCCATAATACAATTGATCCCAAAGATCACTAGGAGATGTCACATTTTTGTTAGCTGCTCCTGTTTCAGGGGATGCTCCTAATGGTCCAAAACGACTATCGTAGGTGTTCCATAATTCATTCGTTAAATCATTGGCATTTGTGAATTCGTCGGTTCCATAAAGGGTGGTTCCATAAGCCCATTCATATCCAAAATGCCAACGGATGTTGCCATAAAGGGATACAGCCAAGGCTTCAATTCCTTCAGCTGTTTCGAAGTATTCTGTCGAATATCGCGTTGTATCCTCTTCTTCAAGAAAGTCTTTTGCACAGGAGTTAATTGACAATGAAATCATTATCAAAAGTCCAATTCTTGTATGTTTTATTTTATTCATTTTTATAATTTTAAATGTTATGCATTATGCTTGATATAATGTATTGTTAATTAAATTCCAATATCAATTCCTACTGTAAAACTACGGTTGAATATTGATGAGCTCACATCAAAATCATACCAATCAACAGATTGGTATATGCTTCCAGGGTTTATAGCCTGTGCATAAATTTTTAGATTTCCCAACCCATTTTTAGAACAAAATTCTTTGGAGAAGTTATACCCTAATGAGATATTACGGATTTTTACAAATGAAGCTTTGGTGAACCCTAAAAGACCTGAGTACTTATCTTGAGAACCTGATGTAGCTTGACCAAGAATAGGTTTTTGAAATTCTGCATTAGGGTTATCTGGTGTCCAATAATCAACTTCTCGTTGGTTGCTGTGAGCAGTCATGGCCTCTCCTCCTAATGAAGCTGTGTAGCCTAAGCGTGAGTAAGTATTCATACTTAATTCAATGCCATTATAAGAAAATGTATTATTCCAACCCATGGTCCATTTAGGGCTTCTATTGCCTAATATAACACGATCTTCAATTGTCATTTCATAGTCGCCATCTTGATCTTTTGGGCGTACATTACCAGGTGTGAAATTCTCACCATTATCATTCCATAAAGCCATTTCAGCTAAATCTTCAGGTGTATTTTGCCAAATACCTTCATTTTCAAAACCATAATAAACGTTTAAAGATTCGCCTATAAACCATGAGTTATCCAACATATCGTTTTTACCATAGGCCAATTCTTCAATTTCGTCTTTTTGCCAAGCAACATTTATATTAGAATCCCAAGTAAATCCACTTACAGTTTCTATTGGAGTAAAATTAAGCGTAAGTTCGACCCCTTGATTTTTTGTTTTACCAATATTTGCAAAAGTGTTTGGGTGACCTGTTACTGTAGGTATTTTCATCTCCATTATTAAATCTTTTGTAAACGATCTATAAGTATCAAGACTACCACTAACTCGGTTATTAAATAGGCTAAAATCAACACCAATGTTATATTGCGTTGTTTTTTCCCAGCTAAGTAGCTTATTAGCCAATGCCGTTTGGTCTCTAGTATAGTAAGGTTCGTTGGTAGTGTAACCAATTTGGTTGTCTAGCCCATTAAACGGAAGATAGATTGAAGAAATATTTCCTTTTGTTGAATAAGGGTCAACTGATGAGTTACCAGTTGTTCCAAACCCTAAACGAAGTTTTAGGTTTTGAATCCAATCTACACTTTTTAGAAAGTTTTCTTGATCCATACGCCATGCTAATGCTGCTGAAGGGAAAAAGTCCCATTGATTTCCTTCTGCTAATTGCGAAGCTCCATCCCATCTACCGGATACTGTTAATAAATAACGGTTATCAAAACCATAATTTAAACGCGCCATATAAGAGTTAAGTTGGCGCTCATTTATACCAGAACCAAAACTAGCGTTGTTAGCAGTATTATTAATATCTATCGAGCCAAATCTATTCCATAATATTGATTTTTTAGGAACATTGTTAGCACTCATCGATGAACTTTCAATATTCCAAGATGATGCTGTTTGAAGCAATGTAACACCAACTTTATGAACATCCGCAAATGTGCGATTATAAGTTAACATATTATCTAAAGTCCAAGAAAAATCGCGACGATTTTGAAGTCGTGCATAATTAGTTCCTTCGCTTCCATCAGCATTTATTTTATGAGCCGATGTCCCATCAATATAAACACCTTCTCTCCAATGACGAAAATCGGGGCCAAAGTTTATTTTATAACTAAGACCTTCTAAAGCATCTATTATTTTACCTATATCGAATGTCGCAGAGAAGCTACCCAAAGCACGCATGGATTGCGACAGTTGAGTACTTTTGTTCCATTCATCTGTAATGGTGTAAATACCCGTTTCACCTCCTGGGTTAATAACTAAATCACCATTAATATCATAAGGAACTGCCATGTTATAAATAGCTTTAGCAGTACCATATATGGCATCGGGCACAGAGCCACTACGACCACCTAAAGTAGACATACCATAATCCTGTTCACTCCATGACACATTCATTGAAGCGTTTAATGTAAACCAATCAACAGGGTCTATTGTTGTACTAAGCTTTGCAGTATAACGGTCATAATACTGTCCTCTCTGTGTACCTTCATTATTTAAATATCCAAAGGAACCGTAAGCTTTCATTTTTTCTGTTCCACCACTAGCACTTATGGTATGTTCGCTAGTAATAGCTGTTTGTGTTACAAAGTCTGTCCAATCGGTATTGGTAACTTTAGATGGATCCCAAGTGCCATTTTCCCATCCTTTTAACACATTATCTCTGGAAGTTTGACCATCCAAACCACTATCAAAAATAAATGTGTCATTTGCTAAGGTAGGAGAATCTGGATGCGCATAAGTATTTGAGTCTAGATTGTAAGCAGCCCAACGACGAAATTCAATAAAATCGGCAGCACTCATTGATGGTGATCTATCAACAATATTAGATGTGGTAACCGTTCCAGAATAATTTAAACGGAATTGTCCTACTTTACCTTGTTTGGTTGTTACGATAATAACACCATTAGCACCACGTGATCCGTAAATTGCTGTAGCAGAAGCATCTTTCAGTACATCAATAGATTCAATATCTCGTGGGTTTAAAGTTTCAATTCCTAAACTTGACATTAACGGCACACCATCCACAACATAAAGAGGCGAGTTGCTTGCGGTCAAAGAGCGGTTACCACGAATACGAATAGAACCTACAGTTCCAGGACGCTGGCTACTCGTAATATCCACACCAGCGGCTTTCCCCTGTAAAGCTTCAAAAACGTTGTTTACTGGTTGTATCATTAGCTCTTCAGCACTCACGCTCGAAACGGCACCAGTAACATCGGATTTTTTTTGGGTTCCGTAGCCTACTACCACTACTTCTTCTAATTGAGATGCATCTTCTTCCATAATGACATTATAAGTAGATTTAGAATCTACTATCATTTCAGTCGTCTTCATTCCAACATAAGAAAACACTAAAACATCTCCGGTATTAGCTTTCATAGTAAAACTACCATCAAAATCTGTTTGTGCACCGATCTTCGTGTTTTTAATTATAATATTTACTCCTGGCAACGGGATATTGTTCATATCTGTTACATTTCCACTAATTTGCATTTGAGGAGCTGTTTTCGAATTAGAATCTAAATTATCCTTTAAAGCAACAAGTTTTCTTTTTACAATTACAGTTTGATTTTTAGTGAATTCAAAGGTGAAATTTATTGGATCTAAAAATTTATTCAATAAGGTACCAGCTTTAATAACTCCTTTTTTTAACGATAATTCGGGAGCTTTTTTTATCAAATCATGCCTATAAACAAACTTGTAATCGGTTTGTTCATTTATGAGCCTAAATAATTGTTTGACATTTAAGGTCATATCTGAATCAATTATGATTTCAGTATTCTGCGAAAATGCCTCTTTAGACCCAAAGGCGAATGAAATTGTACAACATAAGAAGATAAATGTTCTCATAATAGATTTTAGGAGTAAATCCTTTTTACAGGATCTCTCCCTAGTAAAATTAATTTTCATAATTTTGTCTTGGTTTTTAGTTAAACTTGGTTTTAATTGATTAATCGACTTGGAATAAGGCTATTACCTTCGAACGTGTAGCCTTTTCCTTTTTTATTTTACTATAATTATTTTTTGGTTAATTTCAAATTTTATATCCTCTTCACTCGTACCTTCTATAAGTTTTAAAATATCATGAATAGATTTGGTACGTTCTAAGACTCCCGTAAACACATAATTTTTTCGTTCTGCTGTTTCAAAAACAACATCAACATTATACCACCGAGATAAAACCTGCATCATTTCTCCTAAGGTTTCTTCATTAAAAGAAAAAACATCTTTAACCCAAGAGGTTTCTTGTGCTGCGTCTATTTCTACTATTTTTATTAAACTAGGGTTTTTGCTATTTAGTACAGACTGTTGATTAGGTTTTATAGTCTTTTTCACCTTTCCATTATTAATTTCAACACTACCATTTACTAAGGTTGTAGCAATTTCATCTTCGTCGCTATAGGCTTTTATATTAAATTCTGTACCTAATACATTAACTTCTTGATTTTTAGTGATTACTTTAAATGCATCTCCATTATGTTTTGTACTTGGTGATACTTCAAAATAAGCTTCACCATATAACAATTCAACCATACGTGTTTCACCTTTAATAAATCTTGTTGGATATTTTATTTTAGATTCAGAATTCAACCATACTTTTGTACCATCTACAAGCTTAATAAAAAACTTTCCTCCTCTAGGAATAGCTAAGTAATTGTACGAAGGCTCCTCGTTGTTATCTTTAGTTTGAGATCCTACAGATGCAATGTATAAGAGTTCTTCTCCATTACTATTCACTTTTTCATTGGCATATAATTTTCCTTTTTCAAGACTAACTTGGTTACCATTTTCTAGGGTAAGAATGGCTTTGCTAGAACCAATTTCTATGGTTTCAGTTTGTATAATACCTTTTTCTTTTTTATTAATTTGTATTAAACCCAATGTAAATAACAGCGTAAAAGAAGCTGCAACAGCAATCTTTTTATAAATGACTATTCTACGTGTTTTCTCAACTTTTTTAAGTTTTCTGTATATATTTTTTTTTGCTTCTTGCAAATCATAATCACTCATACAAGCTATCGTTAAATATTCTGCCTTTACAAAATGGTTAAAGTCAGTTTGGTTTTTTTTGTTTTTTAACCACTTATTTAATTTATCCAATTCATGTGACGCAGCTTCCTTATTAAGGAATTTAACTATTATTTTACGTGCTTTAGACTTCTTCATTTCACATGTTTCTATTATTAATTACGCACTAATTTTTCTTACCCCTCTATTTATTTGATATTTTTTTTTAGATTTGTTTGCACATTTAATGAAAAATCGCAAAAAAAATTGGATTTCAACAATAACCTTACATTAGCAACACAATTAAAACTAGGCAATACAAAAGCTTACGATTTTTTAATGGAGACCTATTATAAAAGTTTATGTCGCTATGCTTTTACATTAACTCATGATAAAGGTAAAGCTGAAGATATTGTTCAAAATGTTTTTGTAAAAGTATGGATGAATAAAAAAAATATTAATTCTCATTTTATTATTAAAAATTATGTTTATAAATCAGTTTACAACCAATTTATAGATCAATTTAGAAAAAATAAGCCAGTAATTTATTTAGAGAAGAAGTATTTAGAAGCCCTTGATTTGGTAGTTGAAAATGATTATGAAGATTTGAACGAATTAACTCAGTTGGTAAATAAAGAAATTATGAACTTGCCTCCAAAATGCAGAGAAATTTTTATACTTAATAAAAAGGATGGTTTAACACATATTGAAATATCTGAATATTTAAATATATCTATAAAAACAGTTGAAGGACATATGACCAGAGCATTTAAAGTCCTCGCAGATAAATTAAACCCTCAAATTGATGCTATTCTATTTTTGCTTTATGATTTTAAAAAAGAAATGAATCAAGTTAAATAAACAAGGTGTTTTTCTCTATTATAATCAACCTCGTGTCCAAAATATTCATCGAGAATCATCTTTAATGATTTATAAATGTGATGATTCCATTTACCTTCTTCTTGTAAAGGAAAATACAGAGCCCCATAGCTAACTAATTGCTGATAGATTTTTTTATGGCACCTCGCTTTTAACCAAGTTGTTGTTTAAAAATTGAATAATTAAATCCAAACAGGATGCTACAGGATAGCATTTATTAAGTTAGATACTATTTTTACTAAATACTAAAAGTACTAACCTATGAAAGGGAATAAATCATTCTTACTTATTCTAATTTTAATTGTTTTTTCATGTAAAAAGGAAGAAAATAAGATTAAAATAATCGAAATAAAAGTAAATGCACCATTTGAAATGCCTCCTATTAAAGTTCCCGACTTTAGTAACTGTAAGCAATTTTTAATTACAGATTTCGGAGCAATACAAGGCGATAAAGAGCTCATATCCAAAGCCATTTCTAACGCAATTACTGAAGCAAATAAAATAGGAGGTGGAATCGTTATAATTCCCAAAGGTGAATGGCTTACAAAAAAAATTCATTTTAAAAGCAACGTTAATTTACATTTAAATAAAGGAGCTCTCTTACTTTTTTCTGAAAAGCCAAGCGACTACTTACCTCCTGTACACACCACTTGGGAAGGTATGGAATGCTACAACTATTCACCCCTAATTTATGCTTATGGATGTGAAAATATTGCCATTACAGGCGAAGGTAAATTAAAAGCTAAAATGGATGTATGGGAAAAATGGTTTGCACGCCCAAAACCACACATGAACAGCTTAAAAAGACTTTATAACTTAGCATCTTATAACAAACCAGTAGAAGCACGCCAGATGGTTAACGATACTGCAAATTTCCGTCCACATTTTATACAATTTAATCGTAGTAAAAATATTTTGCTTGAAGGTGTTTCTATTGAAAACAGTCCGTTCTGGACCATTCACCCTTACCTTTCAAAAGATGTGGTTATTCGCAATATTAAAGTTAAAGCACACGGACATAACAATGATGGTGTAGACCCAGAAATGAGTCAAAATATCTTAATCGAGAATTGTATTTTTGACCAAGGTGACGATGCCATTGCAGTAAAATCGGGTAGAAACCAAGACGCTTGGAGACTAAATACCCCATCAAAAAATATAGTGATGCGAAATTGCACTATGAAAAATGGTCACCAATTATTAGCCATAGGTAGCGAGTTATCTGGTGGTATTGAAAATGTTTTTGTTGAAAACTGTAATGTGGTTGACGGAGCAAAAATGTTTCATTTGGTATTTATAAAAACAAACGAACGCCGAGGTGGTTATGTCAAAAATATTTTTGTTGAAAACATAACAGCTGGAAGTATTGAAAATGGGGTGCTGGGTATTGAAACCGATGTGCTATACCAATGGCGAGATTTAGTTCCTACGATAGAAAAAAAATTAACGCCTATTACAGATGTTTATTTAAAAAATATAAGAGCAACCAAAACTCAATATCTATCACGTATTTTTGGACAAGAAGAGCTTCCTATAAAAAATATTTTCTTAAACAATGTAGTGGTCGATTCTATTACCAATCAGAAACACATCCATGAGAATGTTTTAAACTTTGAAGAAAAATAAAAAGAATTAATATAAAATATAAATCGAATGCATAAAATTTTCACAGACAGTAATAAAATTGCAAAAACCTTTTCATTATATCTTATGATTTTCGTTGCAACAACCTCAACTTGTTTTGCACAAAGTTTATATGTTGTATCAGATCATCAAAAACCAGTTGTTAACTATAATCACCCCGATGTTTTAGCGACTAAAAATCTCTCTGGTTTTGAAACAGGGCAGGTTGTTAAATTAAATGGCACTTACCATATGTTCGTTAACGAAATGTTTATTCGCGCGCACCGAGATATGCGCATTGCATATTGGACTAGTAAAGATGCTATAAATTGGGAAAGAAAAGGAACCATAAAAGAAAGTATTCCTGGAAGGTCTCACAGCAACCCTTTATCGGAAGTTTGGGCTACGGGTGTGGAATTTAATGAAGAAGAAAATGCTTGGAATTTATTCTATGTAGCTTACAGAGGAGGTGATGAGGAAAAGGGAGAATTACCAGGCAGCGATTATTCTGGTAAAATATGGCGTGCTAAATCCGTTATTTTAGGTGAAGAAGGTATTGCTGGCCCATATGCAGACATGGAAGTAATCATGCAACCTGATGAAAATTCTCAAGAATGGGAAGGACAACAGGCTGTGGCTACATTTAACCCATATAAAGTTGGAAATACTTGGTTTGCTTTTTATGATGGTCACAATTATTCACCTCTAGGCCCCTGGCCATCTGGTTTAGCATTCTCAAATAAACTAAACGGGCCTTGGCATAGAATGCCTGAAGGTATAAATCCACTTAAAATAGTAGATAATTTTATGGAAAATCCTCAAGTGACCAAAATGAAGGATGGTAGATATTTAACCGTTTTTGACTCAAAAGGGGATCACGAAATAGGTTACAGTATCTCTGAAGATGGTGTCAATTGGAGCAAAGAAATTCGCCTAAAAGTGCAAAAAAAGCCTAATATTTGGGTTGAAGAAGGCGATCATTCCATGCGCACTCCGCTTTGCGTCATAGAAGAAGATAATGGTAGCTTTACCATTGTTTATACAGCAAGAACTAAAATTAATGAAACCTCTTTTTATGCTATTGGAAAATGCTCTTTAGCTTGGAAATAATTAGATAAAAACTCTTAACATAACATTAAAACTTTACAGGATGCCACAGGATAGAGTTTTTTATAACAAATTCTATTTTTACTAATTAAGATATATCAATCTTTATTTCAATCAAATAAAGCATTAAAAATCAATCAAATGAATTTTTTTAAACCTTTTCTATTCTTATTAATTTCAATAAGTTTCTCATGTAAAGAAAAACTATCAAAATCAAATACTGCAAAAAGCTTAAAATTAAATAAAATTGAAATTCCAGTAATGGAAACAAGCAAAGCTAGTTCACTTGCGGGTGTTTGGATTGATGCTACTACTGGGCATAAAATTGAAAAATTAGTTGATAGAACTGGTAATAACCGCAGTTTTTACTTTCATAACAATCCTTTTTTAAAATCAAAAGATGGCAATGCCTATTTAATGGTGTTTTCTGGAAGTACAGAAACTGGCAATCAATTCTTCTCAGTCAATTTGGAAACTAAAGTTGTAGACCAAATTACTACCCAAAAAGGTGATAAAAAAGGTGAAATACTTGGTGCAAAAACAAGAAAAGTATTTTACATGATACAAGACAGTGTTTTTGCAACCCATATTGATACCCATAAAACGGAATTCATTTACAAATTTAGTAACAACGTTATTGGTTCTGTTACCAGTTTAAATGCCGATGAAACATTATTAGGCGGTGCATTAATAACCAAGGAAGAAAACGATATCTTTAAAAAGAATCCTAAAAAATCAGGATATTTTGACAAAATTTATGAAGCAAAACTTAAAAGAAGTCTCATCACCATCAATATAAATACCAAAGAATTCAACACTATATATTCTGAAAATGCCTGGTTAAATCACATTCAATTTTCACCAACCAACCCAGATTTATTGATGTATTGCCACGAAGGACCTTGGCATAAGGTAGATCGTATTTGGAATATCAACATAAAAACCAAAGAGAACACACTCATTCATAAAAGAACAGTTCACAGAGAAATTGCAGGTCATGAATTTTTTAGTCCTAACGGAAATACCATTTGGTTCGATCTACAAATTCCTAGAGGAGAAACCTTTTATTTAACAGGCAAACATTTAGATACCGGAAAAGAAACCAGATATACCTTAAAACGTGATGAATGGTCTATTCATTACAATATCTCTCCCGATTTAAAAACCTTTGCCGGCGATGGGGGTGATGAAGGCCAGGTAGCACATGCAAAAGACGGCATGTGGCTATACCATTTCATCCCTAAAGGAGATAGTTTAGTATCTAGCAAATTAGTTAACATGAAAAATCATGATTACAATTTAGAACCTAACGTTCATTTTTCACCTAATGGAAAACAAATTATTTTTAGAGCAAATTTTGAAGGTAGCACTCAAATTTATGCAGTTGATATTGAAAAATAAATTGTAAAGCATTCTTTTATAGAAACCAACACATTCTAAAGTATTAAATAAATGAAACTTAATCATGCACTCTTATTTTTAGTTTTTATATCTTTTTTCACCTGTAAAGTGAATGAGCAAGACAAAACATCCCCTTGGCCAGAACAAAACAATACAAATAAACCTTGGACACGTTGGTGGTGGATGGGGAGTTCGGTAGACAAGCCCAATATCAAATCGAGCTTAATAGATTTTCATAAAGCAGGTATTGGTGGTGTGGAAATTACACCCATTTATGGTGTTAAAGGACAAGAAGATAACTTTATTGATTATTTATCGCCTAAATGGATGGATATGCTAAAATACACCATACATGTTTCCGATAGTTTAGGGATGCAAGTTGACATGGTTTTAGGTACAGGTTGGCCTTATGGTGGTAGTCATGTTACAGCACCATATGCTGCTACAAAATTAATTATAGAAACTTTTCAAATTAAAAAAGACCAAACATTTAATAAAGACATAACCGCAACTAAAGAAAAAGTAACACCACAATTACTTCATGTAGTTGCTTATGGTAGTGATGGGTCCTATTTAGATTTAACCCCTAAGCTAAAAGGAAACCATTTACAATGGCAAGCTAGTCATACCGATTATACCATTTACGCCATTTTTGCGGGTAAAACAGGACAACAAGTAAAACGAGCAGCTCCTGGCGGAAGTGGTTACACTTTAGATCACTATTCAACCGAAGCATTAAACGCTTATGTACAACCTTTCAACAAAGCTTTTGATGGTTTTGAAGGCAAACTTCGAGCCATTTTTAACGATAGTTACGAGGTTTACGGCACCGACTTCACTCCTATGTTTTTAGAAGCATTTGAAAAACTGCGCGGTTACGATTTAAAACTCTACTTATCTCAATTACTCGATAAAGAAGACTCTGAAATTGGCAATAGAATAAAGAGTGATTACAGAGAAACCTTATCTGATTTATTATTAAACAGATTTGATGTTCCTTGGACGAATTGGGCAAATTCTAAAAACTACAAAACGAAGTTACAAGCACATGGATCGCCCGGAAACTTAATTGATTTATACGCATCGGCCGACATTCCAGAATGTGAAACATTTGGTTCAATGCCATATGATATTCCGGGATTTAGACGAGAGCAGGAAGACATTCGAGAAGGTGACGCCGACCCTGTTATGCTGAAATTTTCATCTTCAGCGGCACACATTTCAGGTAAGCAACTAACCTCATCAGAAACCTTTACATGGCTACGCGACCATTTTAAAACAGCTTTATCGCAATGTAAACCTGAAGTTGAAGACTTATTGTTAAATGGCATCAACCATGTATTTTTACACGGTTCAACTTATTCACCAAAACAAGCTGAATGGCCTGGTTGGAAATTCTATGCATCGGTTAATTTTAATGCTACCAATACCATATGGGAAGATGCACCTTCCTTGTTTTCTTATATCGCTAATTGCCAATCCATGCTTCAATCTGGAAAACCAGATAATGAAACTTTATTATACTGGCCTATTTATGATACTTGGGATAAGAATTTTGGAGGTAATTTATTCTTTCAATTTAAAATTCACTCGTTAGATGAGTGGTTGCATAACACGCCTTTTTACCATACCACCAAAAAATTAATGAGCAACGGTTATGGAGTCGATTTTATTTCTGACAACTTCATAAAACAAGCAACTTTTAAAGACGGACATATTGTGCTTCCTGGAGGTAATTACAAATCGATAATTATTCCTAATTGTGAAAAAATGCCCATGGCAACTTTGGAAAAGTTGATTTCATTAAAAAAATTGGGCGCTCATATTATTTTTGAAGGCTTGCCTAATTCTGTTCCTGGATTTTATAATTACGAAGCTCAAAACTTAAAATTATCACAACTGATTTCAGAGAACAGCTCCTTTTTAAATCTAACTTCAAACTTATTCAATGATTTAGAAAATGCTCAAATTCACCCAGAAACCTTAGTTAAAACAGGTTTGAAATTTATTAAAAGAGATGTGGATGGCGAAAAAATATACTATTTGGTTAATCATACTTCTAAAGTTATAGACGAGTATATTCCGATATCAATAAAAAACAAGGAAGTCATTATTTTAGACCCCTTAACTAAAAAATATGGCAATGCGCTTGTAAAAAAAGAAGACAACACAACATTAGTAAAACTTCGAATAGAACCTGGACAATCGTTCATTCTTAAAACAGAAAATACTAAGTCTTATCAAAATTGGAATTATTACAAGACAGCTGGAAGTCCAATAAACTTAGAAGGTACTTGGGAAATTAACTTTGAAAAAGGAGGACCTGAATTACCCGCTTCAGCAAAAACAAACACCTTAAAATCTTGGACTAGTTTAAGTCCTGAAGCAGAGGCTTTCTCAGGCACCGCACTTTACACTTTGGAATTTAACGCACCAGAGGTAGAAGCAGATAATTGGAAATTGAATTTAGGCGACGTTAGAGAAAGTGCTAAAGTTTGGCTTAATGGCAATTATATTGGAGATCTTTGGTCCGTACCTTTCAACATAAACTTAGGGCAACTTAAAAAAGGAAAAAACGAATTAAAAATACAAGTTACCAATCTTGCTGCGAATAGAATTCGTGCCAAAGAAATGAGAGGTGAAGAATGGAAAATTTTCTACGAAATAAATATGGTAGATAAAGATTATAAAAAATTTGACGCTACAAAATGGCAGCCTATGCCTTCTGGTTTACTAGATCCTATTTCAATAACGCCCTTAAAAAAAACTGAATAATATAAAAAAATAAACATATGAAAAAGACACTTTTATTTATAAGCCTAAGCTTCTTAATTGCTCAAATTTCATTTTCACAACAACCTTTTAATAAGAAGGATGTATTAGCACAAATGGAATTAGCCAACAAATACTTTATGGAAAAATGGCCCGATGTGGGCAAAACCATAGTAACTAACAGAGAACGTCCAAGTAATATTTGGACACGTGGCGTATATTACGAAGGTTTGATGGCATTATATGAAATATATCCAAAAGAAGTCTATTATGATTATGCGTATTCATGGTCTGAATTCCATAATTGGGGTTTTAGAAACGGTAATGCCAATCGTAATGCCGATGATTATTGTGCTGCCCAAACCTATATAGATTTATATAATTTAGAACCAGACCCAAAAAAACTAAAAAACACAAAATCCTGTATAAATATGTTGCTCAATACACCGCAATTAGATGACTGGTCGTGGATTGATGCTATACAAATGGGTATGCCTGTTTTTGCAAAATTAGGTGTTCTGGAAAATGACAATCGTTATTTTGACAAAATGTATGATATGTACATGTATTCTAGGGATAAGCATGGCGATAATGGCTTGTATAATCCAAAAGATGGTCTTTGGTGGCGTGATGCAGACTTCGACCCTCCTTACACAGAGCCTAACGGTGAAGACTCCTATTGGAGTCGTGGTAACGGTTGGGTAATTGCGGCATTAGCCAAAGTATTGTCTATTATTCCAGAAGATGCGCCTCATAGGGAACAATATATTATTGATTTGAAATCGATGGCAGAAGCATTGGTACCAATTCAAAGAAAAGATGGTTTTTGGAATGTAAGTTTACATGACCCAAAACATTACGGAGGAAAAGAGACATCGGGCACCGCTTTATTTGTTTATGGTATGGCTTATGGTGTGAACAACGGTATTTTAGATAAAGGAAAATATATGCCTGTAATAGAAAAAGCTTGGAATGCAATGATAAAAGACGCTTTGCATGACAACGGTTTCTTAGGTTATTTACAATCTACCGGAAAAGAACCGAAAGATGGACAACCTCTATCGTATGATAAAGTTCCAGATTTTGAAGATTATGGTTTAGGCTGTTTTCTTTTAGCTGGCGCAGAAGTTTATAGATTAAACTAATTATTCTAATATATTTGTCTCATTAAAGTTGAAATTTTAATGAAACAAATATAAATTTCTAAAAGAGAGAAATGAACAAAGGCATAAAAGTATTAATTATAGGACTATCATTAGTGTTATTCACTCAAACAACTACTTCTCAGAGTAAAGAAATCTCCTTATGGGAAAAGATTCCAGGAACTAAAAAAAATGATTCTTATAAAGAAGAATTTAGATTAGATTCTAATGGAAAAGCTAATGCCATAAGAAAAGTGACAGAACCCACTTTAAAAGTATTTTTAGTGGATAATAATAATCTTGAAAATACTGCAGTTATTATTTGTCCAGGTGGCGGTTATTCCGTTTTATCGCATGATAAAGAAGGCGATAAAATTGCAGAATGGTTAAACGCTATAGGTATTTCTGCTTTTGTACTTAAGTACCGCTTACCTAGTGATGCTATTATGGAAGATAAAACCATTGGGCCTCTTCAAGATGCACAAGAAGCTATTAGAACGGTAAAAAGAAATGCTAAAAATTGGAATTTAGACCCAAATAAAATTGGGATCATTGGTTTTTCGGCTGGCGGACATTTAGCTTCAACCGCAGCTACGCATTATAATGATAAAGTATATGCTTCAGATGAAACCAGTGCTAGACCAGATTTTTCAATGTTAATCTATCCCGTGATTTCTATGGAAGATGGTATAACTCATAATGGTTCAAAAGAAAATTTATTAGGAAAGGATCCTTCCTCAGAATTAATAGAAAAATATTCAAACGAAAAACAGGTTAACAAAAACACACCACCAACTATTCTAATTCATGCTACCGATGATAAATCTGTTCCTGTTGAAAATAGCATCAACTATTATTTAGCTTTAAAAAAGCATAATGTACCAACTGAAATGCATATTTATGAAAATGGTGGTCATGGTTTTGGTTTAGGCAGGTTCGGCACGCATCTTAATTGGCCAAAAGCTTGCGAAAATTGGTTAATTGCAAATAAATTCATACCTGAAAAAGAAATTTACATGTTCTCCTACTTCAAAGGAAATGGGGAAGACGGGTTACATTTAGCTTATAGTGAAGATGGTTACACATGGAAATCTATAAAAAACGATACTTCTTTTTTAACACCCCAAGTTGGAAAAGATAAACTAATGCGAGACCCCTGCATTATAAAAGGTGGAGATGGTTTATACCATATGGTATGGACGGTAAGCTGGACAGATAAAGGTATTGGATATGCTAATTCCAAAGATTTAATCAATTGGTCTGAACAACAATTTATACCAGTCATGGAGCATGAATCAGGAACAAGAAATACTTGGGCTCCAGAAATCACTTATGATGAGAACTCAAAAGAGTATATAATTTATTGGGCATCTACAATTAGAGGACATTTTCCAGAAACTCAGGTAAAAGAAGATGATGGTTATAACCATAGAATGTATTATACAACTACTAAAGACTTCAAAACCTTCAGTAAAACCAAATTATTATACGAACCGGGATTTAATGTGATTGATGCTACCATTCAAAAGCAGGGCAACAAATTTGTTATGTTTTTAAAAGACGAAACAAAAAAACCAGCGCAAAAAAACATAAAAATAGCTTTTAGTAACAACCTAATTGGTCCATACACTAAGGCAAGCGTCCCTATTACTGGAGACTATTGGGCAGAAGGACCAACAGTAATTAATATTGATGGAAATTGGATTGTATACTTTGATAAATATAAAGACCATACATATGGTGCCATTCAATCTAAAGATTTAAATACGTGGGAAGATATATCTAATAAAATTGAATTTCCAAAAGGCACAAGACATGGTAGTGTTTTTAAAATTTCATTATCAGAGTTTAAATCTTTTCAGAGTAAATTATAACAGAATAAGCTATTTCTTTTTAAAAAGAAATAGCTTATTTATATAATCAAATGTTGTTTGTTTCCTTTTATCTATTTAACTCTGTAGCAGCCATAATAAATGGTCCCAATCCATGAGAATTATCTGTTAAAATAGGCTCACTTAGATAATATTCATATGAACCGTCTCTATAAGGATTTCCTCCTAAACCAGCACTTTTACACGTTTTTGTAAGATGAATTTCACCATCTTCATCAATTTCTATGCGTTCTTTTATTAAACCGTCAAAGGCTTTATTGGCTATATCTTCAAATTTGGCAGGTAGATATCCTTTGTGTGCCCCTTTAGCAAAAGCATACGCAAACATGGATGAACCAGAAGATTCTAAATAATTCCCTTCTCTATCTTGCATATTTGGTACTTGATACCATAACCCAGATGCGTCTTGAAAATCACTAACAGCTTCGGCTAATTCATTTAAATAATGAACCAATTGCTCATGTTTAGGGTGTTCTTTTGGCATATAATCTAAAACATCAACTAATGCCATAGCATACCAACCTAACGCTCTTAACCATATATTAGGTGCGCAGCCAGTTTCTTTATTGGCCCATGGCATTTTTTTACTTTCATCCCAGGCATGAAAATACAAGCCAGTATTTTTATCAAAAGTTTTGTCATGTAAGAGTTTAAATTGATGAGCTATATCGTTAAGATTCTCACCTTCTTCAAACTCCATTGTATAGCGGGCATAAAAAGGCTCACCCATATATAGACCATCTAACCACATTTGGTTAGGATATATATTTTTGTGCCAAAAGCCATTAGAAGCTGTTCTTGGGTGACCATCTAATTGACTTCTTAATAGTTTTAAAGCTTTTAAATATCTTTCGTCCTTAGTTTTATCATATAGATTAAAAAGTAGCTTTCCAGAATTTATTAAATCTATATTATAACTTTCTAGTTCATACCCTTTAATAGTACCTGTACTGTCAATCATCATATCAACAAAATCTTTGATATAATTATAATATTTTTCGTTTTTAGTTTTGGCATAAAGTCTTTCGTAAGCCGTTAAAACCAACCCTACTTTATACTCCCATTTTGGTTCAGGAATATGATCGATATCCCATGCTTCTGGGTTACGTTTTATAATAGAAAGTGCCATACGTTCAGACCATTTTAATGTATCTGAAATAACTAACTGTTTTGTTGCTTCTAAAATATTACCCTCTTTTTTTTCTTGTTTACAATTAGTAAGTAAATTATTACTAAATAGAATAAGAGCAATAAAGAATATGTGCTTTAAAAATTTCATGTATTTATAATTTTATTTGTAGTAAAAAAACAACCCGCAACATTACGAAGCGGGTTATTAATATGAATTCATTTTAACTTAATTACTCAGATGCGTGACCGTATCCTTGAGTAAAAGTAGGTGATGTTTGAAGTGTTTCAAAAGGAACCGCTCTCACATAACGTGGTGGTTGTCCTGATGTATAAAAATCATCTGGATATCCTTTAAAAATATCTTCAGTATATTGAGATTCGTTAGCTCTAATATTTACAGCCCATGGAGTCTTAACATAACCATCAGCCTCAAGTGCTAATGCCGTTGGTGAACCAGGAGCTATATATTCAAATAATCCACGAATCGCAAGGTGAACTTTATTACTTGGAAGCGTAGCTATATAACTAGCAAACGTATCACTTGTCCCTCTCCACCCTGGTACTAAAACAGGATACATAGGATCTGCTGTTGTAATATTCTCAGGAGATTGCGTTGTTAACAAATTTGATGTTGTACCGTGTAGCGCAGCAAATGCTTTAATATCAACTTTTTTAGTCCAAATAGTATCAGATATAGTTAAGCCGTTTGCAAATGTATAATAACCATTAGCTTTTAAGCCAGCAACCATAGCCCTTTGTTTTTGGCGTAATTCTACAATTTTTTTTGGCATGATCCCCATAAGCGTCATATCCCAACGTCTTTTTCCTTCGCCACCTGTTTCTAATTTAAGTTCTTGCTGAATACCTTCTATTAATGCATCTCCCGACATAGCATTTACGTAAGCTTCAACTTTTATTGCTTGGTTTGCAGCGGAGAATGCACGACTACGTACTTTTTTAAAGTAAGTTCTGGCCGTAGCTTCATCACCTAAAACTGCAGATACATATGCAAGCATTAACATGTCAATACCCATACGCTCTTGTTGCCAGTTAATACCAGATCTACGTTGCGCGGCAGTATAAGGCACTTTCATTCGAGATTCATCCAACTTATTCATAGTAAAACTACCTTTTTCACGGCTACCTGGACTGAAATCTGTCAATATTTCAGAAGCAGCACCAGAATTAGCTGTAAAAACTACTGTAACATCTCTACGTTTATCATCTTTATCAAAATCGCCATAAGCGTAAGTTACGTGAAGGCGCCCCTGCCCATACGCTTTACATGGATAGGCATTGGAACCACCTCCTCCAGAACCACGACCAAATGAATACGGGAAATCTGAATTGTTTCCTTGAGAATAACCAGACTCATATATTGATTCAGGACTTACTTCTAAATCCATTTGATATTGCCAGTTACGTTGGAATGGATTATTAAATTTAGGTCCTCTCTCATCCGTTTCAATTAATTTTAAAGTACCAGGATTATTAACAACATTTAGATAATGTGTTTTAGCTATAGCCATAAAATCTTTCCAATCGGTACGTCTAACATACTTGGCTTGCCAAGTAGCGTTATCTACTCCCCATTGTTCAAAAGATACGTTTCCATAATCAAAATCTGTACGACGGGTTTGAAAACCTCCTGCATCAAATGCCATTCTTGCAACTAAATGATCGGCATAAGTTCCAGAAAAACGTTCGGCTTGAATACCTCCACTTCCTAATCTATACATTAATGGAATTACTTTTTGAACTGCAGCAATCGATTTCTCATAAACAACATCACGAGAAGACCATTTTAAAGTATCTGACTGCGACCTAGTTTTAATAGCATAGTCATAATATGGAACATCTCCAAAATATCGTACTACCAATCTATAAGCATTGGCACGATGACATACAGCTTCCCCATAAATTTGTGACCATTGACTCGGTACTCCTGCCGCTAAAGCTGCTTGTACCTCTGGCTTCTCTTCTAATGCTTCAATCATAATATTAGCTCGATTTACAAGAAGAAAACAGTCATTCCATGTACCTGTCGCATCACCATCATTAATACTCCCCTCACTAGGAAACAATCCTTCAGGGATGTGGCGAGCAGTTTGTCCTGCAAAGGTTTCAGGATGATATTCAGAATCAGATCCTGTGGCTTCTGTAACATAATGTAATCTTTTATCAAGATCATACCACGTATCATAAAAACCAGACAACACCTTGGTTGCTTCACTAGGAGAACCAAATACAAAATCTTCATCAACACTCGATGGGGATTCCACTTCCAAAAAGTCTTTTTCGCAAGCTGTATTTACCAACGTAAACACAGCGATAAGCATTAAATAAAACAATTTTTTCATAATTTATTTTTTTGAGTTAAAATTCTATATTTACACCGAAAGTAAACGTACGCGGTCTAGGATACGCATTAGAATCATCTCCTGGTGTTGGATAAGATTTACTATCGTCATCGTTATCGTCTACATTTATTTCAGGATCAAAACCACTATAACCCGTTAACGTAAATACATTATAAACAGACCCATAAAAACGGATTCTGTCCAATCCAAATTTATTGGTTGCACTTTCAGGAAGTGTGTATCCTAACGTTAAAGTATTTAATCTTAAGTAAGAACCGTCTTCAACAAAGTAATCCGAAAAAACGCCAGTTTCACCATAAGGTAAATATGTAGTTGCATTCACATTAAGAGCATCTAAAGCCGCTGGCTCTGTTATTCTAGTCATTTGTCCGTTTATAACATCATAAATTTTATAGTGTCCTGTTAATTCTTTAATTCTGTTTCTAAACAATCCTGATTCTTTACTTCCTGTATAAGCTGCACGATGTTGACTATTAACAATGTCATTCCCATAACTCCATGCGAAATCTGCACCAAAGTCAAAGGCTCTATAATTACCACTCAAGCTAAATCCTCCCGTATGAATGGGATTAGTATCACCAATAATACCTTTGTCATTAATATCTACAATTCCATCAGGACCGCTACCATCAGGACCACTTATATCTTTATATTTTTGTACTCCTGGGTATGCTGTTTGAGAACCTGGTTTATAACCAATAGTTCCATAGATATTAGCTATAACGCCATCCCCAATATCAACAACACCAGGCTTTATTGTATACTCTTGATTAACAGGATTATAATCAAAATCTGATGTCGTATAAATACCATCTGCTTTGTATCCGCGTATTAAACCAACAGGACTACCTACTTCAAGCAAATAGTTACCATATCTTCCATCTACAGCACTACTTAATTCGTCAACATTTCCTTTGTTAAAGTTGATATTAAAACTTCCTCGTAAATTAAAATCTTCTGAATTTATAATATCACCACGAAATGACACCTCTATACCTTTATTACTTGTTTGTCCAATATTATCAGTAATATCGGTGAAACTTGTGAAAGGTGATGTAGGTATAAATATGAGTAAATCTTTAACTGTATTTTTATATAACTCTACAGCTCCACTTAATTTACCATTAAATAATGTATAATCAAAACCTAGGTTTCTAGTAATAGTTGTTTCCCATTTTAAGTTTGGATTAGCAAGCTGTCCTGTAGCTGGTTCGTAAATAGGTTGTATATTCTCGTTTATTGAAAATGTATTTTCTTCACCTGCTGCCCAATTCTGTTTCCATAGTTCTGCATTAATACCGTCACTACCTACAGTACCATAAGAGAATCTTACTTTAAGGTCGTCTAGCCAACTTACATCTTTTAAAAAATCTTCTTCAGATGCACGCCATGCAATAGCACCAGCAGGGAAATACCCCCATTGATTTGTTGGTGCAAATCTAGATGAACCATCTGCACGAAACGTAGCTGTAATTAAATATTTATCATTAAAACCATAATTAAGACGCCCAAATAATGATTGTAAACGGCTTGGTGTCTTTCCTTCAGTTTTATAAGAATGATACTTTGAACCATCCTCAGAATCTTTAAAATATCCTTGCATATTATTCCAAGCACGTTCAGCATCATATGACAAAGGAAATCTCTCAGACTTAACTTCAGAGAAAAAACCACCAGAATCTGCTACTTCATAGCCAGCTAAAGCACTTAATTTATGTGCATCACCTAAACCTTGCACCTGATAATTTAAGGTATTTGCCCAACGATAATTCCACCCTTGAGATAATTTAACTTCTGCTTTACCCTGAGTTGGTTCTCCTGTGATTGGGTCTGTAAAAGATTGTCTAGGACCTCCTTCCCATTTTTTATAATCTGACCAAGAATTAGTTAAACTTAATTCAGTGTTTACTGTAAGTCCATTTACTATTTCCCAACTTAACCCAGTGTTAGCTACTAAATTACGTTTTTTTCCATCAGTTTGATTGTTTAATAAATCTGCAATTGGGCTATATTCTTCGTATATAAGAGATTGATAATCACCGAGAAGTGTGTTGCTAGTTACAACAGAATCTCCTAAGATATCGTCAAAGTTTATGGGACGGAAATAATAGGCATCACCATCACCATCATTATCTCCTTCACTAGTTTGAGAAAATCGCGTATTGAATGTAAGATTAATTTTATCTCCTAATTTTTGATCTAATTTTAAAGATACATTTGTTCTTTTAAAATAAGAAGCTACTTTGTTTCCTTCTTGATCAAGCTGATTAAACGCTAAAAGATATTTGGTATTATCACTACCCCCAGAAATATTAAAATTATGATTATATGTAAACGCACTGTTAAACAATTCTTTGGTGTAATCACGACTTTCAACATTTCTATAATGCTCTATACCTTCTGGATTACTTCCACTATAGTTACCGATGTTCCACATTCTTTCCCAAGCTTCAGAATATTTCTCTGCAATAGCGCTTGCATATGCCCAATTATATTTAATATATTCATAACCATTCATTACTGGTAAATATTCTGGTATTGTACTAAATTGCGTATACCCATCATAAGTAACTTTTGGTTTTCCTGATTTTCCGCTTTTTGTAGTTACAATAACAACTCCATTTGCTCCCCGTGCTCCGTAGATAGCTGTAGAAGAAGCGTCTTTAAGTACATCAATACTTTGAATTTGATTACCTGGAATGTTATCTAAATTATCAACAGGAAATCCATCAACTATAATAAGCGGTTGATTACTTTGAGATATCGATCCGCCCCCACGTACGCGTATCGATATACTTGCCCCAGGACGACCATCTTGGGTTGTAATTCTTACACCAGGCAACTGCCCCTGTATCGCTTGAGCAACATTTGCCACAGGAGCTTTTACAATGTCTGCGGCCGAGACTGAAGCAATAGATCCAGTAACATCACGTCTTGTGGTTGAACCGTATCCTATTACAACCACTTCGTCTAAGACATTTTTATCTTCTAATAAATTTAAGTCTATTGTAGATTGACCTTTAACTGCAATTTCTTGAGTTTTATACCCAAGAAAACTAAATACTAATACATCATTAGCATTAACAGCTATTGAGTAATTCCCATCAAAATCTGTTGCAGTTCCTTTTGTTGTGTTTTTCACAATTACCGACACTCCAGGTAATGGTATTCCAAATTCATCTGAAATGATTCCTTTTACTATGGATGTGTTTTGCCCATGAATTGGCAAGTAAAATATTATTCCTAATAAAAGGAAACAATATTTGAAATTCAGTTTTGTCTTCATATTAATTTAGTTTGGCTTTTGTTTTTATTTATTTAGTTTAATGTGGTTGTAATTTTTTCTGCGCATAGGCATTTTGGATTTAATTAATATTTACGATTATTACTCTCTTTAAATAGATTTAAACAAAAACAAAGCAAATAGCCTTTATTTTATTTACTAAAAACTTTGATTATTTACTATTATTTTTGAAAAAGACACGATTAAAAATTGCAATCGATTACAACAAAAATAAAAAAAAATATATATCTTGCACTATCATTTCTTAAAATTTTCTTAAAAAATTAATAAAAAGCTCTAAATGACAAAAAAAATACAGTGTAAAATTTCATACAATGGAAAAAGTCATATATTGTATCAATAAAAAATAATCTTTATTACTATTTTTTATTGATACAAATAAATAAGTTTGTACTCACTTAAAACCAGCCCATTAATTCATGAGTAAAAAAACAACTATCTATGATATTGCTGCAAAGCTTAATATAACGGCAGCTACAGTATCAAGAGCTTTAAATGGTAATTCTAAAATAAGTGAAAGTACTCGTAAATTAGTTAATGAAACCGCTAAAGAAATGAACTATGAGCAAAACAAACTTGCTCTTGCTCTTAAAAGTGGTAAAAGTTTTAACATAGGAGTTATTGTACCTCGTATAGACAGTAACTTTTTTGCTTCGGTAATACGAGGTATTGAAGAAGAACTACATCCACATGGGTATCATGTGATAATTTGTCAAACACATGACCAAGACACTGTTGAAATTGAAAATATTAATTCGTTACTAAATGCGCAAGTAGACGGAATTTTAATGTCTATTTCTAATTCAAAATTAGAAACGGATGAACACTTTCAAAAATTGTTAAAAAAAGGAGTTCCTTTAATATTTTTTGATAGAAGAAAAGAAATTTCTGGTGTTAGTTCGGTTACTATTGATGACTTTAAAGGCGCCTATACTGCTACGCAACATTTAATAGATCAAGGTTGTAAACGTATTGCGCATTTATCAAATAATCGTGAAATACAAATTTTCAAAAACAGATATTTAGGTTATAAACAAGCCATTATTGATAATGGTCTTGAATTTGACGAGGCTATTGTTATTGAAACCATGAGTAAAGTTTTAGAAGGCCGCAAAACCACTAAACAACTTTTAGCCATGGAAAAACCACCAGATGCTATATTTTCTTCTAGTGATTTTACCGCATTAGGTGCCATTGAAGAAATAAAAGCACATGGACTTAAAATACCAGAAGATATTAGTGTTGTTGGTTTTAGTAACGAGCCGTTTACTCGATTTATGGAACTTTCTATCACCTCTGTAGATCAATCACCTATAGAAATGGGTAGAATTACAGCCCAAGTGTTTTTGGAAGAGGCTAAAAATAGTAAAAAAATAAAATCTGAGAAACAGGTTATTTTATCACCAGAATTGATAATTAGAGACTCTTCATTAAAATCGACTATAGTCTCAGAAAAATAACTAGCTATTGAAAATAAGAAAAGCATAAAAAACCAAGAAATAATTCTTGTTTTTTTATGCTTTTTAATGTCAAAAATAAATTATTTAGTTTGTTTCTTTTTATAAAGACACACCTCGTCTCCAAGGAATAAAGTCATTTTGATTTAACAATTTTGCTTTAGTTTGAACTTCCCCACTAGCCACTTTAATGATGAATTCAAGCATTTCATCAGCCATTTCTTCTATTGTTTTTTCACCGCGAATTACCGCTCCTGTCTCAATATCAATAATATCGGGCATACGTTCTGCTAGTTCAGTATTTGAAGAAACTTTTATAATTGGAGCAATGGGGTTTCCTGTTGGAGTTCCTAAACCTGTAGTGAATAAAACCACATTAGCTCCAGAACCTACTAAACCTGTTGTACTTTCCACATCATTACCTGGAGTACATAATAAATTAAGACCTGGTTTAGTAATATACTCCCCATAATCTAAAACATCTTGTACAGGCGATGTACCTCCTTTTTTAGCAGCACCAGCAGATTTCATCGCATCGGTTATTAAACCGTCTTTAATGTTTCCTGGTGATGGATTCATATCAAACCCTGAGCCTGCATCGACAACCGATTTTTCATAAGCTTGCATTAATTTTAAAAACTTCTTACCATCCTCGTCGTCAACACATCGGTTTACCAACTCTTGTTCTACACCGCATAATTCTGGGAATTCTGCTAACACTGCAGTTCCGTTAAGGGCTGCTAATAAATCGGATACTGCACCTAAAGTTGGGTTTGCTGATATCCCTGAGAATCCATCTGAACCACCACACTCTAAACCTACGCGCAGTTTAGATAAAGGAGCTGGCTCACGCTTAGCATTATTGGCTTCTTTAATTGCTGCGAAAGATTCTTTAACTATTGCTGTTAACATCTCGTTAACGGTTCCCATTTGTTGTTGTTCAAAAATAAGGACTGGCTTTTTCAAATTTGGATTAATAGCATTCAAAGCATCTTTAAAAACACTTATTTGAAGGTTTTGGCACCCTAAACTTAGAACTGTTACACCTGCAACATTTGGATTGTGTACATAACCAGCTAATAATTTTGCCAAACTTTCAGAATCTTGTCTAATCGCTCCACAACCTCCTGGATGTGTAATAAATTTTACATCGATATTATTAAATACTTTTTCAGATTCTTTTTCAACTACAGCTTCCTGTATATCTCCGCTAACTAATGAACGAAGTAATAATTGGTGTGATGTTTCTTTTTCTTTTAAAAGTTCTTTTTCAAAAACTTCTTTTAAAATTTCTATATTTCTATTTTCACAGAATACTAATGGGAAAAACAACCACACATTTTCTGTACCTACTTGACCGTCTTCTCTATGATAACCTAAAAAGGTTTTATCTTTCCATTTATCAACATTTGGAGCTGTCCAGCTAAACGACTCTGTTCTTCCAAATACTTTTTCACTTTGATGTTTTACATTTTCAGTTGTTAAAACATCTCCTTTTTCAATAACTCCATTGGCTGAACCTACAAGAACACCATACATGATGATTCTATCGCCTGATTCAAATTTTTCTAAAGCTATTTTATGCTTCGATTTTGTGTATGACAGTACTTTAACATCTGCACCTTCAAAGGAAATAACTTCTCCTGCTTGTAAATTTACTAAAGCAACTGCAACATTATCTGATGCATTTACTTTCATGATTTTCTTTTGCATACTAATAATTTATAATTAGTTCTGTTTTTAAAACTTTTTGCTATAATTAGCAAATCCTGCTTCAATGCCATTAGCATCAATTTCTTTTAAAGCTAAAGCAACGGCTTCGGTTAGATTATCAATTTTCGTTAAATCTTCACCCCAATAATCTTTAATACTTAATGTGTTTTTAGCAACTTCAGTATAATCTTTAGATTCCCAAATTTTAGTAAAGGTTGCAACAATATCGTCACTATCTTGAACTGGTAACGTTTCTCCATTCCATGTGCCTTTGTAGAAACGTATGAGAGCAGCAAACGCAAATGTTAAGTTGGTTGGCACCTTATGATGCATTTTCACATATCCCAGTAAACTTGGTAGCACTCTCACCGTAAATTTAGAAATTGAATTTAAAGCTATGCTCGATAAATTATGGATAATGAATGGATTTTTGAAACGGTCGAAAATCTCATCAGAGAAACTATTTAACTCCTCTCTATCCATTTCTAAAGTATCGCTAATTTCATCAAATACTGCTTTGTTTATAAAAGGTCCTGTAAACTCATTATCTACAGATTGTTTTACAGTTTTGTTTCCATAAAGTAATGAAAAAGGTACCATGGCAGTATGTGCACCATTTAGAATACGCACTTTTCTTGTACGGTATGGTTGCATATCATCAACAATCTTAACATCTAAATTTGTTTTGTTAAATGGTAATTTTGCTTTTAAAGCATCGCCTCCTTCAATAACCCAAAGCAAAAATACTTCAGCGGCTACTATTAAATTATCTTCATAATCTAATTGGGCATTATAAGCTTCAATTTCATCTTTTGGATAACCTGGTACGATTCTATCTACTAAAGTACTATGAAAAGAATTACTTTCTAACAACCAATTTTTGAAATCATTTCCTAAATTCCAATCGATTACATACTGTAATATAATTTCTTTTAAAGTTTCAGAATTGTGATTGATAAGTTCACAAGGAATAATGGTTAGACCTTTAGAAGCATCACCATTAAAATGCTTGAAACGTTCGTGTAAAAGCACTGTTAATTTTGCTGGAAATGAACTCGGTGGTTGCATATCTGGTCTATCTGAATTCACATATGCAATACCCGCTTCGGTGGTATTAGAAATAATAAATTCCAACGATGCCTCTTTAGCTAAACTTAAATAGTCTTGGAAATTAGCATAAGGATCTACTGCTTTAACAATATTTGAAATTAACTCAACTTCTTGAATTTCTTCTCCTTTTCTAACACCTTTCATAAAAAGTGTATATAAACCATCTTGATCGTTTAGCATCTTTACTAAACCTCTATCAATTGGTTGAACTACAGCGATTCCTGCATTGAAATCGGCAACTTTATTTAACTCTTGAAATGCATAACCAATGAAGGCTCTTAAGAAATTACCTTCTCCAAATTGCACTATTTTTATTGGAAGCAAAGCTTCCAATCCAACATTTTTTCTATTTAATTTTTTCATTATAATTTATAATTGAATACTTTTTAATCTAATAATCCGAACACTCTAGGAAGCCATAAACTTAACTCAGGAATATAAGTCACCAATAATAGTGCTAATACCATGGCTAAAAATAAGGGCATTAATGGCTTAATTACTTTTTCTATGGTTGTATTAGCGACTCCTACACCAACAAATAACACCGAGCCTACTGGGGGTGTACATAAGCCAATACATAAGTTTAACACCATAATCATTCCGAAATGAATAGGATCCATCCCTAGTTTTTGTACTACTGGTAAAAATATGGGGGTGAAAATTAATACAGCAGGCGTCATATCCATAAAAATACCAACAAACAACAATAACAAGTTGATGATTAATAATATGATGACTTTGTTATCACTAATACCTAATAAAGCAGAACTGATATCTTGAGGGATATTCTCATAAGACATTACCCAAGACATGCTCATAGATGCTCCAATTAACAACATAACGATAGCTGTTGTTGCTGAAGAATCTAACAAAATTTCAGGAAGGGATTTAAACGATATTTCTTTATATACAAAACCTAAAACCAACGTATATAAAACCGCAATGGCTGAAGCTTCTGTAGCTGTAAAAATTCCAGTTACAATACCTCCAATAACAACCACCAACAGAAATAAACTTGGCACAGCCGCTACAAAAGTTTTAAATACTTCTTTTAAAGAACTTCTCTCTCCTAATTTATATTTCTTCTTTTTTGCCCATAATGATGCAACAATCATTAAAAACAAACCAGTTAAAATACCTGGAATATAACCTGCTAAAAACAACGCTGCTATGGAAACTCCTCCACTTGCTAGAGAGTATACAATAAGTACATTACTAGGTGGAATAATTAACCCTGTAGTTGCAGATGTAATATTTACAGCAGCACCAAACTCTTTTGAATAACCTTCTTTTTCCATTTCTGGTCCTAAAATACTACCCATAGCTGATGCAGACGCCATGGCCGAACCAGCAATAGCCCCCATTAACATAGCCCCAACAACATTTATAAGTGCTAAGCCTCCTGGTAATGATCCCACTAATGTTTTTGCAAAGGCAATAAGTCGATGCGCAATACCTCCTTTATTCATTAATTGTCCTGAGAGGACGAAAAAGGGTATGGCGAGTAATGCAAAACTATCAAGACCCGTACCCATTCGTTGAGATACTGTAGTAAAAGCAGCTATTGGAGAAATACTTACTAACATGGTTAACATTGCAGAAATAGCAATACTCCATGCTACTGGTGTTCCTATTGATAAAAGAAATAAAAAACTAAAGACTAGTACAAGTACTGGTATATATTCCATCATAACTATTTTTTTAAGAGATCTGAAATTTTGTAATAAATTATTAAAATGCCACTAATTGGAATTACCATATAAACGAATGCTAATGGTATTTGTAATGCAGGAGAACTTTGACCAAGTAAATAACTAATATATACCAATCTAAACCCACCAATAACCAATGCTGTTAAAGAAAACAATATGATTATTACATAAACGACACTCATTAACTTTTTTTGATTTTCTGGACTTACTTTTCTAGGTATAACATCTATAGCTACATGCATATTACGACCAGACACATATGCTGCTCCAAGAATACCTATCCAAATCATTAAATACCTTGCAAGTTCATCAGTGAATGAACTTGGAGTACCTACTACAAATCGTGTAAACACCTGCCATAGTACGTTTATAACCATAACAGCCATTATAACAACAAGTATATTCCCTAAAACTTTATCAATTTTTTCTCGAAGTGTCATGTGTTTATTATTTTATTTTGTTTCTATAATTTGGTGCATTAAATTATTTATTACAGGATTATCTTTATAGCCTTCATAAATACTTTTTACTTTACTCTGAAACAAGGCTTTATCGGGTCTAATAATTGTTACACCAGCTTTTTCAACTTCACGTAAAGCTTCTGCTTCTGCATCGGCCCATAACTCACGCTGATATATTACAGATTTATCAACAGATGCTTGCAACCAGTTTTGTTCTTGTTCAGTTAGTTTATTCCATGTTTCTGTACCAATAACTAAAACGTCTGGCAACACAGTATGTTCATCTAAAGAGTAATATTTACAAACTTCATAGTGACGTGATAAATAAAAACTTGGTGGATTATTTTCGGCTCCATCAACAACACCTTGTTGTAAAGAAGTATATAATTCTCCCCAAGAAATTGGGGTGGCCGAACCTCCTAAAGCTTTAACCATATCCATTGCGGTAACACTTTCCATAACTCTAACTTTTAGACCTTTTAAATCTTCTGGAGTATTGATTGGCTTGTCTTTAGTATAGAAACTTCTACTACCAGCGTCATAATATGCTAATCCTTTTAACCAATACTGCTCACCATCATCCAGTATCTCTTTTCCTACATGACTATCTAATACATTAAAGGAATGCTGTCTATCACGAAACAAAAAAGGAATACCAAAAACTTTCATCTTTGGCGCAAAATTTTCCATAACTCCTACAGAAACTTTGGTCATGTCTAAACTTCCTATTTGTAAAAGTTCCAAACATTCACGTTCACTTCCTAATTGTTGACTTGGATAAATTTGGAGTTTCATTTTTCCTCCAGATCTTTTTTCTAAATCTTTACCCAACTCAACCATGGCTTTGTGTACCGAGTGATTAACATCTAAACCATGAGCTATTTTAATGGTTTTTGTTTTACTCAATTCACCACATCCTACCAACAAAACAACTAGTAATAGCGATATAATTTTAAGGTTTCGTATCATTTTATTTTTAATATTATATGTCCCTTAATTACGAACATCTTTTTTTTGCAATCTTTAATTTTTCAGGAATACAAACATACAAGAAACAGACTCTAATTTATTGTAAAACTGCTATTAATATATTACCAACACTATTTAGCATAATTTCAAGTTTTTACTAAAACTTGAAATACTCTTTAGCATTGTTGTAACTAATATCAGAAACCATTTTACCTATCCATTCCATATCATTTGGTAATTCTCCTCTTTTTATTTCATCACCTAATAGATTACACAAAATACGTCTAAAATATTCGTGTCTTGGAAATGATAAGAAACTTCTTGAATCGGTTAACATTCCAATAAAACAACTAATTAACCCCATATTTGAAAGCGCATTTAATTGTTTTGTCATTCCATCTTTTTGATCTAAAAACCACCATCCAGAACCAAACTGAACTTTACCTTTAACACTGCCATCATTAAAGTTACCTATCATAGTCGCCATCACTTCATTATCGGCGGGATTAAGGTTATAAATTATTGTTTTCGTTAATTTATCTTTACTATCTAAAGCATTTAAAAAGGCTGATAATTTTTGTGCTTGTGGATAATCGCCAATAGAATCCCAACCTGTATCAGGACCTAAAATACGATGCATACGTGCATTGTTATTTCTTAGAGCTCCTAAATGAAATTGTTGTACCCAACCAAACTCATGATATGTTTCACATAAAAACACTAGCACAGCACTTTGGAATTTTAAAGCGTCGTCATTTGAAATCGTCTTTCCTTCTCTTTTCTTAGCAAAAATCGCTTTTATGTCACTTTCCGTATAGTTCTCAAAATAAATTTGATCTAATCCGTGATCACAAAGTTTACAGCCGTTTGCGTTGAAAAACTCAATACGTTTTCTTAAAGCACTTAATAAATCTTGGTAAGAGTTAATTGAAACACCCGCCGATTTCTCAAGGGAGTCTAGATAAGTATTGTACCCATCGGCATTAATTAAAATGGCTTTATCTGGCCTAAAAGCAGTACTAACTTTTACATTAAAATCGCTTTTTGCCAATTGTTGATGGTATTGCAAATTATCTATCGGATCTTCAGTGGTACAAACTAATTCTGCATTTACTTTTTGCAATAATTGTCGTGTACTATGTGTTCCTGCATTTAATTGATCTTGAGTTTGTTCCCAAACTTTTTCAGCTGTTTTCTCACTTAATAAATCGGTAATTCCAAAATATTTCGCAAGTTCTAAATGCGTCCAATGATAAAGAGGGTTGCGCATGGTATAAGGCACTGTTTTTGCCCAGTTTAAAAACTTCTCTTTATCGGTAGCATCACCTGTAATAAACTTTTCATTAATACCTAATGTACGCATAGCACGCCATTTGTAATGATCACCATTAATCCAAACATTGGTGATGTTTTCAAAAGTCTTATCCTCTGCTATTTGTTGTGGAGATAAGTGATTATGATAATCTATTATTGGCTGATTCTTTGAATAATTATGATATAATTCTTCAGCGTATTTATTTTCTAATAAAAAATTGTTGTGAATAAATTTTTTGCTCATTTTATATATAAAATATTAATCTTCATTTGAAGGTTTACTTATCGTAGACCAAATATCAACATAAATATTTGACTGTTACTAAAATTACTTGCCTTCCATGCTAAAAAAATAGCTGCTCCTATTAAATTTTCAGCCCCATCTTGCGGTTGACCTTCTATTAATTATAAATCCTTAAATAAATGCCCATCTACAGTGATTAATCCTGTTTACTGATTTCGAGATAGTTAGGCTCAATACCATTTATAGAAATACCATATTTAGCACTTGCGTTTGCAAATACTTCTATTGTGGTTATACTCAAACTATGAATACCACTAGTTCCAAGTACTCCTTTTCTATTTAAATTAAATAAATTCATGTATTGATCAAATAAATATTAAATCTTATAGAACATCAAGAAATTTAGTGCCGTTGCAAAGTTAAAATTAAATTGAACTTACGAAAATTTCTGTAATCGATTACACAAAAATAATAAAATTATTAAGTTTATTGTGATAAAAAATATTTAAATTATTATAAAACATTCTTTTAATAATAACACCAATAAATAAATTAACGAACCTAAAATAACTTGCAAATATTAGGATTGAATTTAGGTCAAACCATAATAGTGTCCATCCTTTTCCATCATGTTAATCTTCTACAGTAATTTCAGGTATGAATCCCTTAGATTTAGCAGGGAGCTGTTCGTATTCGACAGGTAGGATATTTTTTTCTTCTAAGTAAAAGTGAATTTTATCAGATTCAGATTTACTGGAAACTACATCAAAATATTCTAAGATTCCTTCGGGTAGTAAATATTGGGCTAAATTTAAATGCAAAAGCTCTTTTGATTGTAAATTTAAAAAATATATATAATTGTCCCCAAGTTTTTTATTCTTGAGCCCATAATAGGGATCATGACCAAAAGTTGTGTGTGAATTACCTATAGTTTTCGGATTTTTGCAAAAAAAAGATTTTGGACCATTATCTAGAACTACTCAAACTTATTTTACCTGAATTTCTAATCAACCATTTTGATCTTGTAAAGCATACTAAAAATGGCGAAGTCATGCATCTTTACTTTGAAGAACAAAATGCAACACCTAAAGAAGAATCTAAACGCACATTAATTGCGCATGGTTTTCATAAAGAAGTAACCATCCAAGATTTTCCTTTACGAGGCAATACAGTTTACCTGCATGTTAAGCGTCGCAGATGGTTAGACAAGACCACCAAACAAGTCGTGCAGAGAGATTGGAACTTAGTAGCACAGGGAACTCGTATGACATCAGAGTTCGCTGCTTTTTTAAAAGAAATTAATCAATACTAGAGCTTCAGATTGTCATACCATAGGACATTTTTATGGCGTTGATGGTAAAAAACTACAACGTCAGTATAAAGATTATTTAAGTGATTTTAAAGACTGGAATCAGAAGAAACATGCAAAACAATATCTCATCTTTCCTGAAAATATAGGAAGCCATTTATCTATTGATGAGACTGCTTTGTCAAAGGGAGAACTCTACACCATCATTACCAACAAAAAAGCCAAAGGTAAAAAAGGAAGTATCGTTGCCATTTTTTCTGGCACTAAAGTAGAACCTATTATAGAACAGCTTCTTAAATTATCAGCAAAGAAAAGAACGAAGGTTAAAGAGATTACACTAGACATGGCTAACTCAATGAAAACTATCGCTAAAAAATGTTTCCCAAAAGCCATACAGGTTACTGATCGGTTTCATGTACAGAAATTAGCCTTGGAAGCACTACAAGATATAAGAATCAAATATAGGTGGGACGCCATAGATCTAGAAAACGAAAACATAAAACTTGCCAGAGCAAATCACAAGACCTATAAACAAGAGGTCTTTGATAATGGAGATACCAGAAAACAACTCTTAGCAAGAAGCAGGTATTTACTCTACAAAGCACCCTCTAATTGGACGGAAAATCAATACCAGAGAAGCAAAATACTCTTCGATCAATATCCTGATATCCAACTAGCATTTAACCTAGTTCAAGGCCTTAGAAATATTTTCAATACAGCAAAATCAGTAGAAACTGCATACACAAAGCTAGCGCATTGGTATAAAGATGTTGAACAATCTGGATTTAGAGCATTCAATACAATAGCAAATACGATAACCCTAAACTATAGATCTATACTTAACTATTTCATCAATCGAAGTACAAATGCTTCTGCTGAATCTTTTAACGCAAAGATAAAAGCCTTTAGAGCCCAGTTTAGAGGTGTCAAAAATATAGAATTTTTCCTTTTTAGATTAACCACTATTTTTGCTTAAACACAACTTTTAGCCTTGATCCGCCATAGATCTAGAAAACGAAAACATAAAACTTGCCAGAGCAAATCACAAGACCTATAAACAAGAGGTCTTTGATAATGGAGATACCAGAAAACAACTCTTAGCAAGAAGCAGGTATTTACTCTACAAAGCACCCTCTAATTGGACGGAAAATCAATACCAGAGAAGCAAAATACTCTTCGATCAATATCCTGATATCCAACTAGCATTTAACCTAGTTCAAGGCCTTAGAAATATTTTCAATACAGCAAAATCAGTAGAAACTGCATACACAAAGCTAGCGCATTGGTATAAAGATGTTGAACAATCTGGATTTAGAGCATTCAATACAATAGCAAATACGATAACCCTAAACTATAGATCTATACTTAACTATTTCATCAATCGAAGTACAAATGCTTCTGCTGAATCTTTTAACGCAAAGATAAAAGCCTTTAGAGCCCAGTTTAGAGGTGTCAAAAATATAGAATTTTTCCTTTTTAGATTAACCACTATTTTTGCTTAAACACAACTTTTAGCCTTGATCCCATAATAGTGCCCATCCTTTTCCATCATGTTAATTATAAACAATGAAAAAGTCCTACAATGTATTTAGATGAGAAATTACTTAAAACAAAAAAGCATCCCGATTTTCCGTAAAGAAAAAAGGAAAGCTTCTCATTGGTTTAACTACTTAAACCTTTAGCAAACACAAGGTGCTCACTAACAACACAACTTCTTATTGCCAAAAAAAGCCCTAATCTCTTAGAGCTTTTTAGCAATTTTCGCGGTCTGGACGGGACTCGAACCCGCGACCTTCGCCGTGACAGGGCGACATTCTAACCAACTGAACTACCAGACCGTTGCTTTATTGCGGTTGCAAATATACACGCCTTTTTTAATATCTCAAATCTTTTTTTGAGTTTTTTTTAAAACATTTTTTTTAAACAAACTTTTTTCGCTCTACCATATAGGTTGTCAAGATGTTATTGAAATTTTTATTTACATCTGCCTCTACATATTTAATCTTGTATTGCAAGCATTTAAGCTTTAATGCAGCAAAATACCCCCTTACAGCATCATTATAATTTTCTTTGACACTATCTGCATATAAATTGATAAACTGGCCTGTTTCAACATCAATAAAGCGTTTGGGCTTATTATCGAAGTTAAATTGCAATTCTTTATCTTTATCAAACACATGAAATAAAACCACTTCATGCTTATTATATTTTAAATGACGTAACGCTTCAAACAACTTAGTTTCATTTTCACTTGTTTGAAACATATCAGTAAACAAAAAAATCATCGAGCGTTTATGAATTTTCTCTGCTATTTCATGCAAATACCTATATGTTTCCGTTTGTCTGTTTTTTGGTTTCGAAACAACAGTATCACTTAAATGACTTAATAACATTTGATGGTGACGTTCACTTCCTTTTTCTGGTGCATGATAATCATATGCATCACTATAAATACTTAAACCAACAGTATCTCTTTGTTTTTTTAAAATTTGCATTAAAGACGCTGATGCTAAAACAGAAAATGCTATCTTATTAAGGTTTTCAATAGAAAAAGAGCGCATTTCAGGGTAATGCATCGAGCTACTATTATCTATGATGATATGACAACGCAAATTGGTTTCATCGTCATACCGCTTGGTGTAAAGCTTCTCTGTTTTTGCAAATAATTTCCAATCTATATGGCGGGTGCTTTCACCATTATTGTATATTTTATGTTCAGCAAATTCAGCTGAAAACCCATGAAACGGACTTTTATGCATGCCTGCAATAAATCCCTCAACCACTTGTTTTGCAAGTAATTCGAGATTTTTAAAACCCTCGGCTTTATTTAGTTCGTTTTGTATATTCATAAGCTCCACTAGTCTTTCCTAAAGGGAAGAATTACTTCTATGGAAAAATTTTACTGTTTTGAATTTTATTTAAAAATCACCATCTGAATTCAATTTTAACAATAGTGGTATTGCCTTCAGAGTTAGAGTCTCTAAATAATCCCATCAACAATACCGTATTCAACTGATTCCTCAGCTCCCATCCAATGGTCTCGATTGAAATCTTTCATTATTTTTTCAAAGGTTTGCCCGCAATTTGAAGCCAATAAGTGCGCACTTAATTCTTTTGTTTTTATAATTTCCTGTGCCGTAATTTCTATATCACTGGCTTGACCACTGGCTCCCCCACTTGGTTGGTGAATCATGACACGTGCATGTGGTTGAATAAAACGTTTTCCTTTAGTTCCTGCGGAAAGAATAATAGAACCCATTGATGCAGCAAAACCAGTACATATGGTAGAAACTTCACTTTTCAAAGATTTAATACAATCGTAAATTGCAAAACCAGAGGTTACATAACCACCAGGACTATTTATGTATAGCTGTATATCCTTATTGTCTAAAGCATCTAAATACATCAACCGGTCAATAACATGTTTTGCTGATTTATCATCAACCTGCCCCCATAAAAACACTTTACGTTGTTCTATTAATTTACTATCAATAGCATCCTGAACTTTTATTTTATCACTCATTTTTTATTTAATTTTTATCTAAAATAAAAAAAGGTTTACCATTATGGCAAACCTTTTTAGTTTTCTTTTCTATATCTATTACAAAAGCGCATCAATTGCCTCTGTATAAGCGTTTTTTGGCGCTACACCAACTTGACGTCCAACAACTTCTCCGTTTTGAAAAACTAAAACCGTAGGTATGTTACGCACGCCATATTTTGCAGCAAATTCTTGGTTCGCATCTACATCAACTTTACCAACAACTGCTTTTCCTTCGTATTCTTCACTTATTTGTTCAATAATTGGTCCCACCATTCTACATGGTCCACACCAAGCTGCCCAAAAATCAACCATTACCGGTTTTGTACTTTTTAATACTGTTTCCTCAAACGTCGCATCTGTTATTTCTAATGCCATAATATTTATATTTTAATTCTTATTTTACTTTAATACTGCAAAATTAGTCAAAAAATTCTCTAAAGTTTACAAGGTAACAATTTGTTTTCTTTATACTAACATTGCTTTGCACTATTATAGGTTTGTTTTAGGTGCTTACACTGGCTTATGCAACTCGCATCTAAATCAAAAAAATAGCAAACTCTAATAGTCAAAATACCAATTAAACAAATCGGTTCTAATTCCAAAGTTAAACCAAACGGTATTGTTTTTAAATGCACTCGTAGTTTCTGCTTCAGGATTAAAATTCCTAACAGTTATATCGGTAAATATTTTAAGATTTGTAGCTGGATTAATTAAATAACCTGCTTGTAAATTACCATTAAAAATTTTGGTTTTAATCCCTTGACCAACCGTAACGCCTATATCATAAGGGCGGTCGTTATAATCTCTATAAACATCACCTCCATAACTAAAATTATCTGTGCCATCGTTAAAATCCAATCCACGTACACCAAAAATAAGTTTTGCATCTGCGAACCAACGTTTGTAATGGTAACGTCCAATTAAAATAGCTTCACTAAAGTTGGCACCCCACAGGTGCGCCATCGATTGGTTATTATGCCCATAATTAAGCACAATAGTATTATGTGAATAGGTGTATGGCCTAACACGATTATATTCAAACTGCAACAACAAATTATCAACTTTAAAGGCGTTATAATATTTAACACCTAATTGATAACCGTATTTATTTTTCCAACTTTTCTCTCCCCCCTTTATGTCACTCAATGAAAATTCATCTAAAATAAACTGGCTATATAAATTTACATTGTCATTCCATTTATATTTTGCTGAAGCTCCCAATAGTGCATTTCCAGCACCTTGACCTGTCTCAAATTCAATGGCTCTGTAAAATATAATTGGATTTAAATAATTCACATCAAAACCCCTATCATTACTATTAGTCCACAATACCGATTCGAACAAACCGATGTTTAATTTCTTAGAAACGTTCCAACTTAAGTAGTGATTAGCGATGTATTTGCTTAAAAATGCTTTATCATTCTCAACTTCAGGACGTACATCTTTTAACCACATCCACGTATTCGTATACTTTATTTTCCAAAAGGAGGTGTTTAATTTTAAAAAAGGATGCGGACTGGCAACATCACTCAACAGTAACGACCGATACCCATCTCCTATAAAATTTTTACCATGTCCGAATTGTATATTTATAAATTTAGCAGGTTTATACGATAAATAAGCCTCAGCCACAGGATAGTCGTAAGAATCGGCTTTAAAACGCTTTGCTATACCGCGTCCAGGAATAATTGCAGGGTCTGGACCAAAGGCTTTTAAACTTTCCGCATATTCATTTACATATTGAGCAAATCGTCCTTGGCTTTCAAAAACCGACGCATAAAAACTTAACTTGCTTCCCAAACCACCTTGCACCAAAAACCCGCGGGTATTATTATACGTTGTATTAAAATCGGCGTTAACATCCGTTCCTGTTTCTAAATCTAAAATTGGATCTACGGTAAACCAATAATCGATTCCTTGCAATTGCACCAAATGTTCATTCCAAAGCTTTCTTCCTGCCCAAGTATCGACTTCTTTTAGCAATTTATCTTTTTCTACTTTAAAGTCATAATATTTCGATACGTCTTCATAAATAAATGGTTTTGATGCGGTATGGCTGTTAGTTCCAACCATATTCATTTGCCTATCAAACCTAGCGTAATCACTATGTGTAAATGGAATGTTTAGTTGGCTAGCATACGCTTTATCTTCAAACACTTTCAAAACAGTATTCACACTATCAAATTCTGCCTTGGCCTGTTGCTCTATTTTAGACAACTCATTTTTTTTAGCTGCATCTGGAGTTATGGTTGTTTGATTAACTAAAGGTATGCGTATCGGGATGGTGTATTGCTTATAGGTTTTTCTCCCATTGTATGTTGCTGGTGTCACTTTTGGAAATAGTGAAAACACGCGTTTCACTTCTGCTTTCAACTCATCATACATAGCCTCTACATATAATACTTTAAATTGCCCTGTCGTATCCACCTCAAAAAGCACTATTACTTCGCCTTTATAATCTTCTCTAGAGACTTTTTCAGGCTCCTTAAAAGTGTTGTAAATATTTGTATAAATATTCGTATCAAAACAATGCTGCAACACATCTATTGTTAAGCTATCGCAACTTGGGAATACAGGAGGTTTTTCATTATGAGCCCTGTTTTGAGAATACATCGTAAGGCTTGTAAAAAGGAGGAATAGAACAACGAATTGCTTCATAGTTTTTTTAAACTTGGATTTAGGATCGAAAGATACTATATTTTTAATAATCGATTATTAAAAAAGCCGTTATCAAGTGATAGATAACGGCTTTTTCTTGTTTGAATTTTAACAAAATTAATCTTGTACTTGAAATATGATGGGCAATGTATAAATAACACCTACATTTTTATCGCGTTGTTTACCGGGTGTCATTTCTGGAATAATATTAATAACACGTTCTGCTTCTTTTTCTAATTGAGAATGAGTCCCTCTAACTTGGATATCATTAACACGTCCTGTTTTATCAATTTTAAATTGCGTGCGAATCACTTGTTTACCAGATAAACCTAATTCACTACTCAAATTGGTATTGAACTTTTTTTGAATGAGTTGTGTTATTTTATCGGACATGCATTTACGCTTTTCGTCGTTTGTTTTTTTGTTTTCACAGCCTGGGTAAATTGGCACATTTTCTATTGCCTCAAAACGCACATTCTCAGGATCGACTGGTTTTTTAACTAGAGTAATAATACCTGGATTAAAAGTTTGTGCTATTGACGGTGTTGGTTTATCTGGTGTATCAATAAAAATATCTGGAGCTGTATTTGGAACTTCCACGAATTCCTGTATTGGATCGCTAGTTTCATGTTTAACTGGCTCTTCCTTCATTGCTACTTCAGGTTTAAAAACCACAGCATCTACCATAAAGCTTTCATCTGGCAAATAAACATCCACAACCTTTGGGATAGTTGTTTCAAACTTCATCTCTAACAACCCATAGGCTGCGAGTAAACAAACAATTAAGCCAATTTGGAAATAAAGGCTCGAGTTTTTTCGTAAATTTACATCCTGCTTTTGTGACTTTTTCACGATTTGTCCATTTTGCCGAATGGATTCGTGTGTTTTTTTTGGATTACTCATAATAATTATAGTTTAAATGTTAATATTATGATAAAGTCTCAATAAGTATACCAAAAAAGAAATCCCGTTACAAGTTTTGTAACGGGATTTTATATTTTAAAACTCCTTCTCTTTAGTACTAAGAAAAATTAATCTTGTACTTGAAAAACGATTGGTAATGAATAAGGTACTGTTACTGGTTTACCACGTTGTTTACCTGGTTGCATTTTGGGAAGTAACCCAATAACGCGAGATGCTTCTTTTTCTAACCCTGGGTGTGGTGCTCTTGCGCGAATACCTACAACATTTCCTGTTTTATCTATTTTAAAGATAACATTAATACGTTGTCTGCCTGATAAACCTAGTTCACTAGCTAAATCAACATTAAACTTTTTGTTTACAAAATCTTGTATTTTTTTAGACATACAGTCTCTCTTAGCTGTATTATCTCCACCTTCACAACCTGGAAATACTGGAACGTTTTCAATAACTGCAAAAGGAACCTCAACATCTTCCTCGATAGCAGGAGCTACTTTTACTGCTTCTACTTTTACAATTTTTTGTTCTTGATTAGATTCCGTAGATTCTATAACTGTTTCTACCACTTCTATCTCATCTTCTACAATCTCAATGATTTCTGGAGCTGCTGGTGGTGGTGGTGGTGGTGGTGGTGTTTGTAATTGTTGTGTTAATGGAATTTCTTCTTCTAATTCTTCATCCATCTGTACCGTACCTATATCGACATTGGATTTATCATATGTTTTGAAATTGATAGCGAAATTTGTTAAAAATAACATTAGCGCTAAACCAATGGCGAAATAAAGTGAACTGTTACGTCCAACATTTGCTTTAGGATTTTTTTTAGGTTCCATAATTTAAATTGTTTTTCAAGATTGCTAAAATAACTATTTATTTATCAAATAAGCAAGTGTTTATTATTTTTTAATAGTAATCAAATTTTTAATGAATACAATTATTACAGTAAGAAACACGCCCATTGTATTTGCCATAACATCATATACATCAGATGATCGTGAGGTTGTGAGCACTCCCTGTAGTACCTCAATAACTATACCAAATACTATTGAAAAAAGCGCAGCATACAATAATGCCTTCCTTCTTTCAAGCCTAAATGTATTAAAAAAAGTATTATACCATAAAAAAGCTAAGACTGTATATGCTAAAAAATGAAATATTTTATCGCCAAAAGACACCCCAAGATTTGGGATTTTTTTTATTTTGATTAGACAGATAGTAGCTAATACTACTGTATAAACTATACTTACTAAAGGTAAAAGCTTTTTAAGCACCTATAAGTGTTTTATAAGCATCGGCAGACATTAGATTTTCTACTTGCGATAGGTCTGTACATTTAAGTTTTATCATCCAACCATCTCCATAAGGGTCTGTATTTACTTTTTCAGGTTCGTCTTCTAAAGCAGTGTTGAACTCAATAATTTCCCCTGTTAATGGCAAAAATAAATCGGATACTGTTTTTACAGCTTCAACCGTTCCAAAAATTTCTTCGGCTTCTAAAGTTTCATCAACTGTTTCAACTTCAACATACACAATATCACCTAATTCACTTTGTGCAAAATCGGTAATACCAATAGTTGCTATATCTCCTTCAATACTTACCCACTCGTGGTCTTTTGTATATTTTAATTCTGATGGAATATTCATTTTATTATTTTAAGTTAGTACTTGACAAATGTATTTATTCAAACTTTAAATTCAAATAGATTATTATTTTAATTCCCAAAATTATACCTGATGGTAAAACCAGATCTAATGGTTGTTTGTGGAAATGCGGTTGAAATGGCATATTCTGAGAATGTATAATCAAAATAAAAGATACCTGTTAGATTTTTACTAAATGCATAATCGGCCGAATATTTTAAGCCCCAAATAGTTTGACCTGATGTTACTTGGTTATTTTCTAAATCCAAATACCTAATAATGGTTTTATTATCTCTAATAGATATATCGGCTTTCATATTTAAATCACTTACAATACGCTTGCTTGGACCTGCCAAATTAGAATTAATACGTAAATCTTTAATTCTATATCCTAGCCCCAATACATATTCCATTCCTTGTACTTCGGTCATTAAATTATTATCAAAACTTAATGACAACAAACGGTCCTTTTTAATTTCTGTTAATATTTTAACCGAATTTTGCATTTCGAAATCTATTCTAATTAACGGACTAAACATTTCTGTTAAGTTGATATTACTATACAGTGTTGGGTTTTTGTAATTTCCAGATTGATTTAAAACATTATTATCTGATGGTATATCATCATAATCTATATTAAAATTAGGCTGTTCATAGTCTAAATTTGTTTGAAACTGATTGATGGTATAAGTTGAACGGTATCCATGAGTTAACGAGAAACGTTTGAAATTCTTTTTAAACCAAGCATATTTCATAAAGCCTGTGTATTTTAAATCCCAATTGGGGATAGGTACATCTCTAAACGCCGAGGTTTTCACCTTACTGGCATCTTGCCCGGTATAAGCCGCTAAAAAGGCTGGTAATAATACGGCTTGATTATTTTTACCAAAGCCTTTAGGATAACCTTCAGCGTCCACATCATTTACATCAGCACCTTTTTCCTTAGCCAATCGCTGTGCAATTATAAGTCTGTTAGCTCTAAAATCGTTAAAAGCTTCCGAGTTTGTTTCATCACTTGTACTAAACGCAGTTTTAATTAAAACTGTTGAAATATTAAAATTACCAAAGGTGTTTGGGGTTAAAGATTCGTATTCATATTGACCTGCGTTATCATTGACTCTAAAGTTTTCGGTATAATTTTGATAATAAGTTCTATTCCCAACAATATCAATTTTTAAGTCTTTTACAGGCTCTAAACTAGCCGATACATCCAATTGTTTTGAATTCGTTGTTGTATATTGCTGATTGAACTCTGGAAATAATGTTAACCATCCACGTCTTGCTGCGAGATCTCTAATATCGCTTTGGCTACCAAAGGTAAAACCTGTTGTAGGTTTTAAAGTTCCAACAAAACCTGGAGTTTGTAAATATCCTGGTAAAAATATACCATTGTTTTCAGAATAATTAAACTGAATTCTTTTAATACTCGTTAAAATATCAACGCCTGCATTAAGCAACTTGGTAACCGATTGATCTTTAATTTTTGGCTGATTTGTTTTATTCTGGTTTGGTCTCGGAGGCCCACTAGTAGTTGTTCTAGCTCTTACTCGAGAAATTGGTTTTTTTACCAAACCTATATATTTATACAACCTATTCATATCTAAAGTTGTATTGATATTGTGGGTATTGGCATTTTGAATGGTGTTGCCTAAATCGTAATTAGCTGTAGTTTCAATACCGTTTTCATCGGTGGTAACAAGTTCTAAATTACCATATAAATCTGAGCCTCGTTGCCACTGGAAGTTACCACTATATTGGTAAGTTGCATTTACAAAACTAAATGTGGGGATTTTATTAATAGGCACTTGATAAGTAATGCCTAAGTCTTGTGATTGCCTATTAGGGTCTCCAAAATCGAAAAAACCATCCCAAACATCAAGTGTTTCATCATGCTCTCCTCTAATTAAATCATTGTCTATAAAATAATTACGAACTATATTATTATTTGCCGCTGTGAAATTAAAACTTAAGGCTTCGGTTAAGTTGTAATTGATGGTGTATTGAAAATCGAATGTATAGTTTCTTCTAAATAATTCTTCAATACCAATGTTGCCGTTAGCAAGATCTACATCTCTAAATTTCTGCCTGTTAAATTGTCTGTTGATATCAGAGTTTATAGCGAAACTTGATGGTAATAAATTAACATTAAAATCTTTTAAAAGTTTCCAGTATTTACCAGTAAACAAAGAATCGTTCTTTTTAAAAGGTTCAATTTTTACAGGGTTAAAGTTAAAAGCGTAATTAGCTCCTGCACGTACTGTTTTGTTTACAGCATCTTCAATTTCAAAATCTCGGTGTTCTACTTTGTTGTATGAATAATTAAGAGTCAAATTTTCAACATCATAAAAACGTGGTTTTTCTTCGGTGGTTCTGCTTTTTCTAACACCTATAAAATTGATACTTTGACGCTTAGTATAATCTTCCGATTGTTCTTTTATTAAATTTCTTTCAGCAGTTGTTTCAGCGGCATCTAATCTAGATTGTAAAGTTAAATCTTCATAATACGCATCATATTTGGGTGTGATAAGTTCTTCACTTTGTCCATAATTAAACGGCACTTGAATACCCCATTTTTTTGGCAGTAACTGCCCAGCATTAATATTGGTCACTAAATCATATTGCTTTACATCTTCTAAACTACGCTGACTTGGTCCTTGCTCAAGACTACCAAAGCCAGAAGTGCTTTGTCTACCTGTAGCGCTAATATTCATAAAGTCGGCAATGTTAGTATCTAGACTTAATACTGCTGCCCAACCACCTTCGTTATCCATATCCGATAGCCTTAATTCATTAAACCAAACCTCAGCGCATATAGGTGATGCTGGTGGAGGCGCATCATTTAAACCATTTTCAATACCATTTTTTATACCAACCATCAATGTTCTAATATCACCGAAATTAGGATTTCCCTTTATAGTCACTCGATGTTGACCTATAGTATATGTTGAAAATTCTGAAACCGGTGTATCTACTAATTTTCCATCAATTACATTATAAAACTTTTGAGGTTCTGTGGGCAACGTTGGATTCGCTATTTCCAAGGCCTTAATTTTTCCTAAAACACCTATTGGTAAATTAATTTCATTTTCTTCTGGCCAAAGTCCTGTTCTTGATGTCGATTCAGAAACTTTTAATGGAATTTCTATTTGATAATAATTTTCTGTAAGGTCGTTACCCATACGCACAAAACCAACCACCGTATTATTATTTGGAATGCCTGTACCATCTTCTTCAAGGTGCATAAACATACGCATGCGTTTGTATTGGCGCATATCTAAATCGATGTTTTTATAAACACCTCTAGAGTCTTGCGATTCTAAATTACATACATTAACAAGTAACGATTGTTCATTTTGTTCAACTACGGTATTATTGTTATACAACTCTTCAGGTTCTATTCCTGGCGGTCTATCATAACTACCTTCGTTTTCTAATGTACCAATAACACCTACTGAAAAGTCTGTATTGTCATCGGCGGGGTTATCTTTATCAACTTGTAAGGTTTGTGTATAGCGTCTCCATTCACTACGAACCAAATCTAAAGTTCCAAAACGAAAAACGGTTGGTTCTGTAAATTCTTTAAGAAATAAACGTGTAAAACGCACCGATCTTAAATCGGTAATACCTCCAACTGGTTTTGCAAGACTCCCTTCTACTGGAATTCGAAACAAATACCATCTCACATCGGGTGTATTTCCATTAGGTAACGTTCTTTTTTGAGATTTAAAATCAACTATGTATTCTTTTAAAGGATTGTTGGCTGGAAGATTCTCGTAATCAGATTTTGAGGTTGGTAAATTTTGTCTGGTAATTGGAAGCTCGTATTCGTAATAACTATCAATCGTGTTCATGGTATTATCACGATTGATATCTTCTACATCGGGTTGTGTATTCGCACCTCTATCAGTATCCGAAAAGGTGTCTGGTGTATTACCTTCAACTCCATTGTACTTTTTATAACGATCGAAAATATTTCCATCGGCATTTAAAAAATAGGTGTAATTATCTTTTGCTGGGTCACTACCAAAACTGGCGCCAAATTTTAATATTTCTTCTGCATCATCATACCCATCGTAACCCACATCTTGATTGGTTCGCTCTTGACCTGTAGTATCGAATGCATATACTAAAGATTGATTTTGAGGAATTACAGTTCCCCAAGCAGTCACGGGAAGTAAATCGATGTTTCCATCTTTTGGCAATCCGTTCTCGTACATTTTTCTACCATCTTTAATAATATCTTCTGAAATATTTCCGAGATTGAATACTAACTTCCCGCCCGAATTTGATGGGTTTTCTTGAAATGGATCCTGCAACCAAAACTCGATATACTCCACGTTTTGTTGTTCAAAATCAGTAGAAGTTAGTTGACGTGTAATACCTGCCCATGAAGCTGAAGGATTATTAATAACATCGTTAGTTGTTGCTGGGTCAAAATTATAAGGCCCTCTTTCTGTTGGATAGTAGGCCAAATCTAAGGTGTTTAAAATTGTATTTTGCCCTTGTACTAAATCTCTATCTGGGAACAATTCCTTTATAAAAACACGACTTGTGTATAAACTAGACAAATCGTTATCTGAAATACCATTTGGCTTTTGACTCGTGTAAAAAATAGGATCGATACTATACCAGTTTAATAGAGCTCTTCCATAACCGTTTTGGATACCATTGTTATCGTCCCCTGGCGACCCTGTCAATTCTAAGGGTCTACTTGATAAAAACCAAGACTGTTGCGATTTTAAATCGATAGAATTTTGGGTTCCTTCAAAATCATCAACATATGAGGTGGCTTCACCTTTTAAATTGGTGCCTTTTGGAGATCCTGGTGCTAAATAAGCAAACTCACCACGTACAGACAAATTCGATTCTACATCGGTATCAATATTTGGTAAGGTATTTGCTAATCGGGTTAAAAATGGCACTTTGGTTGAATAATTTCCGTTTAACCCAAAAATGGTATTATTAATTGGTTCTGTACCGTAATTTGCTTTTTGAGTTATTGGGCGCTCGTTTAAGTTTAAAAGCGTTCCTCCCAACACAAAATTTTCATTAAATTTATGTTCTACATTAATACCTGTGAATCGTTTGGTTTGTTGTCCAAACACCGCATTATTTTCAGTCGAAACTTCAATAGGTGTATTCGATGCTTTTAAAGCTTCATCCAAAATTTGGACGCGCCCTTGTGTATAGTTAACTGTATAATCGATTCCTTCTACCAACACACGGCCACCCGCAGTAACACGCACCGAGCCTCTAGGTACATTAAAGGAACCTATAGGAATACCATCGCCTCCATTAGATTTATAGCGTCCTTTTAATTTGAATTTATTTTTTTCAACTGCTTCTAAGGCTCTGGTTTTAGTTTCTTTATATAACACATCATATACATACTTTGCTTGATTTTCGTTGTATGTTGCATTATTATCATAATCTTCACTTCCGCCAAGCGCTAATTTGTTAAAGAGATATTCACCAAAGGGCTCTGCACTTGGAAAAATAATTTTTCCGGTTTGCGACAATACGGTAATCCCTTCAACGAAATCGAAAAAACCGTCTCCTTTTGATTGCGGATCGTTGTTGTAATTTAATTTATCTAAACTAAAAACTCTTAATAAAGGTGTTTGTTGTAAAGGATCTTCATTGGTTCCTTCTGGTGGAAATGGCGTCGTACCAACAGGAGAAATATAGTTTAAAGGCGATGCTTCGTTGTAAAAAATATTCAATTTAAAATCCTCTGAACTTAAATTGTAGGCCCCTGTGTCGTAAATGTTTTTCATCATCAAATTCCAAACAGGCTGGTTCACATTGGTTATAGTACTTTTTAATAACTTAAGTATTAAATTGCTATTAACCACATTTGTTACTTGCCCAGAATTATTGGTTGTTACATTGGTAGCATCAACCCCATCGTTGGCAAACTCACCTACTTGGTACACTTTCTCTCCCAAGGTATATTGAAATGCTACGGCTAATACTTCATCATTATTCAACCGTTGGTTTAACGAAATATAACCTAATTGGGTATTTAAAATAAATTCTTGACCATTAATTAACTTTCTGGCATTTTCTAACTTAGCATAATCAAATCCTTCGCGAACATTTGGTACGGTTATTCCAGATTGCACAGTAGCTACATCTCTAATAGCTGAAGTAAGTTGAGAGCCAGCGTCACCAATGCTTGTTGGATCGAACGCATTATTTTTGTTGTTTGGATATGCTGTTGGCGTCGCAGTGATAGTTACTGCAGAACCTACTTTATTAGGGTCGGATTCACCTATATCTTGCAATGCCACCACATTTCTAACATTGTCTATTTTATTACTTCTGTTCGTTACCCAAACTTCAAGTCTTGTTATTTGTAAACCACCATTGTTTATATACGGATAAGTCGATAAGGATTTACTGTAGGTATCCCTAAAATATTGCGCTAAAAAAAAATGTCGATTTTCGTCGTAATCTCTAATAAAAAGTTCAAATTCTTCTAAAGTACCACCTCCTTGAGCGACTACGGTATTGGCTTGCGATTTCTGTTCAGAAAACACCCCTGTAAACGTAGTTTTACCAAACTGCAATTGGGCCTTGACACCAAACAAACTTTGTGCGCCGGTAATTAACGAACTATTTAAAGGCATGCTTACATTACCAACTTCTATTTTTTGAATGATGTCATCTTCGGTTGGTGTATATTCTAATTTGATAAGATTTTGAAAATCGAAAGTAGATTGGGTATCATAATTAGCCGTTACTTGCAGTCGTGTACCTACTTTACCTAATAAACTTAAACTAATGCGTTGATCGAAATCAAACGTAAAATTGCTTCTGTTTTTAGGTGAAAATGACGGATTATCTTGTTTTGAAAAAAGCATCCCCAAATCCATTTCTACCGAACCTTGCGGAACAATTTCAATGGTATTACTTCCAAAAATAGATTCAAAAAAATCTGATTTCACATAAAACTCGGGTAATAGATTTTTTTGAGCATCATCAGCACCATTCTTTTTGCCATCAAAAGCACTTATTTTTTCCTTATAATATTCTTTTGCACTTTCTTTAGCTACTAGTGCATAATATTCTTTAGGTGTTAAAATAATGGGGTAATTAATATTAAAACTACCTACTTTTTCAGTATAAATATAACGGTTTGTTAAAGCATCATATGTGTATTTGGACTCAATGCTATTGGGGTTTGGTGTTTTTATACTACCTAAATTAAATCCTGTTTTAACCGAATCTTGAACAGTGGGTTGTTGTGCCCACGCAATTGCAGAAAACAAAAAGACAACAACTAAAGCATAGCCTTTTTTAAAGGATTTATAAAAATTTAGGTTGGTTATATTCAAAATCTATTATAAATTTTTTAAAGCTTGTTTGATAATGGTTTCTACATTGGCATCTGGGTGTACCATGATAATTTTTTCCACTACACGCTCTGCTTGTTTTCTCACAAAACCAAGCACTTCTAAAGCAGATAACGCTTCATCTTTATTGGTATTGCCTTTAGAAACAGAAACTTCATCAATATCATAAATCTTTAAGACTTTATCTTTAAGATCTATAATAACGCGTTGCGCTGTTTTGGCACCTATTCCTTTTATACTTTGAATTAAAGCGATATCGTTACTAGCGATACCCTCTATAACTTGTTTTGGTGTTAATGAAGATAGCATGGTACGTGCAATACTTGCTCCAATGCCACTAACTGAAATTAATAACCTAAAAATTTCACGCTCTGCCAATGATGAAAAACCATAAAGCGTATGCGAATCTTCTTTAACTTGAAGATGCGTAAATAGTTTTAAATGCTCTCCTTCTGGAATTTGAGAATAGGTATGTAATGAAATATTTAACAAGTAACCGACACCATTACAATCAATAACAACATCAGTTGGGTTTTTCTCTACAAGTTTTCCTTGAATATGTGTAATCATTTATAGCAATTCGTTAATCAACCAAATGTAATAAATTTATCTTCAACAGATTTACTTAGAATTTTCGTTTTCCAGTTCTAACTTTTCCTTTTGTTGAGCATCAATTACGGCAATAGCTGTCATATTTACAATTTCGTCTACATTGGCACCTAGTTGAAGAATGTGCACTGGTTTGCTCATCCCCATCATGATGGGACCAATAGAAACCGCCTCGTTTAACTCTTTCAATAATTTATAAGTGATATTTGCCGAGTCTAAATTTGGAAATATTAAAGTATTTACTTTTTTACCCACCAGTTTTGAAAACGGAAATTTTTCTTGAAGCATTTCAGCATTTAAAGCAAAATCTGTTTGTAACTCGCCATCTATAACCATATCTGGATGATAACGGTGCAAATGCGCAACGGCATCACGCACTTTTGTTGCATTTTCGTTTGAAGAAGACCCAAAGTTTGAATATGAAATCATTGCCATAACAGGATCCATTCCAAACATTTTAACCACTTGCGCGGTCATTTGTGCAATCTTAGTTAATTCTCTAGAATTTGGATTTATATTTATAGACGTATCACTTAAAAATATGGGCCCACGCTTTGTCATCATCACATTGGTAGTTGCCACTCGCGACGTTCCTTTTGCCATACCAATTAGCTCTAGCATCGGTTTTACTACAGAAGGATAATTTCTAGAATACCCAGAAATCAAGGCGTCAGCATCACCTTCATTCACCATCATGGCCGCAAAATAATTACGCTCTCGCATTAACCTTTGTGACGAATAATAGGTAACACCACGTCGTTTACGCTGCTCCCAATACACCTTCGCATACTTATTTTTACGATCGTTTTCTTCTTCGGATTTAGGGTCGATTATGAGTACATTGGCATCAAATTCAATTTCTGCCATCAACTCTTTAATAGTTTCCTCTCTACCTAACAAAATAGGAATCGCAATGCCTTCTTCATAAACTATTTGAGCTGCTTTTATAACAGCAAGTTGATCTGCTTCAGCAAAAACAACACGTTTAGGATCTAGTTTGGCACGGTTAAATAGTAATCTAATAAGTTTATTATCGTTTCCTAAACGTTCTCTTAATTCATCTTTATATTTTTCCCAATCTAAAATTGGTTCTTGGGCAACACCGCTATCCATAGCTGCTTTAGCTACAGCTGGTGGCACTTCTGCAATTAAACGCGGATCGAAAGGTTTTGGAATAATGTATTCTTTACCAAATGTTAATCTGGTTTCGCCGTAAGCAATATTAACTTGTTCTGGCACCGATTCTTTAGCTAATCTAGCCAACGCATGCACAGCTGCCATTTTCATTTCCTCATTAATTTTGGTAGCCCGCACATCTAAGGCGCCACGAAATATAAATGGAAAACCAAGGACATTATTTACTTGGTTAGGATGGTCGCTTCTTCCCGTTGCCATAATAATATCTTTACGAGTTGCTACAGCAATATCGTATTTTATTTCTGGATCAGGATTTGCCATAGCAAACACAATCGGGTTTTTAGCCATCGACAATAACATCTCTGGAGACACAATATTTGGCTGAGATAACCCAATAAATACATCGGCATCTACCATAGCTTCATCAAGCGTATTTATTTTTCTGTGGGTAGCATATTCGGCTTTTTCAGAAGTTAAATTTTCTCGATCGTTTCTAATAACACCTTTACTATCGAGCATGACCATATTTTCGCGTTTAGCACCACATGCTTGATATAAACGCGAACAAGAAATAGCTGCTGCTCCAGCGCCACTTATTACAATCTGAACTTCATCTAATTTTTTATTTGAAATTTCAACGGCATTAATTAAAGCTGCTGCCGATATAATAGCTGTACCATGCTGATCGTCGTGCATTACAGGAATATCTAGTTCTTCCTTTAAGCGTCTTTCTATTTCAAAGGCTTCAGGTGCTTTAATATCTTCTAAATTAATACCACCAAAAGTTGGCGCTATATTTTTTACGGTTGCAATGAATTCTTCAACATTTTCAGTATCAACCTCGATATCAAACACATCAATATCTGCAAAAATTTTAAATAACAAGCCCTTGCCTTCCATTACAGGTTTTGAAGCTTCCGGACCAATATTTCCTAAACCTAAAACTGCAGTACCGTTTGATATCACCGCAACCAAATTACCTTTGGCTGTATATTTATATGCGTTGTTTTTATCTTTTTCAATTTCTAAACATGGTGCGGCTACTCCTGGTGAATAAGCTAATGCTAAATCCCGTTGGGTTGAATATTTTTTTGTGGGAACCACTTTAATTTTACCTGGCGTAGGTTTAGCATGGTATAAAAGTGCTTCTTTGCGCATACTATCTTCTCTACGTTTATTGTCTTCGCTCATAAGGATAATTAGTTAACTAATCGAACAAAGATAACAATCCAATTTTTTAAAGCTTAATCTTTTTATGAAAACTGTTGTTCTTTTTAAGGAAACTAAAAATCTTATATTAACACTCTCTCCTCTAAAAAAATTCATGTTGTCTAATTAAATATACTATGGAAGCTTTATTAATATATGATAAGATCATTATTATTTTTCAAGTGTAAAAACAAATTTAGCACCTTTACCTAGCTCTGATTCTAACTTAATTGTGCCTCCCAATTTGCCAACTAATTTTTTTACTGTCGCCAAACCAATTCCATTACCAGACTGTCCAAACTTGTCTGTTACTCTAATCTTTTCAAATATTTTAAATATTATTTCTTGGTGTTTTGCTGCTATTCCGGGACCGTTATCCTTTACATAAAATTCATAATAAGAATCTGACTCAGATACACCTAATTCAATTTTAACAAGTTCTTTGTCGCTATATTTAATGGCATTAGTAAACAAATTAATTAAAATTTGACTGATGACTGTTTTATTTACTGCAATAGTTGTTAATGATGATTTCAAAATCATATTGAAATTGTATTCAAAACTGAATAATCCGTTTATCTCATTTTTTAAACTTAACAAATCAATATTGGATTTTTTTTCTTTTAAAATACTCTCACATTGACTGTACTGTAACAACCCTTCTATTAAACTAGCAAGACTATCCGATGAGCTAATTATTAGTTTTAGCATTTCCACACCATCTTTATCAACATTCACCTCATATTCTTCTAAAAATAATTGAGCCAAACTAGTTATATTTATTAAAGGTGTTTTAAGGTCGTGAGCAGCAACAAAGGCAAATCGTTCTAATTCTTCATTTTTTTCTTCAAGTTGCTTTAGAGTTTGCTCTAATAAAAATTTGTTTTTACGTAACTCAAGCAAATTCATCACTTGATTTGAAAGCGCTCTTAACGAACTAATCTGGCTTTGACTTAACATATTAGGTTTATGATCGATAACACACAATGTTCCTAACGAATATCCTTCTTTAGTTACCAATGGAACACCTGCATAAAAAACAGCTAGAGGATCGCCTATCACGAATGGATTGTCGTGAAAACGATTATCAATCCTAGAATCCTGAACAATAAATACTTCATTTGGTTCATTAATAGCATGTGCACAAAATGCATATTCTTTTGGTGTCTCGGTAGCATCTATTCCATGATGGGATTTAAACCATTGGCGTTTATCGTCAATAATACTAATAAGTGAAATGGGAGTACCGCATATTTGTGCTGCTATGGTAGTTAAATTATCATAATCTGCTTCAGGTAGTGTATCTAATATAGAATAGGAAAGTAAATTTGTAATCCTTTCTGTTTCGTTATATGGCTCATTGGGGGCTATCATAAAGTTTGTTTTTGGATTGTAACAAATTAAATTAAACAGGTCTCATTTCTCGATTTTTTATGACTGATTATAGAAATAATAGGTTTTTTTTAATATTTAAGCTCCGTTTTCTTAGGGCTTTTAATTTTGATTAATCTTGTTTTAGTATAACTCCAAAAACCATACCACTAAAAGCTGCATAAATGGAAGTCACTTAAATATTGAACAGGTTCATTATAACTATTGAAAGCTAAATTTTAGGTATTAATTGGGTATTGATATGATTCTGATAAATAATCAGAATTATGCGAATTCACATTGTATGGTGATGAATAAAAGTGTATAATGATTTAATCTTAAGATTAATTACCTCTCTATTTTATAAATTCAATATTTCGTTTTAAACCAAGAAATTTTGTACGCTTTACTGCTGAATCTTTGAAAATTTTTCTAAAAACATCTTCGGTAATTTCTTCCCAATCTTTTTTAGTCATGGAAAGTAATTCAGGGTGTGGGTTAAAAAGTGGCTCACTATGTGCTTTTGAAAATCGATTCCAAGGACATACATCTTGACATATATCGCAACCAAACATCCAATCATCAAACTTTCCTTTAAATTCTGTAGGGATGTTTTCTTTTAGTTCGATAGTGAAATACGAAATACACTTACTACCGTCTACCACATAAGGTTCAGTAATGGCTTGTGTTGGACATGCATCGATGCATTTTGTACAGGTACCACAATGGTCGGTTGCTATGGTATCGTATTCCAACTCTAAATCAACAATCAATTCTGCTATAAAATAAAACGACCCTACTTGTTGGGTTAATAAATTACTGTGTTTCCCAATCCAACCCAAACCCGATTTTGCTGCCCAAGCCTTATCTAAAACAGGAGCAGAATCAACAAATGCACGTCCGTGAACTTCACCAATTTCATCTTGAATAAAATGTAAAAGCGATTTTAATTTATCCTTTATAACAAAATGATAATCTGTTCCGTAAGCGTACTTTGATAGTTTGAAGCTGTTTTCTGATTGTGCTTCTTCTGGGTAATAATTTAATAATAAAGATATAACAGATTTTGAATCTTCAACCAGTTTCGTCGGATCTAAACGTTTATCAAAATGGTTTTCCATGTACTGCATTTGCCCATGCATATTGTTGTTTAACCATTTCTCTAATCTTGGGGCTTCTTCTTCTAAAAATTGTGCTTTACTAATACCACAAGACAAAAAACCGAGGCGTTTGGCTTCGGTTTTAATAAGTTCGGTGTATTTCGATTTATTGTTAATCAAAACAATCCACCTTGTATAGTTCCTTTTATTTTTCCTAAATGTTTATAAGCTAACTCTGTAACCTCACGTCCACGTGGAGTACGCATAATAAAACCTTGCTGTATTAAAAAGGGTTCGTAAACTTCTTCAATAGTTTCAGCACTCTCACTAACGGCTGTTGCCAATGTAGAAATTCCCACTGGGCCCCCTTTGAATTTATCAATTATAGTGGTTAAAATTTTGTTATCCATTTCATCTAAACCAAAAGCATCTACATTTAATGCTTCTAAGGCATATTTGGCTATCTTAATATCGATGCTCCCATTTCCTTTTATTTGGGCAAAATCTCGAACACGACGTAATAAAGCATTAGCTATACGTGGTGTGCCTCTGCTTCTACCTGCGATTTCGATAGCTGCCTCCATCGTAATGGCAACATTTAATATGGATGAACTACGTTGAACGATAGTGGTTAGTAATTCTGTATTATAATATTGTAATCTACTTTGAATACCAAAACGAGCACGCATGGGTGCGGTTAATAACCCTGAACGCGTAGTGGCACCAACTAATGTAAATGGATTTAAGTTTATTTGAACAGAGCGTGCATTCGGACCCGATTCAATCATAATATCAATCCTAAAATCCTCCATAGCTGAATACAAATATTCTTCAACTATGGGACTTAATCTATGGATTTCATCAATAAACAAGACATCCCGTTCTTCCAGATTGGTAAGTAGCCCAGCTAAATCACCTGGTTTATCTAATACTGGACCCGATGTTATTTTAATACCTACATTTAGTTCACTTGCTAAAATATGTGCAAGCGTTGTTTTACCAAGTCCTGGAGGCCCATGAAATAATGTATGATCTAGGGCTTCATTACGTAAATTGGCTGCTTGAACAAATATTTGAAGATTCTCCAACACTTGGTCTTGACCTGTGAAATCGTCAAAAGATAAGGGTCTTAACTTTTTTTCAACGTCTAATTCTTCTGGAGAAAAATTTTCGTTTGTTGGATCTAGGTTTTCGTTCATATTAGATAGCTTTCTTTAAAGCTTCACTTTGGACTTCCAATGAAGGTCTATTTTCCATTTCAGTGATACTCTAAGTGATATTTAGTTTAAATTTAAACACTTATAAAAAGCCGGTTCCTGTTTACATAGGAATGACAATAAAAGCAAATATAAACAAAAAGCCTTTCTGTATTAAAAGAAAGGCTTTTTGTTTATATCTCATCTCTCGACAATGAGGTTCTTGCTTTCGCATTAACTTCTTTTAATGCTGAAGCTCTTCTTCTCCTTCTTTTAATGGAATATTCTGAGGCACAAAATCTACGTCATGTCCCGGTTTGCTGTAATCGTAAGCCCAGCGGTATACGTGTGGTATATCTCCTGGCCAGTTTCCATGTATATGCTCTACTGGTGTCGTCCATTCTAAAGTAGTAGAACGCCAAGGGTTTTGAGTTGCTTTCTTTCCAAAGAAAATACTACTGAAGAAATTATATAAGTATACAATTTGAACCACACCTCCAACTAAAGCGAAAATGGTAATAATAACATTTACGTTTGCTAAATCGTCGAATAATGGAAAATTAGTATTTGTATAATAACGACGTGGTAAACCTGCCATACCTATAAAGTGCATTGGAAAAAATACACCGTAAGCACAAATCGCTGTAATCCAGAAGTGAATATACCCTAAGTTTTTGTTTAACATACGGCCAAACATTTTTGGATACCAATGATAAATCCCTGCGAACATACCATAAAGCGCAGATATCCCCATTACTAAGTGGAAGTGAGCTACCACAAAATACGTATCGTGTACATTAATATCTAAAGCACTATCACCAAGAATAATACCTGTTAAACCTCCAGTTATGAATGTTGATACAAATCCAATAGAGAATAACATGGCAGGATTCATTTGTAAATTACCTTTCCATAACGTTGTAATCCAGTTGAATGCTTTTACAGCTGATGGAATTGCAATTAATAAGGTTGTAAATGTAAACACAGATCCCAAGAATGGATTCATCCCCGAAATAAACATATGGTGACCCCAAACTATGGTTGATAAAAATGCAATCGCTAAAATAGAGGCAATCATTGCACGATAACCAAAAATAGGTTTACGCGAGTTTGATGCCATAATTTCTGAGACTAATCCCATAGCTGGTAAAATAACAATATAAACCTCTGGGTGTCCTAAGAACCAAAACAAGTGCTCAAACAATACAGGTGAGCCTCCTTGATAGTGTAATACTTCTCCTTGAATGAATATATCTGACAAGAAGAATGATGTTCCAAAACTTCTATCCATTATTAATAACAACGCAGCAGATAATAATACTGGAAATGATATAATACCAATAACTGCAGTAATGAAAAATGCCCAAATTGTTAAAGGTAATCTTGTCATAGACATCCCTTTTGTGCGCAAGTTAATAACTGTAACCACATAGTTAAGAGACCCCATTAAAGATGAAGCTATAAAAATTGCCATAGAAACTAACCAAAGTGTCATACCCATACCCGAACCACCTTGCGCCATTGGTAAGGCACTTAATGGAGGATAGATAGTCCATCCAGCTGCTGCAGGTCCCGCTTCTACAAATAATGATAAGACCATGATTATACTAGAAAGAAAGAATAACCAATAAGAAATCATATTCAAAAAACCTGAAGCCATATCACGTGCTCCAATTTGTAATGGAATTAACAAGTTACTAAATGTTCCACTTAACCCAGCCGTTAGTACAAAGAATACCATGATGGTACCGTGTATAGTTACTAAAGCTAGATAAATATCGGCATCCATAACACCATCGGGTGCCCATTTGCCTAATAATGCTTCAAACAAAACATTAGGTTCCTCTGGCCATGCAATTTGCATACGGAACATCATAGACATTAAAACACCTATAACACCCATAATAGTACCTGTAATTAGGTACTGTTTAGCTATCATTTTGTGATCTTGACTAAATATGTATTTAGTTACAAAAGTTTCTTTATGATGATGTCCGTGGTCGTCATGAGCGTGAGTATCTTCGTGTGCTGACATAATCTTATAGCGTATTTATCTTTTTTAAATTAATTAACTAGAGAGTTTTTGAATTCTTTTTGCTCTTTCATCCAAGCATCATATTCTTCTTGAGTTTCAACTACAATTTTCATTTGCATATTGTAATGAGACTTACCGCATATTTTATTACATAATAGCAAGTAGTCAAATTCGTATCTATCTAAAGCCTCTCCGCCTTTAGCTATGATTTTTTGACTTTTATCAACTCTGATTTTATTAATATTTGCAACTTTTTCAACCATCTCTGGTGTTTTTCTCATATTAGCCGTAGTTACTGTAGGTGTAAATCCGAACTGCGTTATCATTCCAGGTACACAGTTCATCTGTGCTCTAAAGTGTGGCATATATGCAGAATGCAATACATCTTGTGAACGCATTTTGAATAATACAGGTTTACCAACTGGTAAATGCAATTCGGTAGTGATTACATCATCTTGAGCATTTGGGTCAGCTTCATCTAAACCTAAAATGTTAGCTCTATCCATATCAATTAAACGCACATTGGCTTTACCTAAGGTATTATCCGAACCAGCATATCTCGCTTTCCAGTTAAATTGTTGTGCATATAATTCTACAACTAATGGATCGTCACTTTCGTCTACCCCCATAATGTTAATCCAAGTATTTAATCCGTAGATAATCAAACCTGCCAAAACAATCACTGGAATAATGGTCCAGATAGCTTCTAATTTATTATTATCAGCAAAAAACAAAGCTTTTTTGCCTTTTTCACCTTTGTATTTAAAAGCAAAATAGTGTAATAAAAATTGTGTAATGGTTTGCACAAAAAAGATGATAACCATTGAAATAATCATTAAGTTATCAATAATAGGCCCATGCTCTGATGCAGAGTTTGACATTAATGGTAAATCACCCCATTTAGCAAAACATACGATGGTAATGATATAAATGAAGGCTAAAAACCCCATCATTAAATACCCATTTATTCTATTATCCTTGTCGGTGGCAACTTGTGAATTATCGTTTTTAGCTTGCGCCAAATCGAAAATCTTTACCATTTGCCATATGGCAACTAAAATAAATACTAAAATTATAATTGTTAATAAAGCAGTCATTGTTGTCGTTCGTCTTTATTTATATCTAATTAATAATGAAAATCTTCACTTTCTTTTCTAAAAGGATAGCCCTTTACAAGTAACGGTGCTTTCGTTAAAGCTGTAAATACTACAAGTATGAATAATCCTGCGAAAAGCAATATAGAACTTATTTCTGGAATACCTATAAACCAACGGTCTCCTACGGTTGCTGGCATAATCATAACAAATATATCTATGTAATGTCCAAATAAAATAACCAGTCCTGCCATAACAACAAACCAAGGGATTCGTTTATAATCGGCATTCATCAACATCAAAATTGGAAAAACAAAGTTCATAACTACCATACCTAAGAATGGTAACTGATAATCGCCAAAACGGGTTATAAAATAAGTTACCTCTTCTGGAATGTTTGAATACCATATAAGCATGAATTGTGAGAACCATAAGTACGTCCAGAAAATACTGAAAGCGAACATGAATTTAGCAACATCATGTAAATGGTTTTCATTAACAAATGGCAAAAAGTTTCTAGATTTTAAATAGATAGTTATTAATGCAATAACAGTTATACCACTTACAAACATACTAGCGAAGACATACCAACCAAATAAAGTTGAGAACCAATGTGGGTCTACGCTCATAATCCAATCCCAAGACATTATAGATTCTGTATAAATGAAGAATACTAAGAATCCTGCTGCAATTCTAAATGATTTTTTAAAATTGCTTTTATCTTCGGCCGTATCTTGAGCAATAGAGAATTTACGAGCAAAATGACGGTATAAACTCCAACCTGCAATAAATATCAAACCTCTAACTGCAAACCATCCTATGTTTAACCATCCCGATTTACCTTCGATTAATTTATCATGAGCTACTACTTCAGGATCCATCCATATAAATAAATTATAGTGACCTAAAGTACCAGATGCTACAGCAATAGCTAAAACTATTAAAGCGCCTGGTAATACATACGCTGTAATCCCTTCCATTACTCTAAACAATACTGGAGACCAGCCTGCTTGAGATGCAATTTGAATGGCATAAAAAGCTAAAACACCTAATGCAATCATCATAAAGAAAAATGCAGCTACATACAGTGCAGACCAAGGTCTATTTGCTATTTGATGCTGAACATGTTCAATATGCTCTTTGTGTTCATCTACTTGGGCATGTGCTTCTTCTCCATGTGCACCATGACTTGACGCCTCTGCTGCATGACCACCACCGTGGTGAGATTCTTCTGCAAGTAAGGTTTCAACTTCTTCAAAAGATTTATGAGATGTCATAAAACCATATCCAACACCTAATGCTCCTAAAATCATTAGTATGAAAGAAAATGTCTTTAATTTATTTGAAAATGTATACATATCTATAATAATCTTGTCTATCTTACTTTTCTAAATTAGCCTTTAATTCCAGTACATACGAAACTACTTGCCAACGTTCTTCTTCTTTTAGTTGATTAGCATATGAGCCCATCGCATTTTTTCCATAATAAATAGTATGGTAAATACTTCCTTCGCTTATAGCTCTACCTGCGTCATCATAACTAGGAATACCAAGAATCTTTTCTCGTTTTACTAAGTTACCTTGTCCATCACCTTTATTACCATGGCAAATACCACAATAAATATCATATAATGCTTTTCCTCTTTCTAAATCTACCTTAGTAGAATCTAAAGGATTTTTCAAGGTTTCTTTCGCTAACATATAACCTTCTGTAGAATTTTCAATATCAAAAGGCACAAAACCTCTAGCGATAGATCCTTCAGCAGGTAATTGTGCTTCAACTCCATTTTTAAATGCAGCTTCTCCATAGGTTTCATACCCAGCAGATTCATACATGTTAGGCATGAACTGGTAGTTTGGTGTTGTATCCTTTTTACATGACACAGCAACTAAAATAACTGCTAATACTAATATTTTAATTAAGCTTTTCATCTTTATTAATGCGCTTTATCAATTAAATTAATCTCAACTGCTCCAGTTTCTTTAAGCAAACTTTCAAGTTCATTTTCGTTTCCATTTACTGCTATTTCCATTAAAAAATGGTCATCGGTAGTTCTTGGATCTGGATTTTCTGCTTTTTTAAACGGCCACATTCTACTTCTTAAATAAAATGTAATTACCATTAAGTGCGCTGCAAAAAACACCGTTAACTCAAACATGATTGGCACGAATGCTGGCATATTTTCGATATAGCTAAAACTTGGTTTTCCACCAATATCTTGAGGCCAATCTTCAATCATTATGAAATTCATCATAACAGTTGCAACCGTTAAACCTATTAAGCCATATATAAATGCTGCGATAGCAATACGTGTTGGCTCCAATCCCATGGCTTTGTCTAGTCCGTGAACTGGAAATGGTGTATATATTTCTTCAATGTGATATCTCTCTGCTTTAACCTTTTTAACAGCAGACATTAATACATCATCATCTGTATAAATAGCGTGAATTACTTTAGATGCTTCCATTGCCTACGCTTCGTTTTTGTTGTTAATTACTTTATCACCAGAGGTTCTTGCATCTGCTCCTGTTCCTACTAAACTATCACCTCTTTCTCTAATGTTTTTATAACGTTCTCCTGATGATTTTAAAATAGTTTTCACCTCAGCCTGTGCAATTACAGGGAATGTTCTAGAATATAATAAGAATAATACAAAGAAGAATCCAATAGTACCAATAAAAATACCTATATCTACAAATGTAGGAGAGAACATCGTCCATGAAGACGGTAAATAATCTCTATGCAATGAGGTTACGATAATTACAAAACGTTCAAACCACATACCTATATTTACCACAATTGATATAAAGAATGAGAACATGATACTCGTTCTTAGTTTTTTAAACCACATAAATTGTGGAGAGAATACGTTACAAGACATCATCGCCCAATACGCCCACCAGTAAGGTCCAGTTGCTCTATTTAAGAATGCATATTGTTCATATTCTACACCAGAATACCAGGCAATAAACAATTCTGTAATATAAGCCACACCTACAATAGAACCTGTAATCATGATTACAATGTTCATTAATTCGATATGTTGAACGGTGATATAATCTTCTAGGTTACATACTTTTCTCATAATAATAAGAAGTGTATTTACCATGGCAAATCCCGAGAATACCGCCCCAGCAACAAAATATGGAGGGAATATAGTGGTATGCCAACCAGGAATAACCGAAGTTGCAAAGTCAAAAGATACAATAGTGTGTACAGATAGTACAAGGGGTGTTGCTAAACCAGCAAGAACCAAAGACACTTCTTCAAAACGTTGCCAATCTTTTGCTCTTCCAGACCAACCAAAACTCAATAGAGAATATATTTTCTTTTGAAAAGGTTTGATGGCTCTATCACGTAACATAGCGAAATCGGGCAATAAACCTGTCCACCAGAAAACTAATGATACAGACAAATAGGTTGAAATCGCAAATACATCCCAAAGTAATGGAGAGTTAAAGTTTACCCATAACGACCCAAATTGATTGGGTATTGGTAACACCCAATAAGCTAACCAAGGACGACCCATATGAATAATTGGGAACAAACCTGCTTGCACTACAGAGAAAATAGTCATCGCCTCTGCTGAGCGGTTAATGGCCATTCTCCATTTTTGACGGAACAGTAAAAGTACTGCAGAAATAAGTGTTCCTGCATGACCAATACCAACCCACCAAACGAAGTTAGTAATATCCCAAGCCCAACCAACGGTTTTATTCAAACCCCAAGTTCCAATACCTGTCGATATCGTATAAATTATACACCCTATTCCCCAAAGGAACGCAGCTAGTGCTATAGAGAATACTATCCACCATTGTTTATTTGCTTTGCCTTCAACAGGTCTTGCCACATCCACAGTAACGTCGTGGTATGATTTTTCGCCTGTAACTAAGGGTCTTCTAATAGGTGCTTCGTAATGAGACGCCATAATTATATAATTGATTCTTTAATTAGATTTATGCTTCCGTTGTATTTCTCACTTTTGTTTGATACATCACGTTTGGTTTTGTCCCTACGCTCTCTAACAAGTGATACATACGATTATCTTCTTTAAGTTTTGCAACTTGACTTTCTTTATCGTTAATGTCTCCAAATACCATAGCACCACTACTACAAGCTGCAGAACATGCGGTTTGGAATTCACCATCTTTAATTTCACGTCCATCACGTTTTGCATCAAGAATGGTTTTTTGTGTTTTCTGAATACACATAGAACATTTTTCCATAACACCACGAGAACGAACCACCACATCTGGATTCAATACCATACGACCTAAATCATCATTCATATGATAATCGAATTCATCATTACCATTGTATAAGAACCAGTTGAAACGACGTACTTTATAAGGACAGTTGTTAGCACAATATCTTGTACCTACACAACGGTTGTATGCCATTTGGTTTTGACCTTGACGACCGTGTGATGTTGCTGCCACAGGACAAACAGTTTCACAAGGTGCATGATTACAGTGTTGACACATTACTGGTTGGAAAGCTACTTGTGGGTTTACAGATGCATGCTCCATTTCACCAAATTCGCTTAAAGAACTTCCTAAACCAGAAATATTATCCTTTTTCTCATTATCACCTTCAAAAGATTCCTCAGATGAGTAATATCTATCAATACGTAACCAGTGCATATCACGGCTACGACGTACTTCAGTTTTACCAACAACAGGTACATTATTTTCAGCATGACATGCTATAACACATGAGCCACAACCTGTACACGCATTTAAATCGATTGATAAGTTGAAGTGATGCCCAATAGAACGATCAAATTCATCCCATAAATCGACGTCTGGTGAAGTCACTGGAGTTTCTTTATGATTTAAAGATACCATCGGAATAGCATTCCAGTGTTTTTTATCTTTAGTATTGAAAATCTCTAAAGAAGTTTCTTTAATGATGTCTCCACGACCCATCAAGGTATTATGTAACTGTACTGATGCAAATTCATGTTCTCCTGAAACTGCTTCAATAGTAACGTTTTGTGCTGTATTAAAGTTTTGGTATAAAGCATAAGCATTTACACCTGTTTGCATTTCTTCTTTTAAACCTGCAGTTCTACCATAACCGAAAGATAAACCAACTGAACCTTTTGCTTGTCCTGGCTGAATCATAACAGGAGCCGTAATAGACTTACCATTTACAGTCACTTTAGCATAACTACCATTTAATGCGCCATTTGCAACATGCTTATTTATTAAACCTAATGCATCAGCATCAGCTTTAGAAATAGTTAAATAGTTATCCCAAGAGGCTCTTGTAATTGGATCTGGAAATTCTTGTAACCATGGGTTATTGGCTTGTTGCCCGTCACCCATACCCACTTTGGTATATAATGATAATTCTAAACCAGATTTTTTTGCCGAAGCAGCTAAAGCGCTAGCCGTATTTCCTGAAGGTATTTCTGCTTCAACTCCAAATAAGTCAGAATCTTTGCCTACCTCTTCAGTAACTGTTGCTATTTCACCCACATAAAAACCATCATGTAATGCTTGGTTAAACGAGCTACCTCCTAATATAGTTGAACCCCAAGCCTCTTTAATATAATCATGGTAAGAAACATCATTTCCTGTCCATTTTAACAAAGCCTCTTGAAATTGTCTGGTATTGAATAGCGGACGAATAGCTGGTTGTGTTAAAGCGTAATGTCCTTTTTTAATTTCAACATCACCCCAAGCTTCTAAATAATGAGGTGCAGCAGCAATATATTGTGTTTTTGAAGACGTTTCATCAACTTTCATTGAGAACGCTATCGATAATTCTGTTTTCTTTAATCCTTCCGCAAAATCAGAAGCATTAGGTAATGTGTATAATGGATTTACACCACTCATAATAATAGCGCCCACTTTACCTGCCTTCATATCGGCAACTAAATTTAAAACAGCTTTATCACTACCTTGTCTTGTTTTTACAGGTGTTTTGGCATCAAACGCTTTACTTTTTAAAAACTCATTTATTTCTAAAGCAACAGTTTGTGCATTTATGTCTTGAATTCCTGTTATTACAACAGCTTCACTACCTGCTTTTTTTAATTGCTCTGCTGCCTTTTTAACAGCTTCTTGTACATGTGCCGGCAAGCTTCCTGAAACAGAACCTCCAACAACATAACTATATAATTTAGCTAAGGCTACTTTTTGCTCGCTTGGTGTTAATGGCACTCGTTTATCTGCATTTGCTCCCGTTAAAGACATATTAGACTCAAACTGAATATGGCGCGACATTTTACCGTTTTGTGGAATTCTATTTTTCGAGTATCCTGAATCAAAACCTCCTCCTTGCCAATCACCTAAGAAATCGGCACCAACAGAAACAATCGTCATAGCTTTAGAAAAATCGTAATTAGCTAAAGCACGCTCTCCGTATTTTGCTTGGTAAGCATCTAATGCAGTCGATTCTGAAATAGCATCGTATACTACATGACGAACATTACCATATTTTTCTTTAAATTCTGAAATTAACTTTCCTGTAGAAGGACTCGCAAAAGTTTGTGTTAATAACACAATTTCTTTACCAGCTACTTTTAAATCGGTTAATTTTTGATTGGTTTCCTTATCAAAAGTACTCCAAGAAATAGAGGCATCCCCTTTTTTAGGACTTTGCACTCTTAAACTATCATACAACCCTAAAACTGAAGCATTTACTCTAGCATTAGCACTACCATTAGTAGCCGCTAAAGCATTATTTTCAATTTTAATTGGACGACCTTCACGCGTTTTAACTAAAACACTAGCAAAATCAAATCCATCTGCAATAGTTGTTGCATAATAGTTAGCAACACCAGGAATAATTTCTTGAGGTTGTACTACATATGGAATAGATTTAACAACAGGTCCTTCACATGCAGCTAAAGACGCAGCAGCGGTACTAAAACCTACATATTTTAAGAAATCGCGACGTGTTGTAGAGGTTGCCTCCAATGTATCTTTATTACCTAAAAATTCATCAGTTGGAATTTGATCTACAAACTCGTTTTGTTTTAGCGTCTCAACAATAGAACTATTCTCGTTTAGCTCTTCAACACTTTTCCAGTATTTCTTGTTTGATGACATATTATATAATTGAATTACTTCTTATTAAATTTATTAATAGTGGCATTTTCCACATTCTAAGCCACCCATTTGAGCCGCCGTTAACTTATCTACACCATACTTTTTAGATAATTCTTCATGAATTTTAGTATAATAAGCATTATCTTTTACGTTAACATCGGTAGTTCTGTGACATTCAATACACCAACCCATTGTTAATGGTGCATGTTGAGAAACCACTTCCATTTCTTCGATAGGACCATGACATGTTTGACATTCAACCCCCGCCACTGTAACGTGCTGTGAATGGTTAAAATAAACGAAATCGGGTAAATTATGAATACGAACCCATTTTACAGGCTGTGAATTACCAGTATATTTTTGCTCAGCATCATCCCATCCTGCCGCTTTATATAACTTTTTAATTTCTCTATCATAGAACTCTTTTGAATGTTCTGGCGTTGTTTCTCCATTGTATTCATAAATTGATTTATGACAGTTCATACAAACATTTAATGAAGGGATTCCTGAGGTCTTACTTGTTCTCGCAGAAGAGTGACAGTATTTACAATCAATACCATTATCACCAGCATGAATTTTATGCGAAAAATGAATAGGCTGAACTGGTTGATACCCTTGATCTATACCTACTTGCATTAAATAACCATACACAAAATAGGCACTAGACAATAAAAAGAATATGGCCACAACCAACATTAAAAATTGGTTTTTTACAAAAGCTTGCCAAAGGGGTGTTCTTTTTGTTGATTCGGGAACTTCAACATTTTGAGCCGATGCAAAACGGCGCAATGTTTTGTTTACCAAATACAAACCTGTCCCCAATAATATAAATAAAATAGCTAAAGCCCCTAAGATTATTTCATTTGAAATACCATCTGTTGGTGCGTTAGCATTTGATGCACTAGCAGCTCTTGTTGCTCCAACTGGTGCTTCGGCTTTCACCTCTGCAGTATACGCAAGAATGTTATCAATATCTTCATTTGATAATTGTGGAAACGCTGTCATAGCAGCACCTCCATACTCATTATACACTTTGTTTCCGTAAGCATCACCAGACTTAATCACTCCAGAACTATTATGAATCCAATTATAAATCCATTCTTTATCCAAACCTTCAGCATCTGCTAAGCGTGCTTCTACATTACGCAAAGCAGGTCCTGTCATTTTCTTATCTAATTGATGACATGCTGCACAATTGGCATTAAATAATGATTTCCCTTTTGCTGGATCTCCTTGAGCAGAAAGCGAGGTTGTAAACGCTAATAATAAAATTAAGCTTACACGAAGAATGTTTACGCTTAATTTACGGTGAATCACCTTTCTCATATTGTTGGTCAAATTAACTTCTAAACTTTGGTATGATTTTTTCATTTAACAATTGAAAAAAATACAGTTAAAAAAATCTCTCGCAAAAGTAATACTTAAAGTCGATTTGAGAAATGTTAGGGAACTGTTAATTGATAATTTAGAGGGATTCTAAATAATAAAAACAACTTAAATTAAGTTTATAACGTATACATTTGTATAAATATATTTGAAAATGAAATCATTGAATTTAAAAATTAGCGCTTTAGGTATTTTAGCTTTTATTACTGCATCAAACTATTGTTTTGCACAACAAGGAAGTGTTGTTGTAAATCAAGATAAAAAAATAGCCACTTTGCTAGAGGTTAAAAAAGAAATGAATAAAAACGAGCCTGATGCCGATAGGTATAAAATCCAAATATATAACGGAAACAGATCTGGAGCCAATTCGGCTATAAGAGAATTTAACAACTCTTTTTCCGATTGGAATTCTACTGATATTTACGAACCACCAAACTTTAAGGTTTGGGTTGGAAATTTCAGAACACGGTTAGAAGCAGATAGGGCTTTGAATAAAATAAAAAATAAGTTTCCATCTGCCTTTATTTTTAAACCAATAAATAAAAAAAATTAAGTTCCAAAAAAGCTAAGTTCCATTACACAAACTATATTATTAAGCTGATTGTTTAGAATAAAAATTAATAGAATTTCTATTGTCAATAAACGAACATGCTTTACATATTTGATTTTTAGTGCCAATTGTTTTACTTATATAGACTGTAATCCAAAAATTGTGTAAGAATTGAAAATAGTAAATTTTTTCCAAAAACATACAAATGGGATTTTTATAAGCACTCACTTAAAGTTCTCTACCCAAAACTATAAATCATATATTAATATTGCACAATAGGAAATATAAAAAAAGCTGAACAAGGCGCTATCTTGTTCAGCTTTAATTTAAACATTTAATTCTTTTATAATAGGTGTTGCTTATTTTGAACTAGACAAAAATTTGAATACATACACATATTATATGAATCAATAGAACCCTTAGTTATGTTCTATTTTCAAGGTTTTCCAAAACGATTGCATCAACAGTACCAGAAATTGTTAAAGGATTACCTGTAGTATTATCTTCTTCAATATCCATGGTAAAAGAGTAAGTTATTCTATTAGTAGTATCATTAAAGCTATAGTTTGTAATACTAAAATTACTAACATCAGAGTTATTTGAACTATAATAATCGTAGAATTCAAAATACTTTAAATCTTCTGAAACTACTGAAAAACCCGCAAAACTGATTTGAAAATGAAAACTTTGAGTTTCTAATCCTGCATCCTGAACTTCTAATTGAGCATAAATAGAATTAGAATGTCCTGCATCAAAACTATTAAAAAATCTTGCCACCCCAAATACAATATCCGAGTCATCAAAATAGACATCGTTTCCACCATAATCACTAGGTAAAAACCTAAATTCTCGCTCCTGTGTAAAAGGAACATCATCAAACCTGGTTCCTGCTACATTTACTGTTACAGAACCGTAATTTACTAAATCATCAAAGCCCAAACCATTTTCTCCATTCTCTCCATTAATCCCAGGCTCTCCATTAATTCCATTCTCTCCATTAATTCCATCTGCACCATCTTCACAACTAGTAAGAAAAAGCCCTAAACAAGCAATTAAAATAGTTTTGCTAATAATTTTTAAATAATTTTTTTTCATAATTTAAGTTAAGTTTATAAAATATATCGCTTTTTTGGGACTAGACAAAAATTTGAATATATATTACATATTATATTAATAAATAGAACCGTTATTTATCTTGAATGTTCTCTAAAACGATTGCATTAACAGTACCAGAAACTGTTAAACTATTACCTGTAGTATTATCTTCTTCAATATCCATGGTAAAAGAGTAAGTTATTCTATTAGTAGTATCATTAAAGCTATAGTTTGTGATACTAAAATTCGTTACTCCAGGGTCATCAGATGTATATATGCTGTTTTCGTCGTCGAATATAAAATATTTTAAATCTTCTGAAACTACTGAAAAACCCCATAATTCGATTGCAAAAGAAAAGCTTTGAGTTTCTAACCCTGCATCCTTAACTTCTAATTGAGTTAATATAGAATTATTATAGTCTGCATCAGGAGTATTAAAAAATCGTCCTATTTCAAAATAAATATCCGAATTTCCAAAATAAACATCATTTTCATCATTGTCATTATTTATAAACCTGAATTCGTGCTCCTGCGTAAAAGCAACATCATCAGACCTTGTTCCTGCTACATTTACTGTTACAGAGCCGTATTTTGCTAATTCATTAAAGCCAACGCCATTCTCTCCATTAATTCCATTTTCTCCATCTATTCCCTGCTCTCCATTAATTCCATTCTCTCCATTAATTCCATCTTCACCTTCACAACTAATAAGAAAAACTCCTAAACAACTGACTAAAATAGTTTTACTAATAATTTTTAAATAATTTTTTTTCATAATTAAATTTGGTTTAATATTATTTATCTTTTTGGGTTAGATAAAATATAAATGCATATTATCTATAAAAGAATAGGACCGCTTTGTAGACGCTCCAAAACGATTACATTAACAGTACCAGACACTGTTAAATCGTTACCTGTAGCCACATCTTCTTCAATATCCATGGTAAAAGAGTAGGTTAGATTATTAGTAGTATCATTAAAGCTATAGTTTGTGATGCTAAAATTAGTTACATCAGAGTTTTCCGATGAATAATACCCCCACAATTGAAAATATTTTAAATCATCTGAAACTATTGAAAAACCATTAAATTCGATTTCAAAATAAAAGCTTTGAGTTTCTAATCCTGCATCCTCAACTCCTAAATAAGCATAAATAGAATTATTACTATCAGCATCAGGAGTATTAATAAATCGTGTGACATCGAATTCAATATCCGAATCTTCAAAAGAAACATCGTTTGAACCACTATAGTTGGGTATAAACCTAAATTCATGCTCCTGCGTAAAAGCTACATCATCAGGTCTTGTTCCTGCTACATTTATTGTTATAGAGCCGTACTTTACTAACTCATCAAAGCCAACACCATTCTCTCCATTAATTCCATTTTCTCCATCTATTCCTTGCTCTCCATTAATTCCATTTTCTCCATTAATTCCATCTTCACCTTCACAACTAATAAGAAAAACTCCTAAACAAGTGATTAAAATAGTTTTACTAATAATTTTTAAATAATTTTTTTTCATAATTAAATTTGGTTTAAGTTAATATTGAGGCGAATATATGTTTTCATTTAGAAGTATCAACATAAAAATCATTATAATTTTGCTTTTTGTCGATAAAATATTACTTTTTGTCGATAAAATAGATCAAAATACAAGTTCCAAGCATATTGGACATAGGATAAATTTTTGTAAAATTTAGAGCATAAATAGAAGATAATAGCGTCTTAAAACGTATTGAAATAAAATTATTTTTGTGGCACATAAACACCTTGAAAAACAAATTATATAGTAAAACACAAAATATGGTAATTAGATATTTATTACTTTTCTCTATTATTTGGTAACCTATAAATGTTCAGCCATCAGCCCTGAATTTATAACTGATAAAAACAAAGTAATATTTTAACCATTGAAAGCACCCATTCACCATCACTTATAAATATCCAGCTTCTAATTATAAATTACTAAAATCTGGCTTTCATGTTTTAAAGCTAGAAATAAATTAACTCCATAAAAAAAAGCGACCAATTGGTCGCTTTAATTTTTTATACATTTAATGATAATTATTTAAGTTTCTTCTTAACCTCAACTTCGTGGAAAGCCTCAATAATATCGCCTTCTTGAATATCGTTGTAGTTTTTAATTTGCATACCACAATCAAAACCTTTGGTTACTTCTTTAGCATCGTCTTTAAAGCGTTTTAAGGATGCTAATTCGCCTGTATAGACAACAACACCATCTCTAATTAAACGAACGCCAGAGCTTCTAAGAATTTTTCCATTTGTTACCATACAACCAGCAATACTACCAATTTTTGTAACTTTAAATATTTCCCTAATCTCTGCAGTACCCGTTATCTCTTCTTTAAATTCTGGAGATAACATACCTTCCATCGCATCTTTAAGATCGTTGATGGCATCGTATATAATAGAGTATGTTCTAATATCAATTTCTTCTTTATCAGCAATCATTCTAGCATTTCCAACTGGACGCACATTAAAGCCTATTATTATGGCGTCGGAAGCAGATGCTAATAACACATCACTTTCTGTAATAGCTCCAACCCCTTTATGCAGAATATTCACTTGAATTTCTTCAGTTGATAGTTTTTGGAACGAATCCGTTAATGCTTCCACAGAACCATCCACATCACCTTTAAGTATGATATTCAACTCTTGGAAATCACCAAGTGCAATTCGACGACCAATTTCATCTAAAGTAATATGACGTTGTGTTCTAACAGATTGTTCGCGTTGTAATTGTGCACGTTTTGAAGCAATTTGTTTGGCTTCACGCTCGTCTTCAAATACATTAAATTTATCACCCGCTTGTGGTGCACCATCTAAACCTAATATGGATACTGGGGTTGATGGACCTGCTGCAACAACATTATTACCACGTTCATCGTGCATCGCTTTAACCTTACCACTATTTTTACCAGCCAATACATAATCTCCTACTTTAAGAGTTCCTGCCTGTACCAAAATAGTTGAAATGTATCCACGCCCTTTATCTAAAAACGCTTCAACAACAGTACCTAATGCTCGTTTATTTGGATTTGCTTTTAACTCTAATAATTCGGCTTCCAGCAATACTTTTTCTAATAGTTCTTTTACGCCTGTACCAACTTTTGCAGAAATATCATGTGATTGAATTTTACCTCCCCAATCTTCAACTAATAAATTCATTTGTGCTAATCCTTCCTTAATTTTTTCAGGATTGGCAGCTGGTTTATCAATTTTGTTAATGGCAAAAACAATAGGAACTCCTGCAGCTTGTGCGTGTGCAATAGCCTCTTTTGTTTGTGGCATGATATCATCATCTGCAGCTGCTACAATAATGGCTATATCGGTTACTTGAGCTCCACGAGCACGCATAGCTGTAAAGGCTTCGTGACCCGGGGTATCTAGGAATGCTATTTTTTGGCCACTCTCTAATTCCACTCCGTAGGCTCCAATATGTTGTGTAATACCACCAGATTCTCCCGCTATTACATTTTCTTTACGAATATAATCTAAAAGCGATGTTTTACCATGATCTACGTGACCCATTACAGTTACAATGGGAGCTCTTGGTATTAAATCTTCTTCTTTATCTTCAATAACTTCTATAGACTCTTCAATATCGGCAGTAACGAATTCTACTTCGTATCCAAATTCTTCAGCAACAATAGATAAGGTTTCAGCATCTAAACGCTGATTCATGGTTACCATCATACCAAGCGACATACACGCCGAAATAATTTGAGTAACTTGTACATCCATCATCGTTGCAACTTCACTAGCCGTTACAAATTCAGTAACTTTAAGAATTTTACTTTCTGCTGCTTCTTGCTCTAAATTTCTTTCAGTTTGGTCTCTATGCTGATCTCTTTTATCTCGTCTATATTTAGCACCTTTACCTTTAGAAGACTTACCTTGAAGTTTCTCTAAAGTTTCACGTACTTGTTTCTTAACATCCTCATCACTAGGATCTTCTTTAACAATAGGACGTCTTGCTTGCCCAGGTTTCCCCTTAAAACGATCATTACCAGGTCTATTAGGAGCGCCGCCACCTCTGTTGTCACCACTTTGCTGTGGACCTCCAACTTTACTAATACGTCTACGTTTTTTCTTATTAGCTAAAGCTCCTGCATCACCAGGTTTTGCGTCGGTTTTTTTATCTTCCTTCTTTTTCTTAGGCTTATTAAACTGAGATAAGTCAATTTTATCGCCCGCTATTTTAGGCCCAGTAAGTTTTTGATATTTGGTTGTAACCTTTTCATCGGGGACTACTTCACCCTCCGAGTTAAGTATCGTATCCTTTTTAACTTCAACCGGTTTTTCAGGTTCCGGTGCTTGTTCTTGTTTGGGTTTTGAAGTTTCAGTCTTAACCTCCTTCTTCACCTCATCAATAACTTGAGGTTTTAACTCTTCCTCCTTAATAGGCTCTTTTTCAACAACCTTTTCTTCTACTTTATCTTTAGAGACCTCAACCTTTTTTTCTTCTTGCTTTGCTACAACAGGAGTTTCCTCAGACTTCTTATTAGGCTCTAAATCAATTTTTCCAACCTGCTTTGGTCCTGAAATTGGTTTAGAAGCTTTAATAATTTCTTCTTTTCTGGCTGCCTCCTTTTGTTTTTCTACAAGTTCACGTTCGCGTTGCTCACGCAACACTTCTTTCTCTTTTAATTTTGCTTCACCAACTTCTTTGGATGCTACTTTTTTATTAGCATCTGTTTGAAATTCGTTTGAAAGAATTACGTGTACCTCTTCTGATATTTTAGTATTCGGACTCTTTTCAATATCAACCCCTTTTGATTCCAAAAAATCAACTGCGCGGTCAATAGAAATATTGAGTTCACGTAATACTTTATTTAATCTAATTGTGTCAGCCATAAATTGCCTTTAAAATACTCAAATATATGTTATTCTTCAAATTCTTCTCTAAGAATTCTAATAACGTCTTTAATTGTTTCTTCTTCTAAGTCGGTTCTTTTTACTAAATCGTTTACATCTTGCTCTAAAATACTTTTTGCAGTATCTAATCCAGCTTTACTAAACTCTTCAATAACCCAACCTTCTATTTCGTCAGAGAATTCTCTTAACTCTACATCTTCTTCAGCACCTTCTCTAAACACATCTATTTCATAGCCCGTTAATTGACCTGCCAAACGAATGTTATGACCACCTCTACCGATAGCTTTACTTACTTCTTCTGGTTTCAAAATAACCTCAGCACGTTTCGTTTCTTCATTAATTTTTACTGAAGTTACTCTTGCTGGGCTTAACGCTCTTGTAATATATAATTGTAAATTATTTGTATAATTAATTACATCAATATTTTCATTACCTAATTCACGTACAATACCATGAATTCTAGAACCTTTCATACCCACACAGGCTCCAACAGGATCAATTCTATCATCATACGAATCTACCGCTACTTTCGCTTTTTCTCCAGGTATTCTAACGACATTTTTAATAGTGATTAAACCATCAAAAACCTCTGGTATTTCTTGTTCAAAAAGTTTTTCTAAGAATGCAGGAGAGGTTCTAGACATAATAATGGTTGGTTTAGCCCCTTTTAGCTCTACACTATCAACAACACCTCTTACATTATCACCTTTTCTAAAGAAATCCGAAGGGATTTGTTTTTCTTTTGGAAGCACAATTTCATTACCTTCATCATCTAATAAAATAACTGCTCTATGACGAATATGATGTACTTCTGCTGTATAAATTTCACCGATTAAATCTTTAAACTGTTTAAAAACGATGGTGTTATCATGCTCATGAATTTTAGAAATTAGATTTTGTCTTAATGCTAAAATAGCACGTCTTCCTAAATGAATAAGCTTAACTTCTTCCGAAACTTCTTCTCCTACTTCAAAATCTGGCTCGATTTTACGCGCTTCAGATAATGAAACTTCTTGATTAGGCTCTTCAACTTCACCATCTGCAACAACCACTCTATTTCTCCAAATTTCTAAATCACCTTTATCAGGGTTTACAATAATATCGAAATTATCATCGTCACCATATTTCTTTTTTAGCGCACTTCTAAATACATCCTCTAAAATCGCCATTAACGTTACCCTGTCAATTAGCTTATCGTCTTTGAATTCTGAAAAAGATTCTATTAACGCGATATTCTCCATAACTCTTATTGAATTAAAATTTAATCATAACTTTTGCTTCTACAATATCTTCGTAAGCGATATCCGCTTGCTTTTTTACAGTTACTTTACCTTTACCTACAGGCTTTGGCTCTCTAACTTTCCACTCTAATGTAATATTTGTGTCGGTTGCTTTTGCAAGTACGCCTTCAAACTTTTCTGAAACCGTTCTTACCGTTAGCTCTCTTTTCAAATTTTTACTATACTGTCTTTTATTTATTAAAGGTGCCGTAGCTCCTGCTGACATCACCTCTAAAGAAAAATCGTGTTCTTCTCTATCTAGATTATGTTCGATAGCTCTGCTAATAAACATACAATCTTCAACTAATACACCATTATCACCATCAACTACAATATTAATGTGATTATCTCCTTGAATTGAAAAATCAATTAAAAACAAGTCTGGCCGTTCTGTTAACGCAGTATCTAGTAAATTTTTAACGGTATTTTTAAACATTTTTTTTATGAAAAGAGGGGACTTTCCGTCCCCTCTTTCTTTAGTTTTAGCCTTTCAACGGTGCAAATATATAATATTTTATTGATTTTTAAAGGAATATTTCATAAATTTAGATACATCTTACTTATAAAATTATGAAAAAAATACTTGTCCCCACCGACTTTTCTACCCAAGCTGAAAATGCCTTAAAGGTAGCAGCGCAATTAGCTAAAAAACATGATTGTGAAATTTATTTATTACATATTCTTGAAGTACCACTACACACTGTAGATGCTTTAAGCACATATAATGACTTACCTGAAGCGATGTTTTTTATGAAACTGGCGCATAAGCGGTTTGAGGAATTAAAAACAAAAGACTATTTAAAAGACTTAGTAATACATGAACATGTAGAGTTTCATGAAATATTTAAAGGTGTTTTTCAGGTTTGCAAAAAACAGCAAATTGATTTAGTTGTAATGGGCTCTAACGGTGCAAGTGGTCTAAAAGAAATGCTTATTGGAAGTAATACCGAAAAAGTAGTCCGCACTTCCGCAACCCCCGTTCTGGTCGTAAAAAAAGAACACCAATCATTCCAAACAAAAGACTTTGTTTTTGCTTCTGATTTTAACGAAGAAAGCAAAATTTCTTTTGAAAAAGCCATTGAATTTGCTAACATTTTAGGTTCTAAAACACACTTACTCATGGTGAATACACCTAACCACTTTATTACATCTAACGATGCGCACAGTAGAATACAGAATTTTATAAAAGATGTTAAAATGCCAAATTATTCAATTAACATTTTTAATGATGTTACTGTTGAAACGGGCATTATGAATTTTTCGCAATCTATTAATGCCGATTTTATTGGCATGAGTACTCATGGCAGACGAGGTATTTCTCATTTCTTCAACGGAAGCATTAGTGAAGATTTGGTAAACCATGCAAAAAGGCCTGTAATTACATTTAAGATCTAACTTCTTAAACGGTAAAAAACAAAAAAGTCTTTCAGTTTTACTGAAAGACTTTTTGTTGGCCTACTAGGGCTCGAACCTAGACTCTTTGGTACCAAAAACCAACGTGTTGCCAGTTACACCATAGGCCAATGTGCAATTGAGGCTGCAAATTTAATATAAAATTTTATCTGCGCAAGCATTTTTAAAAAAAAATAATAATCAATCCTTAACGTTTACTTAAAAACACACTAAATACCATATTTATTATTAAATTCGCCATAGATTTTGAACGTTCTAAGGTTTAAAGTTCTAAGTTAAGAACTGAAAATTTGGGGTTTAAAATACAGATACTTAATTATTTCGATTAATTGCTAACTACAATTTCATAATATGACCAATTTTAATTTTAAAAAATGGAATACCATTTTAGGATGGTTTACTTTTTTAATAGCTCTTTTTACATATGGCTTAACAGTAGAACCTACTGTAAGTTTCTGGGATGCTGGAGAATACATTTTAACTTCGGCTAAATTACAAGTAGGACACCCACCTGGAGCCCCTCTTTTTCAAATGCTTGGTGCATTTTTCTCTATGTTTGCTTTAGAACCTTCACAAGTTGGTTTTATGATGAATATGATGAGTGCTGTGTCTAGTGCATTTACTATCCTGTTTATGTTTTGGACTATTACACTTCTTTTAAAAAAATTGGTTGGTCACAAAAATGACATCACTAAAGATAAAGCAATTGCTATTTTAGGGAGTGGTGTTGTTGGTAGTTTGGCTTTTACATTTACCGATTCGTTTTGGTTTAATGCTGTAGAAACTGAAGTATACGCCATGGCCACATTAATTATGGCAGTTATGTTTTGGCTTGGATTACGTTGGGAACAAGACATGCACAAACCCCGCGGTAACCGTTGGCTTATTTTAATTGCTTTTATTATTGGACTTTCTTTTGGTGTTCACTTTATGGGATTATTAACAATTCCTGCTATTGGACTTATATATTACTTTAAGAACTACAAAACCATTACTGTTAAGAACTTTATTGTTGCTAATGTAGTTTCTGTAGCTATATTATTATTCATATTTAAATTATTGGCACCTAATATTCTTAAAATATTTAGTGTTTTCGAGATTTTCTTTGTCAATTCTATTGGTCTTCCTTTCAATTCAGGATCTATTATTGCTGCCATTCTTTTAATAGCTGTTATTTATTATAGCTTAAATTATACCCGTAAAAAAGGTATGGTACATATTAACACGGGCATCTTATGCGTTACCTTTATTATAATTGGGTTTTCAACATGGCTAATGCTTCCTATACGTGCTAATGCCAATGTGGTTGTGAACGAAAACAACCCATCAAGCGCTAGAGAATTATTAGCCTATTATAATTTAGAGCAGTATCCTGAAACGCACTTATTTTACGGACCTCAGTTCACCGACCAGTATGCTTATTTAGATGAAAACAACCCCTATATAGACGACAAACCTAAATACGAAAAAGATGAAGCTAAAGGGGAATATGTGGTTGTAAACAATTATAAAAACGCAAAACAAAACTATAACCATAAACAGGCATCCATTCTTCCACGTATGTGGAGTGCTGAACATGCCGAAAATTACATGATGTTTTCTGGCTTTCTAGATTTCAAACTAAAGCCAGAATACCAAATGGAGAACGAATTACGAACCACCATTACTAATTTCAAAAGTGAAGTTGCCAAAGGTTCTGTAGATTATGAAGATTACAACAACTTCTTAAAACGTTTTAAAAATTACATTGATATTGAAAAACCCTCTCTAGCTAGTAATGTTAAATACATGTTTGAATACCAGTTAGGCTATATGTATTGGCGTTACTTTATGTGGAATTTTTCAGGAAGACAAGATGATATTCAAGGAAAATATGATAATCACGGAAATTGGATAACCGGGATAAAACCACTAGATGAAGCACTTTTAGGCCTATCTCAAGACAATTTACCTAGCGATGTAAAAAACAACAAAGGAAGAAACACTTATTATCTGTTACCATTAATTTTAGGATTGCTAGGTTTCTTCTTTTTATTCAATAGTAATAAAAATGTTTTTTGGATTTTATTAGTGTTTTTCCTTTTCACAGGAATTGCCATACAAGTATATACAAACGTGCGCCCATTTGAACCACGTGAACGCGATTACTCGTTAGTAGGCTCATTTTATGTTTTTGCCATCTGGATTGGTTTTGGGGTATATGCATTATTTGATACTTTAAAAAAATACATGTCTCCAAAAATTTTAGCACCCGTATTATCCATAATCTGTTTAATATTAGTTCCTGGTATTTTAGCAGCTAATAACTGGGATGATCATGATCGTTCAGACAAATACACGGCCAGGTCTATGGCTAAAATGTATTTAGATTCGTGCGATGAAAACGGTATTTTATTTACTATTGGTGATAATGATACGTTTGCGCTATGGTATGCTCAAGAAATTGAAGGCTATAGAACCGATGTTCGCGTGGTAAATACTAGTTTATTTCAAACCGATTGGTATATAGACCAAATGAAGCGTAAAGCGTATGAAAGCGACCCAATACCATCACAACTAACACACGATTTGTATAAGTATGGTACTAATGACTATATCATTATAGAACCTGTTGTAAAAGATACTTTACAAATAAAACAATTTTTAGATTTTATTGCTAGTAATAATCCTAAAACCAAGTATAAATACATTTTAGAACAAAAAGGCGTAGATCTTACACAAGTTAGACAGCAAGATTTAACAGCTAGCTATTTACCAACCGAGTTTTTAAGAATTCCTGTAAACAAAGAAAACGCTTTAAAATCGGGTATTGTTAGCTCTAAGGACGCCGATAAAATGGTGCCTCATATTGATATAAAAATAAGTGGAGGTGCTCTATACAAAAACAGGTTATTGATGCTTGATATTGTTGCCAATAACGACTGGAAACGTCCTATTTATTTTACTGGCGGTAGCTTTGGCGACGATGATTATATCTGGATGAAAGACTACTTACAATTAGATGGGATGTGTTATAAATTAGTGCCTATAAAAACATCTATTGACAGAGCAAATCCTTTTGATATGGGACGTGTAGATAGTGACCTCATGTACAAAAAAGTTAAAAAATGGGATTGGGGAAATAGTGGCAGCCCTGATATTTATCACGACCCAGAAACACGTAAAAATTCTATTTCTTACAGAGGTAATTTAGCTCGATTAATTGAACAATTACTTACTGAAAAAAAACTAGATAAAGCTGAGGAAATTGCAGACATTGCCATGACAAACATGCCTGTTGAATATTTTGGATACTACACCCTTTTAGAGCCTTATATTAGCGCTTACTATGAAGTAGGTAATAAAGAAAAAGCGCAAAAATTATTTAAAGAGGTTGCTAATAAATACCAAGAAAATCTAACCTATTATAGCACATTAAAAACGGCTAATCAAGAACGATTATTCGAAGATATCTACACTGATATTGAACGCTATAAAGGTTTAATAAACGTTTTAGTGAAATATGACGTTGACTTTGCAGAATCGGAAGGTGATATTTTTAATGACTATTTAATGCTATTTAAACACTTTTACGGTGGCCAATCTCAAGAACGAGATGCTACTCCAACAACAGAAATAGATTTACCTACTAGCGATAGTGGTATTGATTTAACCACCGAGTAAACCATGGCCTTAACGCCAATAAAATCACCATTAGTTATAAAAAAGATGTTCCCAAACTATGTTTGGGACATCGCAACTAATGAGAAAGTTTTATATCTTACTTTTGATGATGGGCCCACACCCGAAATTACCAATTGGACACTCACTACTTTAAAAAAATTCAATGCCAAAGCTACTTTTTTTTGCATTGGAAACAATATTGAAAAACACCCTGAAATTTTCCAAAATATTTTAGCGAATGAACATGCCATTGGTAACCACACGCATAATCATATTAAAGGCTGGAAAACAACATCTAAGAATTATTTGGATAATATTGCTATAGCAAATAAAGTTATGAATTATGAGTTAAAAATAGAGAGTGGCGAAAAACTTTTTAGACCCCCATACGGCCAAATTACACCCAAGCAGGGTAAAGGACTTTTAGAACTGGGTTATAAAATTATTATGTGGGATGTTCTTTCTTTTGATTGGGAAAAAAATGTAACTCCAGAAAACTGCTTAAAAAATGTTACTTCAAAAGCAACGAATGGCAGTATTATAGTATTTCATGATAGCGTAAAAGCTTCAAAAAACATGCAATTTGCATTGCCTAAAGTGTTAGAATATTATAGTGAGCGAGGTTTCAAGTTTAAATCTATATTTTGAGTTGTAATATTTATGAGTTAAGCTAAACGTTCCAAGTTTTTTAATAGTAATTTGCTTTTGCGTTAGGGATAGAAGTGGAAAGCCCACAGCGAGGTACGAGCGAGGACTTGTAGCGTATAGCCCGACCTTTGGGAACGCCCAAAATATAAATGATTACTTCCTTTACTGAAGTTTAAACGTATTTTTGAATGATACCAATAAGTGTATTAGCATCTTGCTCTCCACTTTGACGCCACTTCATTTTACCATCTTTATATATAATTAATGTTGGAAGGGCTTTTACACGTAGTGCATCAGCGAGTTCTTCGTTTTTTTCAACATCAATTTTAATCACTTTAGCCTTATCTCCAAGTGCAGCGGCCACATCTCTTAAAACGGCATGCATTGTTGTAGATTGATCATTCCAATCTGTAAAAAATTCTAACAATACAGGAATTTCTACATCAATTAGTTCCCCAAATTTTGACATACTCTATTGTTTATTAGTCAAATGTACTTATACAAACCTACGCAATTTTTCGAAAATATCAATAAACACGCTGTTTATAATGAATTATTATAAATTTTAAGCAACTATTTTATACAAAACATTAAGTATTGCTTATTCCTTTTTTAAGCTCAATAACTGTAATTTCTGGCCATATCCCAACACGCCCTGGAAATGCTAAATACCCAAACCCTCTATTTACATTAATATACTGACCCATTTCTTTATAAATTCCAGCCCAATATTTATAGCGCCACTTTGCAGGACTCCACTTAAACCAACCGGGTATTTCAATTCCAAACTGCATCCCGTGTGTATGCCCGCTTAATGTTAAATGATAATGATACTCATCTTGGATCACTTTCTTTTCCCAATGTGTTGGATCGTGACTCATTAAAACTTTGAAATCGTTCGCTTGTATGTTTTGGGAAGCTTTCTTTAGATCTCCTGCTTGTTTAAACCCACCAGTTCCCCAATTTTCTACACCAACCAGAGCAATACGCTCTCCATTTTTTTCTAAGAAACGACTTTCGTTTAATAATAAATCAAAACCAATTTGCTTTTGAATGGTTTTTAAATCTTCTAGGTTTTGATGCTTAGCTGTTTCGGAATCCCAAGCAGCATAATCGCCATAATCATGGTTTCCTAAAATAGAAAACTTGCCGTCTTTAGCTTCTAATTTATTAAAAACATCTAGATAAGGAAGCATTTCTTCAGCTTTATTATTTACCATATCGCCCGTAAAAACGATTACATCACTTTGCTGTTCATTAACTAAACCAACAGCATATTTAACTTTTTCAATATCATCAAAACTCCCCGAATGGATATCGCTTAACTGAGTTATTTTATACCCATCAAAGGCTGAAGGCAAATCTTCAAAAGTTAAGGTATATTTTAAAACTTTAAAATTATACTTGCCTTTATAAATACCGTAAATTATAGAGGCCAGTGGAATCGCAGCAATACCTAAAGCCATTTTACTAATAAACTGCCTGCGCGATGCAAAATAGTTTCCTTTAGCAACATCTCCTTCCGTAAAATAACGATAAATAGCTTGTGGCACTCTAAAAACATCTTCAGTAAACATACCTATAAAAAGAATCATTTTAGGAATTAAAATAGCTATAAAAAACCCGAATGCATATGCGTGAGCATGAGAAAAACCATCCCTTCTATTAAAACCATAGTAATTAAAAATAAAATTTCCAACAACTAATATAGAGATAAGCCAATACGATAGGTGAAACCAGTTATTTTTTGAGACGGTTTTAAATGCTTGAAATGCATATAAATCGAGAATAACATAAATAATGAGGAGAATAATCCAGCGAAGCATAAATATTAAATTAATTTGTAAAGTTACTCATTTCGTATTCTGATTTTCTTAGGAAACTGTTAAACGTTTAATTGAATACACTCAAAATTCAATATTTTTGTTTTTTAATTCATCAATCATAATCTCCCAAACCATAAATCAAAAATACTTTTCGTAGTTTTGAGTTTTCATAAAAACAAACTTCATGTCCGACCAAAAACGCCTTTTTTTAGTTGATGCTTACGCTCTTATTTTTCGTGGTTATTATGCCTTTATAAAAAACCCACGAATCAATTCTAAAGGCGAAGATACTTCTGCTATCATGGGTTTTATGAACTCATTATTGGATGTTATCAAGCGTGAACGTCCCGACCATTTGGCGGTTTGTTTTGATAAAGGTGGAAGTGCCGACCGCGTGGAAATGTATGAGGCCTACAAAGCGAATAGAGACGAAACACCTGAAGGCATCAAAACAGCCATTCCGCATATTTGCGAAATTCTTAAAGCCATGCATATTCCTATCATGGTAAAGGAAGGTTACGAAGCTGATGATGTTATTGGCACCCTATCCAGACAGGCAGAAAAAGAAGGATACAAAACCTATATGGTAACGCCCGATAAAGATTTTGCACAGTTGGTTACCGAAAATATTTTTATGTACCGACCCGTTTTTGGTGGTGGTTACGAAACTTGGGGCATTCCTGAAGTTCAGAAAAAATTTGAGGTCACAGACCCCATGCAAGTTATTGACTTTTTAGGAATGATGGGCGATGCTAGTGATAATATTCCTGGACTTCCAGGAGTCGGAGAAAAAACGGCTAAGAAATTATTAGCCCAATATGGAAGCATGGAAAACCTTTTAGCTAACACACATGAGCTGAAAGGTAAAATGAAAGAGAAAATTGAAGCAAGCAAAGAATTAGGAATGCTTTCCAAAAAACTGGCAACCATTATGTTGGATGTTCCAGTTACTTTTAATGCTAAAGATTTTGAATTAGACCAACCTGATATTCCAAAAGTTACCGAAATTTTTCAAGAGCTAGAATTCAGACAATTGCTTTCAAATTTTGAAAAAACGTTTGCTCTAGAAGCCACTTCAACTGAAACGACATCCAATAAAACGGAAATAAAATCAACTCCAAAAGAAACAGCTTCAGCAGGTGCTGGACAGTTTTCATTGTTTGGTGGCGATATTTCTACTTCAAAAGAAACCGAAACCGTTTCAGAATTTACCAGAAACACCACAGAAACGAGTTCACATTTTTACCAAAGTGTAGCTTCGGGTATGGCAACAAAACTTTTCATTAAAAACTTAATGGCACAAAATAGTGTTTGTTTTGATACTGAAACTACGGGGTTAAATCCTATAACAGCGGAATTGGTAGGTATTGCTTTTTCTTGGGAAGTTGGTAAAGGCTTTTATTTACCATTCCCTGAAGACAAAAACGAAGCTCAAGAGCTTATCGAACTACTACGCCCTTTTTTTGAAAGCGAAACCATTGAAAAAATTGGTCAGAATTTAAAATACGATATCAAAGTTTTAGCTAAATATAAGGTTGAAGTTAAAGGCAAATTGTTCGACACCATGTTGGCACATTATTTAATCAATCCCGATATGCGTCATAATATGGATATATTGGCTGAAACTTATTTGAACTACACGCCTATTTCTATTGAAGAATTGATAGGTAAAAAAGGCAAAAATCAACTTTCAATGCGCGATGTTGCATTGGATAAACAAACAGAATATGCGGTTGAAGATGCTGACATTACACTTCAACTTAAAGAGCATTTTGAAAAAGAATTGGGAGCTGCTAATACACAAAAACTATTTGATGATATTGAAGTACCATTACTGCGTGTTCTTGCAGCTATGGAATTGGAAGGTATTAATTTGAATGAAACTTTTTTAAATTCTCTATCGGAACAACTAAATAGCGACATAAAATCTTTAGAAACAAAAATTTATGCTGAAGCTGGTGAGGAATTCAACATCGCATCACCAAAACAATTGGGTGATATTTTATTTGACAAACTAAAACTCGTTGATAAACCAAAGAAAACAAAAACGGGACAATACGCCACTGGCGAAGATATTTTAAGTTACTTGGCAAAAGACCACGATATTATTCAGCATATATTAGACTATAGAGGTTTAGCAAAATTAAAAAGCACTTATGTGGATGCACTACCAAATCAAGTAGAACCTTCAACAGGCCGTATACATACCGATTATATGCAAACCGTAGCTGCTACTGGGCGCTTAAGTAGTAACAACCCAAATTTACAGAACATTCCTATTCGTACAGAACGTGGACGTCAAGTGCGGAAAGCATTTATTCCGCGAAGCGAAGATTACATGTTGTTAGCTGCCGATTATTCTCAAATTGAACTTCGTATTATTGCTGCTTTAAGTAATGAAGAAACCATGATAAATGCGTTTAAAAATGGGGAAGATATTCATGCCAGTACTGCTTCTAAAGTATTCAATGTGCCTCTGGAAGAGGTTACTAGAGAACAACGTAGTAATGCTAAAACCGTGAATTTTGGTATTATTTATGGTGTTTCGGCTTTTGGTTTAAGTAATCAAACCGATTTAAGCAGAAGCGAATCCAAAGAATTGATAGACACTTATTACGCAACCTACCCGAAACTTAGAAACTATATAAGTGAACAAATAGATTTTGCACGCGAAAATGGTTATGTTCAAACCGTTTTGGGAAGACGTCGCTATTTAAACGACATCAATTCCAGAAACGCCGTAGTGCGTGGCGCTGCTGAACGTAATGCTGTAAACGCCCCCATACAAGGAAGTGCAGCAGATATTATTAAATTAGCAATGATTAATATTTTCAAGAAACTTTCTACGGGAAACTTTAAAACCAAAATGCTTTTGCAAGTACATGATGAGTTGGTTTTTGATGTTTACAAACCAGAATTGGAAGCCATCAAAACCCTTGTAAAAACTGAAATGGAAAATGCTTATAAATTAGAAGTGCCTTTAGATGTTGAGTTGGGTGTTGGACATGATTGGTTAGAGGCGCATTAAAAATAGAAGATAAACATTGTTAAAAATCTAGAAGCTTCACAATACAGGACAACTATTAACAGTAATCCATCAAGTACTTTAGCCATATCAATTTGTAATAGAAAAACCATGTTTGAAAAACTAGTAGCGATTGAGCCCTTGAATTTAATTCCTTCTGCCGAAAAAGAATTGGAATCGTTTGCTAAAAACTTAACAATGCATAACGACAGGCCTTCTAGTGTTGATGAAATTGTAAAACGTATTGGCAATGCTGATGCCGTATTGTTAAGCTACACAACCACTTTGGGTCGTGAAGCTATGGAACAATGTCCAAACATAAAATATATTGGTATGTGCTGTTCACTATACACGCCAGAAAGCGCTAATGTAGATATTCATTACGCAAATTCACGTGGTATTATAGTAACGGGAGTCCGTGACTATGGTGACGAGGGTGTTGTAGAATACGTTATTAGCGAATTAGTGAGTTGTTTACATGGTTTTGGAAACAATCCAGATGGCACTCCAAGAGAGCCATGGAGCCACATACCACGTGAAATTACAGGTATTAAAGCAGGTATTGTAGGTTTAGGCAAATCGGGCGGTATGATTGCTGATGCACTTCACTTTTTTGGTGCTGAAATATCTTATTTCTCTAGGAGCATAAAACCTGAAGCCGAAGAAAAGGGCTATCGTTTTTTACCTTTAAAAGAATTACTTTCAGAAAATGAAGTAATTATAACATGTTTAAACAAAAATACGGTTTTAATACACGACACTGAATTTGAACATTTGGGTAATCGCAAAATATTATTTAATACTGGATTATCTCCTGCTTGGGATACCAAGCCTTTTATAAAATGGTTAGCAGGTGATAATCGTGTGTATTGTGATACTGCAATTGCTTTAGGTGGCGAAGAGTTTTTAGCCTATCCTAATGTTGTTTGTATGAACACATCTACAGGTAGAACAAGTCAAGCGTTTGTGCGCTTAAGCGAAAAAGTTTTAGCGAATATTACAAATTATTTTAAAAAGCAATAGGAGATGTAATATTCCGTAAGGTATTAACCACACTCCAACCAGCAATTTGTGCTGTTTTGCTATATACATCAATAATAGCATGAACTTGCTCGCTTTTTATTTCAATACGATGATCATCACCAACATAACCTGCAATTGAGTCTATAGACACTTTCATGTTTTTAGGACCTGTTGAAGCTAAAGAGGCCGCTACAGCAACATTTACCTGTGTTGGAAAAAGTGTGATAGCCTCAATGGCATCACCTTCAAAAACCCTGCGTTCTTCAGTTTGTAATGTTTCATTATAAACATTTGTGTTTCTTAAGGAATTTGGCCCTTTTTTAGTTTCAAAAGTCACAAGACATGCTTCCATTAAAGAGACCGTTCTCAAAACATCAAAACCACCAATGGCTCCTGATGCAAGATGTACACGCGTACCATATTTCAAAGCTGTTTTTTTAACATTTTCATAAAAATCGACATCAGCAAATGCTCCCATAGACAGTGTTATTATGGAAGATCCGTTTATTAATGCAGGCAATGCTAGTTCTCTTAAAGCTGTTGGCGATGCTGTTTCAACGATATAGTCAGGTTTAAGATCAAGCAATTCTTCAATAGAATGACATAGTATACACTTATAACTTGTTTCTAAATCTTGAATATGCTTTGCAATGCCTTCTGCCTTACTAAACGTCCTTGAAAAAGTTCCTATAAGTTTGTAATCGGGCAACAACCCTTTAATGAATGCTTCTACAACAATGTTTGCGAGTTTTCCGCAGCCTACAATAGCTAATCTTTTTGTTCTCATACCAACAAACATATAGCTTTTTTTAATTTTAAAATTTGATTATCCTTAAAATATCATAAATCCATAAATAGTTGTTCTATGGTGACTTTTTTATGCTGTCAAGAAAAAACAAACATTTGTTTTTATTCTGCATAAATCTGTGAAATCAGTGGGATAATTTCACAATTCACTATCTTTAATTATCCCACTGATTTCGCAGATTATAAAAAGCAGATTGGATTTTATGCCACACCTACTTGGCCATGGAGTTTGTGCTAAAAAATTAAGTGTTTTTAAACAAGAGAAAGGCTCTGTGCTGTTCCCATTAAATAATACTCTTACAACCGACTTAATTACTCGTATAATAAAGTTTTAGATTACGGAAAATCAAGCCTCTTATAATTGAATTTATAACTTCTTTTTAATGTTTAACCAGAAATATTGAGAACTCTAATTTTCAATACAATACTTCATAAATAAAATTTCCTGTTTACTATTTGGTAATCAAACAGATTATCGTACATTTGCAAACTCTTTTTGAGAGAGGAATGTTTAATAAAAAATAATTAATAACGTGGACACATTAAGCTACAAAACCATTTCAGCGAACAAAGCTACTGCGGATAAGCAGTGGGTTTTAGTTGACGCTGAAGGTCAATCTTTGGGTCGTTTAGCTTCAAAAGTTGCAAAACTTTTAAGAGGCAAACATAAACCTAGCTTCACACCACACGTTGATTGTGGTGATAACGTAATTGTTATCAACTCTGAAAAAATCAACTTAACTGGAAACAAATGGAACGATAAAACGTACATTCGTCACACAGGTTATCCAGGTGGTCAAAGAAGTTTAACTGCTACAGAATTGTTTGGAAAAGATCCTGCAAGAGTAGTAGAAAAATCAGTAAAAGGAATGTTACCTAAAAACAAATTAGGTGCAGATTTATTCCGTAATTTAAATGTTGTTGTTGGTACAGCGCATACACATGCTGCACAAAAACCAAAAACAATTAACTTAACCGAATTCAAGTAATGGAAGTAATTCACAAAATTGGTCGTAGAAAAACGGCAGTTGCTCGTGTATATGTTTCTCCAGGAAAAGGAAACATCACAGTAAACAAAAAAGAATTAAACGCTTACTTTACTACAACTACTTTACAATACAAAGTAAACCAACCATTAGCTTTGACTAATAACGAAGGTAACTTTGATATTAAAGTAAGTGTATTAGGTGGCGGTATTACTGGTCAAGCAGAAGCTGTTCGTTTAGCTATCTCTCGTGCTATGTGCGAATTAGATGCAGAAAACAGATTAACCCTTAAACCAGAAGGCTTATTAACAAGAGATCCAAGAATGGTGGAGCGTAAAAAATTCGGTCAGAAAAAAGCGCGTAAGAAATTCCAATTCTCTAAACGTTAATACCCAATTTCGAAATATTTATTGGATTGTTATGCTAAGCTTGGTCGAGGCTACTTTCAATATAAATTTCAAATTAAAAAAAATTTAACCAGTTATTGTTGTCCATGACCCAAAAGGTCAGGATTTAGTTAAGCATCTAAATGAAGCCTAAAGCCAATAGCCTAAAGCATACAGCTTAAAGCCTAAAGCCCAAAAGGAACATTGCTAATCAACAGAACGTAAACTATCACAAAATGGCAGTAGAAGTAAAAGAATTACTTGAAGCAGGTGTACACTTCGGTCACCTTACACGTAAGTGGGATCCAAACATGGCTCCTTACGTATACATGGAGCGTAACGGCATCCATATTATAAACCTTTATAAAACAGCGGCAAAAATTGACGAAGCTGGAGAAGCATTAGCTAAAATCGCAACTTCTGGTCGTAAAATTTTATTCGTTGCAACAAAAAAACAAGCAAAAGATATCGTAGCTGAAAAAGCAGGTTCTATTAACATGCCTTTCATCACAGAAAGATGGCCAGGTGGTATGTTAACCAACTTCGTAACTATTAGAAAAGCTGTTAAAAAAATGGCAATGATTGATAGAATGAAGAAAGACGGAACATTCTTAACGCTTTCTAAAAAAGAACGTTTACAAGTAGATCGTTTAAGAGCTAAGTTAGAGAAAAACTTAGGTTCTATTGTAGACATGACACGTTTACCAGGTGCATTATTTGTAGTTGATATTAAACGTGAACACATCGCTATTAAAGAAGCTCAAAAATTAAACATTCCAATTTTTGCAATGGTTGATACCAACTCTGATCCACGTCAAGTTGATTATGTAATACCTGCAAATGATGATGCTTCTAAATCTATCGACAAAGTGTTATCTTATGTAACAGCATCTATCGCTGCTGGTTTAGCCGATAGAAAATCTGATAAAGACCAAGATGATGACAATGAAACAGTTGCACCAACTAAAAAGCGTGCTTCTAAAGCTGTTGTTGCCGACGAGGAAGAATAATTAACAATTTCACAATACAAATAAGTCGTTTAATTATTTTCTTTACAGGAATATTTGAACGACTTTTTTAAATTTAAAATACATATGGAATCTACAGTAAAAATTACAGCAGCTGAGGTTAACAAATTAAGACAAGCTACGGGTGCAGGAATGATGGATTGTAAAAAAGCTTTAGTTGAAGCTGAAGGCAATTTTGATAAAGCAATTGAAGTTTTACGTAAAAAAGGGCAAAAAGTTGCTGCAAACAGAGCAGATCGTGAATCTTCTGAGGGTGCTGCAATAGCAAAAGTAAATGCTGACAATACCGTAGGTGTTGCTATCGTGTTAGGTTGCGAAACTGACTTTGTTGGTAAAAACGAAAACTTTATTGCATTAGCAGACCAATTGGCTGATTTAGCATTTACAGTAAACACTAAAGAAGAGCTTTTAGCTGCTAATTTTGGTGGAATGACTGTTGCAGATAAATTAATTGAGCAAACAGGAGTTATTGGAGAAAAATTAGATATCAATGCTTTTGAAAAATTAGAAGCTCCTTATGTTGGTTCTTACGTTCACATTAACAAAATTGCTGCTTTAGTAGGTTTAACTGCTAATGTAAAAAATGCTGAAACATTATCTAAAGATGTTGCTATGCAAATAGCTTCAATGGGAGCAACTACATTATCTTACAAAGATTTTGATCCTGCTTTTATCACTTCAGAATTAGAGGCAAGAATTGCAGTTATTGAAAAAGACAATGAAGAATTTGCACGTTTAGGTAAAACACTTAAAAATGTACCTCAATACATTTCTATGGCACAATTAACACCAGAAGTGTTAGCACAAGCTGAAGAAGATGCTAAAGCTGAATTAAAAGCTGAAGGGAAACCAGAACAAATTTGGGATAGAATTTTACCAGGTAAAATAGAACGTTTCATTTCAGATAACACAACTTTAGATCAAGAACAATGTTTATTAGATCAAAACTTTATTAAAGATGATAAAATAAATGTTGCCAAATATGTAGCATCTTATGGAGATGTTGCTATTTCAGGATTTAAACGTGTGGCTTTAGGGTAGTATATTCCTACCAGAACATATATCTTATTAAAAAGACCGCTATACCTAGAAGTATAGCGGTCTTTTTTTATAAAAAATCCTTTATAGTGATGTAAAATATTGCTAATATTTTACCTAATTATCATATTTTTGATAAATAGGTTTTCGATAAACAGCAAAAAATTATGTAGTTTTGCTCAACTTTCAAAAACTAAGGTAAAACATCAATGACTAAATTTTTCTTAAACAGAAGAATGATTATTTAGATATAACATCTAACCTTTTGAAACAATAGAAAAAAACAGATGAAATATAAAAGAATTCTTTTAAAACTATCTGGTGAAGCCCTTATGGGAGATCGCCAATATGGTATCGATCCTGAACGATTATCCGAATATGCACAAGATATTAAAACCATTACTGAAAAAGGCGTTGAAGTTGCCATCGTGATTGGCGGAGGCAATATTTTTAGAGGTGTAGCTGGTGCAAGCAACGGTATGGATCGTGTGCAAGGAGACCATATGGGCATGCTAGCAACCGTTATAAACGGTTTAGCCTTACAAAGTGCCTTAGAAGATGCTGGTTTACCCACACGTTTACAAAGTGCCGTACATATTAACCAAGTTGCCGAACCTTTTATAAGACGTAAAGCCATGCGTCACTTAGAAAAAGGACGTGTTGTTATTTTTGGTGGCGGTACAGGGAATCCTTATTTCACAACAGATTCTGCGGCCGTTTTACGTGCAATTGAAATAGAAGCCGATGTTATTTTAAAAGGAACTCGAGTTGATGGCATTTATAATGCGGATCCTGAAAAAGATGATAAAGCTATTAAATTCAATTTTATCACATTTGATGATGTGTTAAAAAAAGGTTTAAAAGTTATGGATACTACCGCATTTACGCTTAGTCAAGAAAACGAACTACCTATAATTGTATTCGACATGAATAAAAAAGGCAATTTACTTAAAGTGGTTGCTGGTGAAAAAGTAGGAACCGAAGTAAATCTTTAAATTTGGCGTAATTTTTGAGTAATTGATTAAAAAGTTGATATTATGAATGAAGATATACAATTTATATTAGACTCCACAAATGAAGCAATGCATAATGCTATCAAGCATTTAGAAAAGCAATTTGTTAATATTAGAGCGGGAAAAGCAAGTCCTGCCATGCTAGGAAGTGTTATGGTTAATTATTATGGTGCTCAAACACCTTTATCACAGGTTGCCAATGTAAACACTCCAGATGGTAGAACCATCACCGTACAACCTTGGGAAAAAAAGATGCTTCAAGAAATTGAAAAAGGGATTCAAATTGCAAATCTAGGTTTTAACCCCATGAACAATGGCGACATCATTATTATTAACGTACCACCTCTAACAGAAGAACGTCGCCGCGATTTAGCAAAACAAGCTAAAGCCGAAGCCGAAGACGCTAAAATAGGTGTTCGCTCTGCCAGGAAAGAGGCCAATAACGATATTAAAAAATTAGATGACGTATCTGAGGATTTAAAAAAGAACGCTGAAGTTGATGTGCAACATTTAACCGATAAATACGTTAAAAAGATTGATGACCTTTTTGAAGCAAAAGACAGGGAAATCATGACTGTATAATTTTAAAGCGACTATCAAGTCGCTTTTTTTACAAACTTTAGCCTATGTATAATACTTATGTTTAAATATTGTATTCTTCTATTTTATGTTATGTATACTACAGTATATCAAGCACAAAACCCTCATGAAGACCAATTAGAAACAGCTCAAGATTCTGTTAAAAAAAATGCCTTTGTAAAAGGGCTTGGAAATGGGTACATTCCAACAAAATATTTCAATTTTGATCTAAGGTACCTAATAAAATACAACCAATATGAAGGTGTACGAACGGGAATAGGAGGTGTTACAAACGATGCATTTTCAAAAAAAATAAAAATAAGCGGCTACACTGTTTATGGGTTTAGAGACGACCGTTTTAAATACAGTGTAAGTACTAGTTTTCGATTAGATGAAAAAACGAACACATGGATGACGTTTTCTTATACCGACGATTTGCAAGAAACTGGAAGCACCAAATTTTTAACAGACAAACGCTTCTTTCAATTTTTCGAACCCCGTTTACTTAATATCGATTTATTTCACAAACACATTACAAAAGCTGTGGCTTTCGAACAGCAAATATTAAATAACTTAAATGCTGAAACAGAATTTTCAATAAGTAGCATTGATCCTACTTATAATTACGGATATATCACTAACAAGGGCATTCTAAATACTTTTGACTTAAGTCTGGCCAAATTTGCATTTCAATGGAGCCCATTTAAAAGTTTAAAAGCATCCGAAACAGAGTTAAAGGATACTAAAAATGAATTTCCCATATTTACTTTACAATACACGAAAAGTTTTAACGATATTTTAAAAAGTGATTTAGGTTTTTCGAAGTTAGATTTTAGAGCCATTCATCAAATTGGTAAAAAAGAAGGTAATCTTTCTGAGCTTACTTTAGTTGCAGGTATGGCAAATGGAGATATTCCATTAACACATTTATACCACGCCTACCCTAACAACATTAATAAAGAAACGATTATGCAACGCTTTTCAGTTGCGGGTACTAATAGTTTTGAAACCATGTTTTTTAACGAATTTTTTTCTGATAAGTTTGCTACGCTTCAACTTAAACATTTTTTGAAACCATTTTATATTACAGAACATTACAAACCTCAAATGGTTTTAATTACCCGTTACGCCATAGGAGATGTAAAACAGCCAGAAAAACACCAAAATGTGACTTTTGGTTCACTTAAAAAAGGCTATACCGAATCGGGTTTTGAAATTAACAAATTACTTTTCGGATTTGGATTGAGTTTTTCTTACCGTTATGGTGCATACCACCTGCCAGAAATTGGTGATAATATTGCTTTTAAATTTACATTTAACCTGACTTTATGAGGTATTAACCTCATTTTTTCTACCTTTGCGCAACTTTTATTTAAGGCATGTTAAAACTTTTTACCAAAGATTTTTGGGACGTTATCGCAAGATTAATTTTACGTAATAAAATAAGTATTCTTGTTAGTATAGTTATTATTACAATTTTGTTTAGTACACAATGGAAAAATATGCGTTTTTCCAATACCGGAGCAAACCTTTTACCAGACGACCACGAAGTAAATATAACCTACCAAAACTTTTTAAAAACCTTTGGCGAAGAAGGAAATCTAGTTATTATAGGTGTAAAAGACAGCACCTTATTATCTGTCGAAAAACTAAATGCATGGAATAAATTAGCCCATAGTTTTAAAAAATACGATGAAGTAGAAACTGTTATTTCTGTTAAAGATCTTCAGAAACTTGTAAAAGACACTCTTCATCAAAAATTTAGTTTAGAGCCTTTTATTAAAGATTCCATTACTTCTTTATCTCAAATAAATACACTTGAGGATGAGCTTTTTAACCAATATCCATTTTATGATAATTTCTTATTTAATAAGAAAACAAAAACCATAAGAACCGTTATTTATCTTGATAAAGCTATTGTTAATACATCGGCTAGAAAAGATTTTATAATTAATGAATTAGAACCTAAGGTTAAGGCTTTTGAAGCAGAGACTAATTTAGATGTTCGCATTTCGGGAATGCCTTATGTTAGAACACTTAACTCTCAATTAATAGTTGATGAAATTGTTTGGTTTGTTCTGGCAGCGTTATTGGTAACCTCTCTCATTTTCTTTTTATTTTTTAGATCATTTAGAGCCACTTTCATTTCACTTGTAGTAGTTTGTATTGGAGTCATGTGGACCTTAGGGATTATTGGTGCATTAAACTACGAAATAACGGCTTTAACGGCACTTATTCCTCCTTTAATTATTGTAATTGGTATACCAAACTGCATCTTTTTAATTAATAAATATCAGCATGAAGTAAAATTACATGGTAACAAAGTAAAATCATTACAGCGTGTTATTACAAAAATTGGTAATGCTACTTTAATGACCAATGTTACCACAGCTTCTGGATTTGCGACATTTATACTTACGGAAAGTACCCTTTTAAAAGAATTTGGTATTGTGGCATCTTTAAGCATTTTAGCAATTTTTATTTTATGCTTGCTTATTATTCCTATTATTTATACGTTTTTACCTTATCCTAAAGACAGACATTTAGAACACTTAAATAAACGTTGGATTGGTGGTTTTGTAAACTGGATGGAGCGCATGGTTAAACACGAGCGCATCGCCATTTACTCGGTAGCGTTGGTGCTCTTAATAGTAAGCATTATTGGGATCTATAAAATAAAAATTTCGGGCAGTATCATTGAAGACATGCCCCAAGATTCAGAATTTGTTAATGATATTCGGTTTTTTGAAGAAGAATTTAATGGCATTTTGCCTTTAGAGTTTATGATAGACACCAAACGCAAACAAGGGGTTATGAAACTTTCTACTTTAAGACGTATGGACGAATTGCAGGAATTAATTGCAGAAACACCTGAGTTATCCAAACCTATCTCGGTAGTTGATTTAGTGAAATATTCCAAGCAAGCCTATTATAACGGAAATCCCAAATTTTACCAGCTCCCTACATCACAGGAAAATAGTTTTATTTTATCGTATGCAAAAAACTCTACATCAGAGGTTGATTTACTTAAAAATTTTGTAGACAGTACAGGTCAATATGCCCGTATCACAACCTTTATGAAAGATATTGGAACTGATAAAATAAAACGTATAGAAGAAAATATTCAAACTAAAATAGATAAACTTTTCCCGAAAGAACAATACAATGTTACTATGACTGGTAAAGCTTTAGTGTTCCAAAAAGGAACCACTTATTTGGTTAAAAATTTAGCCATTTCTTTATCGCTTGCAATATTTCTAATTGCCCTTTTTATGGCGTACATGTTCAGATCGGCACGTATGATTATCATTTCATTAATACCAAATCTTATTCCTCTATTAGTAACTGCAGGACTCATGGGCTATTTGGGCGTACCTATAAAACCTTCAACCATTTTGGTGTTTAGTATCGCTTTTGGTATTTCGGTAGATGATACCATTCACTTTTTAGCAAAATACAGGCAAGAACTGCAAGCCAACAATTGGAAAATTAAAATTTCGGTTTATGGTGCTTTACGTGAAACGGGTGTAAGCATGTTTTACACATCTATTGTGCTCTTTTTTGGATTTTCAGTATTCACCATTTCTAGTTTTGGTGGCACTGTCGCTTTAGGTGCTTTAGTATCCGCCACATTACTTTTCGCCATGTTATCTAACTTGCTATTACTTCCTTCCTTATTATTGTCGTTAGAACGTAGTATTGCTAATAAAGAAGTGTTACGAGAACCTGCCATTAATATTATTCCTGAGGAAGACGAAAGGGAAGATTTAAATTCCAACACTTAAAAAATAAATCTCCATTTCAGATTGCTGAATTTGGTTTTTAGAATTTGATTTTTCATCTTCTAAACCTTTATCTTTACATTATTAAATTTTAATGCTTATGAAATCACGTACCATTTCAGAATTACTATCACAAGATTTTGTTAGTTCTGAAGTTGACATAAAAGGATGGGTTAGAACCTTTAGAGCGAATCGATTCATTGCTTTAAACGATGGTTCTACAATTAATAATATACAATGTGTTGTTGATTTTGAAACCTTAGATGAAGCTCTATTAAAACGTATTACAACGGGAGCAGCTGTACACATTAAAGGTGACCTAGTTGAAAGTCAAGGCAAGGGTCAAAATGTCGAAATTCAAGTAACCAGTATCCATATTTTGGGAGATTCAGATCCTGAAACTTACCCCATTCAACCTAAAAAACATTCTTTTGAATTTTTAAGAGAAAATGCCCATTTACGAACTAGAACAAATACCTTTAGTGCGGTAATGCGTTTGCGTTCTTCGTTATCTTTCGCCATTCATAAATACTTTAATGAAAACGGTTTTTATTACGTACATACACCAATTATTACTGGAAGTGACGCCGAAGGTGCTGGCGAAATGTTTAGAGTTACCAATCTAGATGCAAAAAAACTGCCCTTAAATAAGGAAGGCAACGTAGATTATTCGGAAGATTTCTTCGGGAAAGAAACTAATTTAACCGTTTCTGGACAGTTAGAAGCTGAAACTTACGCTATGTCGCTAGGAAAAGTGTATACATTTGGTCCTACGTTTAGAGCTGAAAACTCAAACACGTCGCGTCATTTAGCCGAATTCTGGATGATAGAACCCGAAGTTGCTTTTATGAATTTAGCTGGTAATATGGATCTAGCTGAAGACTTCATGAAGTATGTACTAAAATACATTTTGAAGAACAATCATGAAGATTTGGAATTTTTAGATAAGCGCTTACAAGACGAAGACAAAACAAAACCTCAAAACGAACGCAACGAGATGAGTTTAATTGAAAAATTAAACTTTGTAACCGATAATAATTTCAAACGTGTAAGCTATACCGAAGCCATTGATATTCTTCGCGACAGTACACCTAATAAGAAAAAGAAATTCAAATACATTATAAAAGATTGGGGTACCGATTTGCAAAGTGAACATGAACGTTTTCTTGTTGAAAAACACTTTAAATGTCCTGTTATTTTGTTCGATTATCCCGCAGACATCAAAGCATTTTACATGCGTTTAAATGATGATGGTAAAACCGTTCGTGCTATGGATATTCTATTCCCTGGTATTGGAGAAATTATTGGCGGTGCACAACGAGAAGAACGTTTGGATGTCCTAAAACAAAGAATGGCAGCTACTAATATTCCTGAAGAAGACCTTTGGTGGTATTTAGATTTACGTAAATTTGGAACCGCCGTACATGCCGGTTTTGGTTTGGGATTTGAGCGTTTAGTTATGTTTGCAACTGGCATGAGCAATATTAGAGATGTTATTCCGTTTCCAAGAACACCTCAGAATGCTGAATTTTAAAAAACATTAGTATCTTGGTAACAAATTAGTAAAAACATATTTTACTATTATTTTAAACCAAATCAAAATATGCTCAAACAACATTTACAATTCAAATTATCGCAAAAACTGTCGCCGCAACAAATTCAATTAATGAAATTGATACAGTTGCCTACACAGGCATTTGAGCAACGTTTAAAACAAGAACTTGAAGAAAACCCAGCTCTTGAGGGTGGTACTGAAGAAATTGAAAGTGATTTTGATTCAGATTTTGACAATACCAATGATGATTTTGACGATAGTGAAACTATAGGGAATGACGATATAAATGTTGACGAATATTTAAGTGATGACGAAATTCCAGATTACCGTACCCAAGCTAATAATTATAGCAGTGATGATGAAGAAAAAACGATGCCTTATGCTGCAGGAACCTCGTTTACACAGCATTTAATCACTCAGCTAAATACATATCGATTAGATGAGGAAGAATATGAAATTGCAGAATTCTTAGTTGGCAGCGTTGATGAAAGTGGTTATATAAGGCGTTCTTTACCAGATATTATGGATGATTTGGCTTTTACACAAAGCGTCTATACTACCGAAGAAAAAATTGGTAAAATTCTTAGAATTGTGCATCAATTAGATCCTGCTGGTGTTGGTGCTAGAAATTTACAAGAATGCTTAAGCATTCAATTGCACAGAAAAGAAAAAACACCCGATACGGAACTAGCTATTCAAATTATTGACACCGCTTTCGAACAATTTACCAAAAAACATTACGATAAGTTACTTCAAAAATTTGACATTTCAGAAATTCAATTAAAAGATGCTATTCATGAAATTGAACACCTAAACCCAAAACCTGGTGGTTCTTATGCAGGCAATAATCGAATTGTAGAACATGTGGTTCCCGATTTTGCCATTAAGATCGTTGATGGTGAATTGGAGTTAACACTTAATGGACGTAATGCTCCAGAACTTCATGTCTCTAGAGAATATAACAATATGCTTTCAGGATATAAAGAGTCGAAAGACAAATCGAAGTCTCAAAAAGATGCTGTTATTTTTATCAAACAAAAACTAGATGCCGCGAAATGGTTTATTGAAGCTATTAAACAGCGTCAGCAAACTTTATTTGTTACTATGAGTGCCATTATGCATTATCAAGAAGAATATTTTCTTACCGGTGATGAACGCAATTTAAAACCCATGATTCTAAAAGATATAGCCGATGAAATATCTATGGATGTTTCAACAGTATCTCGAGTTGCAAATAGTAAATATGTAGACACCCCTTACGGAACCAAATTGATTAAAGAATTCTTTTCAGAATCGATGAAAAACGACCAAGGAGAAGATGTTTCAACAAGAGAAATAAAGAAAATTTTAGAAACTGTTATTGAAGAAGAAGACAAAAGAAAGCCTTTAACCGATGAAACTTTAGCTTCGATTCTAAAAGAAAAAGGTTATCCAATAGCACGACGTACTGTTGCTAAATATAGAGAACAACTAGATATTTCGGTAGCTCGTTTACGAAAAAAAATATAATGAATCGTATTTTAAAAAGTATCTCGTTTATTTTTCACCCATTATTGATGCCTCTATCTGGGGTTGTTTTTTATTTTTTAGTATCTCCTCGCTTTACCCCTAATGAAATAATATATGCTAAACTTGTATCTTTATCGATACTAACTATTATACTACCTATTTTAATATACTTTTTATTAAAAACCTTAGGTAAAATACAATCTATCTATTTAAGGACAACCAAAGAGCGTATTTTGCCTCTTGCTCTAAATTGTGTGATTATTCTAATTGTTTTACAGCGTATTCTAACTCAAACGCTATTTATAGAACTTTACTTCTTTTTTGTAGGTATATTAATTTCCACAATGGCCTGCATGATATTAGCCTTTTTTAAATTTAAAGCCAGTATTCACATGATTGCTTTATCGGGTCTTTTTATGTTTTTTATTGTTTTAAGCATTCATTTTAGTATTAACATAAATGAAATATTAGCCTTAATGAGCATCATAACAGGTGCCGTAGCCACTTCTAGGTTACATTTAAAAGCACATGATTATAAAGAATTAATTATGGGCTTTTTTATTGGTGTGATGCCTCAGTTAATCTTAGTGAATTATTGGTTGAATTAATTTATCTCTTTAAAAACTACAAAACATAAAACATCAATCCTACTTTTAAAGTATTTGTTTTTATATCATTACCATTCAATATTGCTTTATCAGAAAAAATAGGATTCAACCCATAATACATATAAAAATTCCAAGTATTATAGCCCGCACATAGTGTTAAGCCGTATTGAAGCTTATTAAAATCGCTAATATTACGGTGTTTAAAGGCCTCAGAGTCTCCTTTAAACTTTATGGTACTAGTAACCAAGTAACCAAACTTAAAACCTGCGTAAATACGCCAAAACTTATATTCGGTTGGAGTGGATGTACGCCATCTAAACTCTATAGGAAGTTCTATTAATTGATTTGTATATTTATTCTTTGAATAAGTAGAACCATCTTCTAAAATTGCATAGGTTATATTCCCATTACTATCTTTATCTATAAATAAATTTTGAATGAATGAATTTAATGAATATCCTAATCCAATACCAACAGCCACATTTCTGGCATCATTCAAAGGCATGTCTTTTATAATACCAAAATGAATACCGCTAGAAAACCCACTTTGAGATAAATCTTTTGGTTTTTTACCTAATAAGTTATAGGTTGCACCTATGTAAAATTGATCCTCTTTGTAAAAGTTATCAACGCTAGTAATACTATCTTCTTGTGAATAACACAAATGAACACTAAGTAAAATAAGTATGATTCTATATGGAGATTTCATTCTTAGCAGTTATAATTAGTTATACAAACATAGGATATTTATTAAAAATAAAAAGGTGTTTTGAAATTTCAAAACACCTTTTATATAAAATTAAGAATATAGATATTAGTTGTTGCTAGACACAGCACCTTTTTTAGTGGTGTAATTTATTTTAAGCGCATTTACTTTACGCAATTCTTGCTTAATATCACCAATTAATCCCATATTAGCATCTTTATCTACTTTTAAAGCTGTAGTTAAAAACGGAATTAATTCTTCTCTTTTTTTAGCGCGTTCAGCAGCAATAAAAGCAGCAATGTCTTTTACATCAGCAAAATCATCATTAAGTTGAATTCTGGTTTCCGTACCATAATTTCTATAATTAGCACTTGGTTTACCTGCATATATATACATAACCAAATCTTTCTTATCTAACTTTTCTACCTGATCTGCAAATGGTAAATTATTCTCTATTTTTAAAGTGTTCTGTCTCATAACAGTTGCCACCATAAAAAAGAATAATAACATAAATACAATATCTGGTAATGATGCCGTTGATATTGCTGGCATTTCTCCGCCTTGTTTCTTTTTAAATTTAGCCATAATAAGGTGTTAAATTTTAATTTTGTACTTCCGAAAGCTTTTGAGGATACTCGATTTTTATTTTCTCAAGTTGCTCTTTTAGCTTTGCTTTATTTCCTGGCCAATTAACATCGTTAAGGTTCGCTTCCATTTCGACAAAAGATTTACCATATAAAGCTTGAGCTCTAATATTTCTTAAATCGTTATATGCTGCTACTAATTCATTTTGAACTGCTATATAAGTCTTGTAAGTTGTTTCGCGCTCATTCTTTAATGATATAACAGCTTTGTCTGGATTGTCTGAAGATTCAGGATCCTTCTTTCCATTACAATAATCACAAGTACGATCACCACCATTGTCTAAAAACTCTGTGGCTGCTTTTCTTAAATCTTTAAGCTCCATTAATTCGTCTTCAACAAGCAATTGATCTTTACCATTTAAAAGTACAGTAAAAATATTTTTTTGCTTAATAATAGGCGGTTCTACATTATCCTCGATAGGCGGTAGCTTTCTGTTTAATCCAGAATCCGTTTCAATAGTGGTTGTTACTAAGAAAAATATTAATAGTAAGAACGCAATGTCGGCCATGGAGCCTGCATTTACTTCTGGTGCTGCTCTTTTTGCCATAATTTATCTATTTAATAGTTTTTTCGCACTAGAAAGAAAAGTTGCAACTACTGCAATTACCGCAAGAAAGTAAAAAGCATATAAACCTGCTCCTACGTTCTTAGATATTCCTTCTGTAATGCCTAAACCTTTGTCGTTAAATTGCTTTAAATCTAAATCTGTACCAGACGACATAAAGTAAGAAATCAAAACAACTCCTAAAAACAATCCAACGGTTGTTAAGGTTTTTTTGATATTCCCTGCAAATATGCCTTTAAGCACATATATAAGTATTAAAGCTATGACAATAAAAAGTGCAATATAAGTAACCACTAATATATTATCAATCATGCTTTCTGAATCTGTGGTCATTAGCATTAGTGCGAAAACAGCACCAATAATACCAAGAGCATAAGCTAAATACTTGAGTATTTTATATAAATTCATGATTTTTTGTTTTAATTATTACTTTTTATTTCTGATTAAAAGATCCATTAACGTGATAGAAGCATCTTCCATATCGTTAACAATACTATCAATCTTAGCAATAATATAATTATAAAAAACTTGAAGAATCATCGCAACAACAAGACCAAATACTGTTGTTAAAAGTGCGATTTTAATACCTCCAGCAACAAGTGATGGTTGCATATCTCCAGCAGCTTCAATTTTATCAAATGCATTAATCATACCTATTACAGTTCCCATGAAACCTAACATTGGTGCTAATGCGATAAATAATGAAATCCAAGATACATTTTTCTCTAATTGACCCATTTGAACACCACCATAAGCTACAACAGCTTTTTCAACAGCGTCTAAACCTTCATCCGTTCTATCTAAACCTTGATAATAGATAGAAGCAATAGGTCCTTTTGTGTTTCTGCAAACTTCTTTAGCTGCTTCAACACCTCCAGAAGCAAGTGCATCTTCAACCTCTTGAGTTAATTTTTTTGTGTTTGTAGTTGAAAGATTTAAAAAGATAATTCTTTCTATAGCAATGGCTAATCCAAGAATTAAACATAATAACACAATCCCCATAAATCCAGGACCTCCTTCAATAAATCTCTTTTTTAATTCTTGATGAAACCCAAGTTCTTCTGCTAGTTCTGCAGTGTCATCTTGTGTCATACTTGCTACAGTTGTTGCAACTGTACTTGTGTTTGCATTCGTAGTTGCATTAACAGTTCCAAAAGCCATCATTCCTGTTATGGCAAGGATAGAAAATAATCTTTTCATGTTCTAAATCTTAATTTTATTAGTTAATTAATGTGTTAAAGATATAAAAAAAATACAATAAAAAAATAAAAATAACAGCAGAGAGGAAGGGATTCGAACCCTCGATACCCTTTTGAGGTATACACACTTTCCAGGCGTGCGCCTTCGACCACTCGGCCACCTCTCTTTATTTTATATTGTACTTTTTTATGGGTGGACAAATAACAAAAAAAACTTTGAACACTAAAATTTTATGAGTTAATTTTAAAACAATTCACCTCTCAACGCCTTTTCATAGATAATTTTGAAAGTTTTTTTTGGTATATTTTTTCCTAAAAGATACATTAATTTACTAACTGCCGCTTCTGTTGTCATGTCTTTTCCAGAAATAACCCCTATGGTTTTCAGCTGATTACTTGTTTCATAATGCCCCATCATCACACTTCCTCCTACGCATTGTGTTACATTTATAATATGTACTCCTTTTTTAATTATTTTTTCTAAAAGATTAATAAACCATACTTCTGTAGTGCAATTTCCAGAGCCATAGGTCTCTAAAATGACTGCTTTTAGACTAGGAATAGCGAATATAGTCTTCAAAAAAGGCTCAGATATCCCCGGAAATAATTTAATAAGTGCTATGTTGGTCTCTAAATTTTTATGAACAATTAAGTTTTTTTCGGTGTCTGGCTTCCATAAATAATCGTTATTAATTTTTAAATGTACTCCCGATTCGGCTAATTCAGGATAATTTAATGATGCAAATGCTTTAAAATTTTCGGCATTAAGTTTCGTAGTTCTATTAGCTCGGTACAATTTATATTCAAAATATAAACAAACTTCTTTAACCAAAGGTATACCGTTCTCTTGTAAAGACGCCATTTGAATGGAGGTGATTAAGTTTTCTTTTGCATCCGTTCTTAAATCGCCTATTGGTAATTGAGAACCTGTAAACACCACTGGTTTTGCTAAATTTTCTAACATAAAACTTAAAGCCGATGCTGTATAACTCATGGTATCACTTCCATGAAGCACGACAAACCCATCAAATTCATTATAATTTTCTTCTATAATTTCAGCAATTTTAATCCAGTATATTGGATTCATATTGCTAGAATCTATAGGTTCCTCAAAAGAAACCGTTTCAATATGGCAATCTAACAGTTGGAGCTCCGGAATTTTATCTAAAAGATTTTTAAAGTCAAAAGCCTTTAATACTCCCGTTTTAGAATCTTTAATCATACCAATGGTGCCACCAGTATATATAAGTAGTATGTTTGGTTTTAATTTGCTCATTTAAATTCCGAATACGTCTTTGGAGTTTTGCGTAGTTGTTTCAGCTATTGTTTCTAAAGGTACAGTATATATTTCTGATAATTTTTCCAACACCTTTATTATATAAGCACTTTCATTACGCTTCCCTCGATATGGTGTTGGTGCCAAATAAGGTGAATCGGTTTCTAATACAATATGGTTTAAGTCTATTTGACTTAAAAACTGATCGATTTTTCCGTTTTTAAAAGTAGTAACTCCACCAATACCTAATTTCATGTTATAGGAGATGGCTTGATGCGCTTGTTCTAAAGTACCAGTAAAACAATGAAATATTCCATATAAATCATCACTCTTCTCTGCCTCTAAAACTTCAAATATGGCATCAAAGGCCTCTCTACAATGAATTACTATGGGCAACTTGTGTTTTTTAGCTAATTGAATTTGGTATTTAAAAGCTTCAAGCTGAATATCGAGTGTCGATTTATCCCAATATAAATCAACACCTATTTCACCCACAGCATAAAACTTATGATTTGCCAGCATCTCTTCAACATGCTTCAACTCCTCTTTATAATTATCTTTTACATGTGTTGGGTGCAGACCCATCATTAAAAATACATTATTTGGATAATCGTTTTCTAACTGCAACATCGATTCTGTATACGTAGAATCGATGGCTGGAATAAAAAAACGTGAAATTCCTTCATCTAATGCTCGTGTAATCATGGCGTTTCTATCTTCATCAAAAGCTTCACTATATAAATGAGTATGGGTATCGGTAATAATCATTTGGTAAAAATAATGAAGTATTTAAAGTTTGACACGAATTTCACAAATTTTCACAAATGAAAAGACCTCACAGGCTTTAAAACCTGTGAGGTCCAAATTCTTTAAACTCAAAAATATTTTTATTTCTCAACAATGCGGGACTTGACAGACATCAATCTAACTTCTTTATAAGTTTTTGTGCTCTATCATAATCATCAGCATCTTCAGGAAGTTCTTTTAAGATTTCTAAACAAACATCGTATTTTTTTTGTTTTAAATTACTTAATGCCAAATACCAAGTCGCTTTATTTTTATATACCGATTGTCCTTCTTTCAATCCTTCTAGCAACCAATCTGCAATGGCAAAATTATTCAACTCAATATTAGTAACTCCTCTGTAAAACTGTAACTCAGAATTTTGCTCATCTGTTAATAGCAATTCTTTAAAGGCCACTTCTGCAGTAACAAAGTCTTTACTATTAAAAGCCTTTTCAGCTGTTTTCAATAAGCCATCTTGACTGCCTCTAACCGTTAAACTGATACTTTCGTAATTCGCATAATCACTATAAATTGGGCTTGAAAGGTTATTAAACAACGTTATTCCAATTAACAAAGCGATACTAGCAGCTATGGCATATTGCCAAGGTTTAAACCTAATAACTTTTTTAGATGATTCTTGCTTTTCAAAATAGGTTTTAGAAATAGACTTTAAGTTATTTTGAAATGCTGTTGAATTAGGTTCATTTTCAAATTTATGTTCTAAAAAGGAAGACAATTCTTTATAAGTATTAAAACTATTTTTGAATTTTAAATCGCTTTCCAAACGGGTTTCAAAAGCAATTATTTCTTCCTTAGAAAGATCTCCTAAAAGATAATTTTCAAATAATATGTAATCGGGATTCTCCATAACAGTTAATTATTAAGTTGGTTAAACTTGGGCGACTCTTGAACCAGCTCAGTTAATTTGCCTATGCATAAAGATTTCTTTTTTCGAGCGTAAGCATATGTTACACCTAAACTTAACGCTACTTCTTCCATCGATTTTATTTTAAAAGTAGCTGTTAATAATTCTTTACAAGCGTTTCCTAATTTTTGAAACATTTCAGTAAATAAAGCTTGTTTTTCACCAAATACCTCTGTTTCAAATGCTAGTTCTTGAGCGTCGTCATCTTTATATAAAACTTCTTCATTAATTGTTACCTGTTTATTTGAAGATTTTTTTAATTCATTTAACCATTTACGCTTACACAGTAAAAAGAAATACGCATCAAACGGACAGGTAAGCTCTAATTTCTTTTCGCTTGCTTGATTATATATTGTTATTAAAGTATCCTGTATAATGTCTTGTGCCTGGTCTGCATCGCCACTGTTCTGCTTTATGTAATTAATAACCTTAGGTACGAATTTATTATAAATAGCCTGTATAATAAAAGAGTTGTTTTTCAACAATCCATCAATATACTTTTGGTCTTCATGTATTTTTTTTTCGCTCATTAACCCTTGTATTTACTGCTAATTTAAAAAAAGTTTAAAATAAACAGGTAACAATTTTTAAATGGTTTTGATATAAGGGTGTAACAGCAGAAATGCTTAAACAAAAATTTTAATTAATCCATAAATTAAAAATCATGAAAAAATCAATTTTAATTATCGCAACAGTAGCTTTATCAATATTAAACGTAAACGCTACAAATGAAAAAACACCCTTCAACACTTCAACTGAAGTTGTAACTCTAACAAGAGAAAACATAGCTCAAGTGTTTGACTGGAAAGTTGAAACAGACAAAGGCATCTATTCAGGAACTTCCCTTACTCTTGAAAATGCAAAAGAAATGATTGCTATTTCTAGCTCTAGCGAAATTGTTTTAGGAACTGAAATTCAAAGTTACTTGGTTCTAAAATCTGAAATCAACACCAATAGAAATTATTTTTGGGAAGTTGAAACTGAAACAGGTTCTGCAAAAGGATATGCCTCTTCTGAAGATTATGCTAATAAAATGATACAATTAGTTGCTTCTGGCGATGCTGTAATCTCAAAAATAATTATGAGTCAACCTCAACACTAAAAAAATTAAAAATAATTCCCAAAACAGGGTAACAAATTAGTTGCCCTGTTTATATAATGATATAAACTCTAAATTAAACATTATGAAAACTTTTAAAGCACTTTTATTTTCATTTTTTGTAATACTCATTAATAGTTGCGACAACGACAATAACCCTACAAATAATGTTTGCGACACTACTTATGTATCATCTGCAATTACTAATGCTTATTCAGCAGCAAATGGATATGACGACTTAGCCGAATTTATGGATTTAGAAACCCATGAATATTCTGTTAAAATTAATGCTGCAGGAGAAATATGTAGTATAGGTTACCAAAACCCTAGCACATACACTGGCGGCTATACTATGGAAATAATCAACACAAATACAAATACCTCTTACAGTGGAGTTCATGTTTTTTCTCAAACAGGTCTCGATTACCAACCTATTACCATACCTGTTCAAGTTAATTCTGGCGATATTATTATAGTAAAAAGAACCATATTACCAGGATATACCATGCTAAACGAAACCATAGGGAGAGTATTAAGAAAATCTAACAACGCAAATGTTCCTTATCCAGTAATTCAAGGAAACATCGAGTTTTTAAACTCTAACTTCTATGGTACTGGTGGTCCCATCCCCGATTTTGCTCAACCTTACATCGCTTTTGGCTTCCAAGTATATTAAAAATTAGAAATAATTCCCCAAACAGGGTAACAAAACAGTTGCCCTATTTATATAACAATGAATAACAATTTAAAACCCAATTTATCATGAAAAATTTAAAACACATTTTAGGAACACTTTTATTAACAGCTTTAGTATTTACAAGTTGTACAAAAAACGACAATGACAATGACAGTTTAATAATCCCAGCGACAGCTCAAGAGTTTGATGCTATAAGAGAACAAGCTTTAGAGGATTTAACACAAACATTCCAATTTAATGCCGAAGATGGATCAATTAACTTAACCTCAGAAAAAGGTGTTGAAATTTACATAAACGGTGGTTGCTTAACCAAGAATGGTGTCGCTGTAACTGGAGCCGTAGAATTAGAATTTATCGAAATATTTGATAAAGGAAACATGCTTACTACGAACAAACCAACCATGGGAATTTTACCAAACGGAGACAAAGCCCTACTAATTACTGGTGGTGAGTTTTTTGTACAAGCTACGCAAAATGGTGTTGCTTTAGAAACTAACTGTGGTTTCCAAATGCAAATCCCTACCGATTTAACGGGAGGTGCGGATAACGATATGATACTATGGAATGGTATTATTGATGAAGACGGAAACCTTGCTTGGGCTGAGGAAAAACGAGATGCTCAAGGGCAAGGTGGTGTATTTGCCGAAGGAAACCAATACTATGGCTTTTTTCAATCGTTTGGATGGTCTAACGTAGATCGTTTTTACAGCGATCCACGTCCAAAAACAACTATTTTAGTAGCAGTACCAACAGGATACGATAACACAAACAGCTCGGTATATTTATCTTATGATGGTGAAGATTCAGGATTGGCTGGTCTTGACACTTACGATGCACAAACTGGATTATTCAGCGAACATTACGGACAAATTCCAATAGGTTTAGAATGTCATGTTATTTTCGCAACCGAAGATGGTGGAGACTGGAAATACGCTATAAAAGCTGTAACTATTGTTGAAAACGGTATTATCACATTTACTGAAGGTGAAACTTCTATCGCTACCGAAGCGCAACTTACAACCATTATTAATGCGTTACCATAATTATCTATTCATTATAATTACCTACTTAAAAGTCATGGTTTGTTAAAATTCTTAACCTACTTTTTATCCCAGAGACACTAAGTTTCTGGGATTTTTTTAGATCTCACAGGTTTTTAAAAACTTGTGAGGTCTTTTTCTATTAAAAAAGGGTAACAAAACACCTACTTTATTGATATAATGATATACAGAACACATCTCATGAAAAAGTTTGTTTCTATATTCATTTTTGTATGCATCATATTATTAATAATATATGCGAATATTACTATAATCATAGCTAATATCTGATCATTTTAAACAGATACTTATTAAAACAGTTTCATGAATACCACTTTTTGTATATTTAAAACCTATTTATACCTCATTATAATGAACAAACGGTTTTCTTTTCTATTATTATTTTTAATTGGTGTTTACGGTTATGCACAAAAACTAATCGCAAACGACACAGTTACAAGAGTTGCAAACATTAAGAATACCACCAATGGTAATGAAATTTTGTTTACCCCAGAAACACCTATATTAAATCAAATAGCCGGTGCTCCAAAAGCATTTTACACCCATTATTGGGAATTTGGTGATGGCCATTACAGTACTGAAGAAAAACCAAAACACACGTATAAAAAAACAGGCGACTACGAAGTAAAATTATGGGCAACTAATAATTATGACACAGGTAAGCCCCCAACAACCAGACCAAAAAAAATTGCCATAAGCGAAATAACTACCGAGTATAAAGATATTGCTAGTATGGATGAAGATTTCATACTAAAACGCAATCGAGAACCTGTCCCTGATGAAGAAATGGTAATAGTAGTTAGTTATAAAAACCCAAAAGATTACACAACAAATGGAAAACTCTATCTGTTTTATAACGAACACCAATACAAAGCCAATAATTTCGAATTAACTGATACTCGAACATATCACAAGGAAAAAAATATTTCGGCAGAAGGATTCGCTTTCACACGAAATATTGATGATGATGGCACTTATTTAGCTTCTTCCAATAACAAATTTATTGAAACTCGTACCTTTTCACAAGATTCCACCGAAAAAACCAATCTACCTTTAACCGTTGCAAACTCTAAAGCTTTTTACAAAAACTGGAGCCTTTTAGAATTCGATAATATGCAACCTAAAGAAGAACGCAATGTCTTTTTCAGTTTAAAAACCACACCCGAAATGCTTAAAGATACCAGTGCCATCATTTCGGTTAGAGGTGTATATGTACCCGATGCTAATTATGACAACCATAAAGTTAAGGATATGGAAATGGAAATTGTAACCTCGCACGACCCTAATAAAATGTCTTCAAACGGAACCTTTATGAATTACCGCTTGGTACGTTTTAAAACTTTAAAATATAAAATCAAGTTCCAGAATAACGGTGAAGGACCAGCACGAACTATTCGATTGGAAACCGATATTCCAGAAATGTTGGACAAATCGACTCTAAATGTTTTAGATATGTATCCCAAATGTGATATCTGCCCTAAAAAGGAAGTATTATACAGTTGTTTGGATACAACGTTTACAGATTCCCAGGCGATCTTCACTTTCAAAAATATTTACCTCTCTGGGAGTGAACAAAAAAACGTAAAAGAGTATGATTCTACGAAAGGCTTCGTAAAATACAGTATTAAATTTGCTAAAGATTTTCATAAGAAAAAAACCAAAAGCAGAACCGCTATTATTTTCGATAAAAACGACCCGATTATCACCAACTATTCTACGACACGCTTCCTACCAGGTATTTCCATTGGTGCCAAAGTTGGAGTCAATTCGTTTTCAGATTTAAATAATTCTGAAAGTTACTTTTTTGGAGCTACGCTCTCGCCATATAAATCGTATCGCTTGTACTGGCAAGTAGAATTAATGAATAATTTTCATAATTACAACACCCAAACAAATGTAAGAGAAGAATTTATACAAGATGGCGCACAGGGATTTCGTTTTTTACAACGGACTACAACTAATAATTCTTTTAAAAATATTGATTGGGATATACCTGTTTTACTCCGTTATAACCTTAATAATTATATTGGACTTGGTGCTGGCTTACAAAACACCATTTCACTTAGTGAAAAACAAGAACAATCGGTTTTAGTGGAACAATTTGAAGGTGACCTAACAGATTCACCTCCATTTAGCACTAAAGAAAACACCACTAATGAAACTAATTCATTTAACAATTTAAGAACAGGCTTGTTGTTTGAAGCTACCGCAGGTTTTGCTAGAATTGGCCCAAGTTTAGGCGCCCGTTATATTATGAATTTTGAAAAAGATTTTAATTATTGGCAGTTTTATGCCATTTGGAAATTTTAAGAACCTAAGGTTCTTTTGGCAACTCACTCAAATGAAAAAAATATTTTTTCTATCCTTTTTTATATGCGGAATTTCATTTTCTCAAAATTTAGAAGAAGGTATTTATACCGCTGCCGAAACATTTATTAGCAATAAAAATAAAGCTTCATTAAAGCTATTAACCCAGCAGGAATCCACTTTTAAAAACCATGCAAAAACTAAAGATGAGCAGTTGGCACTGGTTTTTTTACAATGCCATAAAGGGTATTATTTAGATGAACATTCAAAATTAAAAGAAGCCATTTCTACATATGAAGATGCTTTAAAACGATTCAACAAAAATGAACTTTCAAAACTTTCAGATTTCGATATCATTGAAAACTGTTTAAAACCCCTGGGAAATTTATATACCAAAACTGGCGATTATACCAACGCCGTTAGTACCATCAACCAATATATTTTTTTAGCTGAAAAAAGTAAAAACATTACACACCAAATTAGTGGTGCTATCAATTTGGCTAAACTATATCAAACAATTAATAAGCATGAAACCGTCTTGAAAATTGTTGCGGACGCTTTTAAATTTCCTAATATAAATAGCGACCAAAAATCATTGCTTCAAAGCATAAAAACAAGCAGTTTAGCGGCTTTAAACAAATACGAAGATGCATCTCTATTAAACAGTACCTCTACCAATTTAAATTTTGAAACGCATAAAAACAATTATCTAATTGAACTTCAAAAAGGCAATTACGAAAATGCTCTTTCTTCTTTTCAAAAAGCAAAAGAATATCTTGTTAAAATGGATTTAGCAACAAGGGATTTAGCAAAGTTTCATGTTGAAGAAGCACAATTATTTCATTTACTTAAACAACCCAACGAAGCTCTAAAAAGTTTGCAACAAGCCTCCAAAATATTATTACCAAATTTTCAAGGAAATGGCTTACCAAATAAAAAATATTTATACCCAGAAAACACATTCATAGACATTTTTGATTTATATGCTACCATTCAAATCGACCCCAAAAAAGCATTAGAAAGTTACGATTTAAGTTTTTTTGTATCTGATTTATTGCAAGAAAATTGGACTTCGCAAGAAGCTAAAATTTTCAATGAAACCTCTAACCGAATTAGGAGTGAACACTGTATAGACCTCCTTTTTAACACCTATGAACAAACTAAAAACAAATCACTTTTGTTTGAAGCATTTCAATATTCAGAGAACAATAAAGCTTCGATTTTAAAGGATATGAATCAAAAAAAATGGCGCTTACAAAAGTTTCCAAACGACAGTTTACTTTCTAAAGAGTTTCAACTTTTAAAAACGCAAGAATATTATACAGGTTTATTAATAAAAGAACAACTTAGCACTAATAAAGCATCAACAGTAAACAATTTAAGCGAAAAACTTAGCGCTATTAGTCTTCAACTAAAAACCCTAAAAGCAGTCATTACCAAAAAATATCCAGAAAAAAATCGAACCGATTCTTTAGTGCATTTTCAAAATAAATTAAATAAAGACGAAGCTATCTTAGTTGAATACTTCTTCGGAAAAAACACTTTGTATCAATTTATAATTTCAGAAAAAGATATTGCTATTGAACGTCTTCAGTTAACTGAAGAAATCAGAAAAAACATTATAAGCTTTATTCATTTATTTGATGATGCTTCCATTATAAATAACGATATAAATAATTACACCCGTCAAGCTTATACTATTTTCAAACTACTAAATTTTGATAAATTTTCACTCCATAAAAATGTGGTGATAATTCCTGATGGTTTACTAAATTTTATTCCATTTGAAGCACTAATCAGTTTAAAAACTACCTCAACTTCCTTTTCAAAAATGCCTTTTGTAATTAAAAGTCAAAATATTATTTATAATTCGAGTGCAACATTTTACCTAGCCAAAAGTCAAGAACGTAAAAACAAAGAATTGCTTGGTTTTTTTCCAGTATTTGAAAACACCAATCATAAACTAACGTATTCAATTAATGAAGCACATGCCATTGAAAATGAAATGCCCGCTCGTTTGTTTATGAATAACAAAGCATCAAAACAAAATTTTATAGAAAATGCCAGTAATTACAGTATTTTACATTTATCAACCCATGCAAGTAGCGGCGATTTTGTAAACCCTGCTAACATATCGTTTTACAATGAGACTATGTTTTTAAATGAATTATACAGTTTAGACCTAAACCCCAATTTAGTCGTTTTAAGTGCCTGCGAAACGGGTATTGGTAAGCTTTACAAAGGTGAAGGAGCTATGAGTATTGCCCGAGGGTTTCAGTATGCCGGGGCAGAAAACCTATTATTTTCACTTTGGCAAATTAATGATTTATCGACATCACAAATCATGCAATCTTTTTATGAAAATTATAATAAATCGGAATCGGCGTACCTAGCTAATCAACAATCAAAAATAGAATACCTCGAAAATGAAACCATTAGCAATGTAAAAAAATCGCCTTATTATTGGAGTGCCTTTGTTTATTACGGAACACTTGAACCTGCCAAACCCGATAATACCATATTTTATATTATTTTTAGCATAGCAATCATTATGATTATGTTACTTTTATTCTTGAAATTTAAAAATTATGACAGAAACCCTTCAAGAATTTCTTCTTAACAAAGGCTATATTCAAGTAAAGTTACGTCTTACCAAAACCAATCATTTCGAAATAAAAGCAACCCTAAATGGTGTTAAAGGTCGTTTTATACTAGATACTGGAGCATCCAACTCATGTGTAGGATTTGAAGCTGTAGACAATTTTAATCTCAAGGTAAAAGATTCACATATTTTGGCAGCAGGAGCTGGAGCTATTAATATGGAGACTAAAATGTCTAAAAAAAACAAGATGAAAATTGGAAAATGGGAAACTAATAAAGTTGTTTTGGTTTTATTCAACCTTACACATGTAAATACCGCGCTTATAAACCATAATTCAAAACCCGTTGATGGCATCATTGGTGCCGATATTTTAAAAAAATCGAATGCTGTTATAGATTATGAGAAAAAATATCTTTACTTAAAAGTTTAATATTTATTATATTTATCCTTTTCAATTAATAGCATTTTTAATTAATCGCATCTTAATTCCCTCCCTTTAATGAATACCTCTATTGTGATTGCCGATGACCATCCGCTTATGCTGAGGGGTCTTACCGATTTTTTAACTTCAAAAGGTTTTAATATTGTTGGAAGCGCCCAAGATGGCAATACAGCTTATAATCTTATTGTAAAATTAAAACCAGAAATTGCCATTCTAGATATTAGAATGCCTCATAAAACAGGATTAGAAATTGCCGAAGCTTGTAAAAAAAACAATTTACCAACTAAAATTATTCTTATAACTTTCGATAAAGAAGAAGAATTATATGACAAAGCCAAGGATTTTAATGTATATGGTTATATTTTAAAAGAATTTGCTGTTGAAGAAATTGAAATTTGCATCAACCACGCCATTAACAACGAACGTTATTTTAGTAAAGAAATAGCATCCTATCTAAATCATAATTCAAATAAAAAACCAGTTAATCTAGAACAACTCACTAAATCTGAATTAAAAATAATAAAACTTATTTCTGAAAATAAAACCAGTCTTGACATTGCGGAAGAACTTTCCATATCGGTTCGTACTGTAGATAAACATCGAAGCAATATTGTATGTAAACTAGGTTTAGACAATAAACCCACTTCGCTTTCAATTTGGGCTAGTCTTAATAAACAGCATCTTTAAAAAATACGTAGAAGTGCGTATTTTTTATATCATATCTATATTATATCTTTACAGTGCTATTAATTAGTTCTTAGGGAGAATTATGGGAGGCTTTAAACGTAATGTTTGAAGCCTTCTGCATTTTATAAATTATCATTAAATAAAAATACGTAGAAGTGCGTATTTTTTCTTACTTACACAAAACATATCTTTACATGGCTATTAATTAATTATATAAGACATCGTCTATATAATATTCAACAACTCTGTGCTTTATAGCGTAGAATTCTATACTAAGCTGTTGAAAACCCAAAAAATAAAACCCATGGAAAAAGATAACAGTTATCTGGATAAATATTTTATAGTTGGATTAATTACATTGGTTGTTATAGTTATTACAATAAATATCTTTTATTGCATAAGATAGTTCTTCGTTAAAAAAAAGTGCTAACACATAAAACTGTGTTAGCACTTTTTTATTTAATTAAAAATGATTTTATTAAAGCTCTAAAGCCTTTTTAACATCATTGTTCATTAATAGCTCCGTTGGGTTTTCTAAAGCTTCTTTAACAGCAACTAAAAAACCGACGCTTTCTTTTCCATCGATAATTCTATGATCATAAGATAAAGCCACATACATGATAGGACGAATTTCAACCTTACCATTAATAGCAACTGGTCTTTCTACAATATTATGCATTCCTAAAATACCACTTTGAGGAGGATTGATGATTGGCGTAGATAACATACTACCAAAAACACCTCCATTTGTAATGGTGAATGTTCCTCCAGTCATTTCATCAACCGTAATTTGACCATCTCTTGCACGAAGCGCTAAACGTTTCACCTCAGATTCAACACCTCTAAAGCTTAAGTTTTCAGCATTTCTAATTACTGGAACCATTAATCCTTTTGGTCCAGAAACGGCAATACTTATATCGCAAAAATCATAAGACAACATTTCTTTACCATCCATCATAGAGTTCACTGATGGATACATTTCTAAAGCTCTAACCACAGCTAAAGTGAAAAAACTCATAAACCCTAAGCCAACACCATGTTTTGTCTTAAAAGTGTCTTTATATTCATTACGTAGTGCAAAAATAGGCGACATATCAACCTCGTTAAACGTGGTTAACATAGCCGTTGTATTTTTAACCTCTACCAAACGCTCAGCTACCTTTCTGCGTAGCATAGACATTTTACTTCTTGAAGTACCACGGCTTCCACCAGTTGGTGTTCCCATAGAAGGTACCGCACTTACAGCATCTTCTTTAGTTACACGACCATCCTTTCCTGTTCCAGAAATTGATGATGCATCCATGTTTTTTTCAGCTAAAATCTTTTTCGCTGCAGGACTTGCCGTTCCTGTTGCATAAGTTTTAGTTTCTGTCGCTGCAGGTTTAGGCGCTTCTACTTTTGGTGCTTCAGCTTTCTTTTCCTCTTTCGGTGCTTCAGTTCCTTCCGGTTTTGCTGCACTCGTATCTATTAAACATACTACTGCTCCTACTGCTACAGCATCTCCTTCTTCTGCTTTAAGGGTTATAATACCAGCAGCTTCAGCAGGAAGTTCTAAAGTAGCTTTATCACTATCTACTTCTGCAATGGCTTGATCTTTTTCAACATAATCGCCATCTTGAACTAACCAAGTTGCTATTTCAACTTCTTTTATAGACTCGCCTGGTGAAGGCACTTTCATTTCTAAAATCATTCTTTTTATTTTAATGTTTTTACGAGTTTTTCAACTCAACTAATATGTTTGTTACACTATATCAAATACGTTGTCAATAACTCTTTGTTGCCTTCTCTTGTCTCTTGTGCTAGAACCTGGTGCAGGAACAGAACTATAAGGTCGCGAGATAACTTCTAGTTTAATAAAATCCAATCGCTGTACGATATGACTCCACGCACCCATGTTTTTAGGTTCTTCTTGTGCCCAAATATAATTTTTCACATTCGGATACTTCGCAACCACTTGTTTTATCTTTTCTTCATGAAGCGGGAATAATTGCTCTATTCTCACTAAAGCCACATTAGAATTATCCAATTTTTCACGCTGTGCCAATAAATCATAATAGAATTTACCTGTACAAAAAACTAATTTAGTTACTTGCTCTGGATTTATTGTATCATCTATAACTTCTTGGAATTCACCAGTTGCTAGTTCATTTAATGATGACACTGCTTTTGGGTGACGTAATAAACTTTTTGGTGTAAAAACAATTAAAGGTTTTCTAAAATCCCATTTCATTTGACGACGCAATAAATGGTAAAAGTTTGCAGGGGTTGTACAATCGGCTACAATCATATTATCATCTGCACATAGTTGTAAATAACGCTCTATTCTAGCTGAAGAATGTTCAGACCCTTGACCTTCGTACCCATGAGGCAATAAAACTACAATACCATTTTGAGATTTCCACTTATCTTCAGCTGCCGATAAATACTGGTCGAAAATAATTTGAGCTCCATTACTAAAATCACCAAACTGTGCTTCCCAAATGGTTAATGTATTCGGGTTTGCCATGGCATAGCCATAATCGAAACCAAGAACGCCATATTCAGACAAAAAGGAATTATAAATATCCATTTTACCTTTATTCAATGGGTTGGTGTTTAATAAATTAATACGGTCTTCTGAAATTTCATCACGTAAAATAGCATGACGGTGACTAAATGTACCACGTTCTACATCTTGACCAGAAATACGAATATTGAAACCTTCTTCTAATAAAGTTCCGTAAGCCAAGGTTTCAGCCATTCCCCAATCTAGAGTATCAGTTTCAAAAACCATAGATGCTCTACCATCCAAAATTCTTTCTGCTTTACGAACAAATTTCACACCCTCTGGAACTGTTGACACTACCTTAGCAATTCCTTCTAAATTATTTTTAGGATACGATGTGTTTTCAGTTTTAAGTATGGCTTCTAATCCTTTACGGCTAAAGCCTTTCCATCGCTCAGACATAAACTCTCTAACCTTAGATGATTTTTCATCTTTAGATTTTTCGTAAGCTGTTTCTAAAACATTTTTAAATTCTTCTGTAATACCGTCGGTATACGCTTGATCTATTGTTTTTTCAGCAATTAATTTATCTGAATATATTTTAAATGGATTGTCGTGTTTCGCTATTTGTTTATATAATTTAGGCTGTGTAAAACGAGGTTCATCTCCTTCATTATGCCCATATTTTCTATAACCTAATAAGTCGATATAAACATCTTTTTTATAACGCATTCTATACGCTAATGCCAGTTCTACGGCATGTACAACAGCTTCGGCGTCATCTGCATTAACATGAAGTACAGGAGACAATGTTACTTTAGCAACATCCGTACAATAAGTACTAGAACGCGCATCTAAATAGTTGGTAGTAAAACCAATTTGGTTATTTACAACAATATGAAGCGTACCTCCTGTTTTATATCCACTAAGTTGGCTCATTTGCGCCACTTCATAAACAATGCCTTGACCTGCAATAGCAGCATCTCCATGTATGATAATTGGTAAAATTTTAGAATCATCACCATTATAATCACTATCTATTTTAGCTCGTGTAATTCCTTCTGCTACCGATGCAACAGTTTCTAAGTGCGATGGATTTGGTACCAAATTCATCTTAATAGTCTTCCCGTTTTGATAGGTTTTATCTAAGGTTAAACCTAAATGGTATTTTACGTCGCCATCAATATCTAAATCTTCAAAATCTTTACCATCAAACTCGCTAAAAAGCTCGTGTACTGGTTTTCTAAAAATATTAACTAACGTACTTAAACGACCACGATGGGCCATTCCTAAAACACACTCTTTTACACCATACTTTTCACTAGAGATATACAGTGTATTGCTAAGAGCTGGAATAAGTGATTCGCCTCCTTCTAACGAAAATCTTTTTTGACCTACATATTTGGTTTGTAAAAAATTCTCAAAAGTAACGGCTTGATTTAGTTTAGAAAGAATGTATTTTTTAGAATCTTCATTAAAACTAGGCTGATTATCATTAACATTCAACTGCGTTTGCCACCATGAAATAACCTCTGGGTTTCGCAAGTACATATATTCAACCCCAATAGAACTACAATAAATTTTTTCTAAATGAATTAAAATTTCGCGTAAAGTTTGAGGACCAATACCCAAAACCTCACCTGCATTAAAAACGGTATCTAAATCGTTTACGGTAAGTCCTAAATTTTCGATTGCCAATGTAGGTTCGTAGCTTCTGCGTTCACGAACAGGATTTGTTTTGGTAAACAAATGCCCTCTCATTCTATAGCCATCAATAAGTTTTACTACTTGAAATTCTTTCTGAAGAGATTCTGGCATTTGTGCTAAAGAAACCTCACCAATTTCGCCTAATAATTCAGAATTTTCACTGCCAAAATCGTAGCCTTGAAAAAAGGCTCTCCAACTTGGTTCTACAGAATCTGGACTTTGTAAATATTGGTCATATAAATCGGCAAAATACGATGTATGTGCTGCGTTTAAAAAGGAAAATTTATCCATTATAATTTTTAATACACTTATTTAAATCAAATTTCTAGCAAAAATACAACTTTTACTAAAATTAGATGTTTCTTTTGCTATATTTATAAACCAACAACAATCGTAATATTAATAAATTAATTTTTCATGTTAATTTTTTAAATATTTCTAATTATATGAATAGATTTTATTTAATTATTAAAATTTCCGTACTATTTTTTTTCATAATCCTTAGTTCTATGAGTACTTTGAATGCCCAACAAGGCAGTAGTAATTTCTGGAATTCTGTGCGTTTTGGAGGCGGTATAGGTTTGAGTTTTGGTGATGATTTTTTTAGTGGCACCCTAGCCCCAAGTGCCATATACGAATTTAACAACCAAGTAGCGTTAGGCTTTGGATTAAACGGCACTTACAACAAACAAAAAGATTTTTACAAATCGACCATTTTAGGAGGTAGTTTAATAGGTTTATTTAGCCCTATTAGTGAAATTCAACTATCGGCCGAATTTGAAGAACTTCATGTTAACAGGCGTTATGAAAGTAATTTAAATTTAGAAAACGATACGTATTGGTCTCCCGCTTTATTTTTAGGCGCTGGTTATAGAAATGGCAATGTAACATTTGGTATGAGATATGATTTACTATACGATGAAAACAATAGCATATACGCCAATGCATTGACTCCTTTTGTGAGATTTTATTTCTAATTTTTACTATTTGATATTTTGATGAACTTAGTATATTATAAAACTAACAAGATTTCAATATTATATCTTTTATAAACTCGGTACATAAACATTTAACTCATTTATTAGCAAAATAATTCCTAGTTTAAATTTATTCAAATTATCTTCATCTAAGTAAAACCCATCTTTATTTCCTTTCATAAATAACACTCTATTTTTAATCAAAAGTTTCAATAATTTAGAAATATAAGCTTGCTTCCAATAAATTAAGTTTATAGATATCCATTTTCCATTTATTAAAGGTCAACATCCAAAACAGCTCTGCTATAACAGCATATTTCTATGAATTTGAAAGCTTTTCAATCTAGCATAACAGTTCAAAACTTAAAAAAGACATTTTTGTCCGAAACATGATATTTATCATATTATGAGGTCTTCTAACTGCTTAATTTTGTTGGATTAAATGAATCAAACTTATGAAAAAAGCATTAAAAATTTTAACGATCCTTTTTATTTCGCTACTTGTAAGCTGTGGTGGGAAAGAAGAAAAGAAAAAAGAGAAGTTTTCTTATGAAAAAACAGCTCCTACGGAACAAACTGTAACCAAAATCGAGTCGGTTCCCGCATCAAAAAGAATTGATCTTACCAGCAAGGGCATTGGCCCAATTAAAGAACTTGTACTTCCTGCTGAAATTGACCAAACCATGGCTACTCATGGCGAAGATGTGTATAAAAAAATGTGTACAGCTTGCCACAGACCAGATAAAAAATTTATTGGTCCAGCACCTAGTGGAATTTTAGAACGTAGAACACCAGAATGGGTAATGAATATGATTTTAAATCCAGATGAAATGGTTCAAAAAGATCTATTAGCAAAAGAATTACTTATAGAATTTAATGGATCTCCTATGGCTAACCAAGGACTTACCCAAGAAGATGCTAGAGCTGTGCTAGAGTATTTTAGAACATTAAAATAGAACCTAATGAAACCCAACGTAAACCTTCTTCTATTTAACATTTTACTTGCTGTTTTCTTTTTTAATTGTAAAAACAATAAAGAAACTCCTGTAGAATCCTCCATCACAACAATTACAAATGCAACTGATGAAAAACAAGGACAAGCATTTATAGCAGATGATGGCTCTACTCCAAACGTTTTACAAATAGCAATTGGTTCGAAAGATCACACCACACTTGTTGCTGCTGTTCGAGCTGCTTCATTAGAAAATGTCTTAGTAAATGCAGGTCCATTAATGGTTTTCGCGCCTACTAACGAAGCTTTTGCGGCATTGCCTGCTGGAACGGTTGAAAATTTATTAAAACCAGAAAACAAAGAAGCCTTAGCAAATATTTTAAAATATCATGTAACTCCAGGCAACTACTCAAAAGACTTTCTAAAGAAATTTAAAAAACTAGGCCAAGCTAATAATCAAAATGTAAAAGTGGAAGTTATAGGTGATGATGTATTTGTTGGAGGTGCCAAAATAATTGCTAGTGTACCTGCTGGGAATGGAATTATTCATGTAATTGACAAAGTGATTTTGCCTGATAACTAAAAACCTTAAAAAGAACACATTATGAAAAAATTCTTAAATATTTCAATTGGATTTTTAATTATTGCTTTCGCTTTCACTAGCTGCAATAATGGAGAATCTTCAAAATCAAATAGTGCGTTAAGTACTAACGCTGCCGAAAAAGTATATATTGCTCCGGGTGAACACGATTCGCATTACGCATTCATCTCAGGAGGCTACAGTGGAAACCTTACCGTTTACGGCTTACCTTCTGGACGCATGTTTAAAGAAATTCCCGTGTTTTCTCAATTCCCAACAAATGGTTATGGGTATTCTGAAGAAACCAAAGCTATGTTAGAAACGTCCTATGGTTTTATACCCTGGGATGATTCGCATCACCCAGACATTTCTCAAACGAATGGTAAATTAGACGGCCGTTGGATTTTTATTAATGGAAACAACACACCACGTATTGCCAGAATTAGCTTAACAACTTTTGAAACTGAAGAAATTATTGAAGTTCCTAATAGTGCTGGAAACCATAGTTCATCTTTTATTACAGAAAACACAGAATATGTAGTTGCGGGAACGCGTTTTTCTGTCCCAATTCCACAAAAAGATATGCCTATTAAAGACTATAAAGGTAATTTTAAAGGAGCTTTGTCATTTATCTCTGTTGATCCAGAACATGGACATATGGACATCAAATTTCAAGTGTTAATGCCAGGATTTAACTACGATTTATCACATCCTGGTCGTGGAAAATCTCATGGCTGGTTCTTCTTTACAACTTATAACACCGAAGAAGCAAATACGTTATTAGAAGTCAACGCTTCTCAAAATGATAAAGATTTTATTGCTGCAATTAATTGGAAAAAAATTGAAGAATACGTAAATAATGGGGGTGGTACTATGATGCCTGCAAATTATGCACATAATGTATATAATGAAACCACACATACAGCTACTTCTACTATAAAAAAGGAAGTGCGTGTAGTTAATCCTGCCGAGATTCCTGGTGCAGTTTATTTATTACCAACACCAAAATCACCACATGGTTGCGACGTAGATCCCACTGGAGAGTACATTGTTGGTAATGGAAAACTATCAGCAAACTTAACGGTACATTCATTTACTAAAATGCTTAAAGCTATTGAAAATAAAAGATTTGATGGTGATGCTTACGGCATTCCAATCTTAAAATTTGAAGATGTATTAGCAGGCTCTGTAGAACAGCCAGGTTTAGGCCCCTTACATACCGAGTTTGACGGCAAGGGAAATGCTTATACAACGTTCTTTATATCTTCTGAAGTGGTAAAATGGAAATTAGGAACCTGGGAAGTTATTGATAGAAAACCAACTTACTATTCTGTTGGTCACTTAACAATTCCTGGTGGAAACTCAAGAGAACCATTTGGCAAATACATGTTCGCTATGAACAAAATTACTAAAGACCGTTATTTACCAGTTGGTCCTGAAATGGAGCACTCTGCACAACTATATGATATTTCTGGAGATAAAATGGAATTACTTTTAGATTTCCCTACGCATGGTGAGCCTCACTATGCAGCAGCTATTCCTGCAGAAATTATTAAAAATAATTCGAAAAAAATCTATAAGTTATCTGAAAATGAGCACCCAAACAAAGCCACAAGCGATGCTGATACTAAAGTAATTAGAAATGGCAAAGACGTTCACATTTATATGACCATGATACGTAGTCACTTCTCACCAGACAATATTGAAGGGATTAAAGTAGGAGACAAGGTGTTCTTCCATATCACTAATTTAGAACAAGATTTCGATGTACCTCACGGTTTTGCTATGATTGGAGCTAATAATGCTGAATTGTTAATCTCACCAGGTCAAACAAGAACCTTAATATGGGAACCTAAACAGGTGGGTGTTTGGCCATTTTATTGTACCGATTTCTGTTCTGCTTTACATCAAGAAATGCAAGGCTATGTGCGGGTATCTCCAGCTACATCCACCTTACCTTTATCTTGGTCTTTAGGGGAATAATAAATAAAACTAGGGAAATTTTGTTTTAGTGTTTATTTCCCTTAGCAAGGCGAGAGTTGAATTTATCGCTCTCGCCTTACTTTTTTAAATACATGAACAAAATGATTAATTCAAAATAAATTTATTATGAAAAAAGCTGGTATTATTATGATAATAGGATCGCTTTTGTTATTAGGCCTTTTTAAATTCCCTTTATGGAACATCATGCTTGGTGCTCCACAATATCCTGATCCTTTAGGGATGAATATCTACATTGAAGGTATTAAAGGTGTTCAAGAATTCGATTTACAAAATATAGATGGTTTAAATCACTACATTGGAATGAAAACCATTCCCAAAGCTGAAGAAATGTGGGAGTTTTCATTATTTCCTAAAGTTATTATTGGCATGGTAATTTTGGGTGTAATAATTGGCTTGTTGGGCTATTTTGAAAAAGTAAGCTATAAATACTTTTTAGGTTGGTTCCTATTGATGTCTGTATTGGGTGTCTTAGGTATGTACGACTTTAATAATTGGCTAATAGATTATGGTAGTAATCTAGATCCACACGCCATCATTAAAGTAACTAATTCAGATGGTACACCTATGTCTTACAAACCACCATTATTAGGATTTCAAAAATTACTCAACTTTGATGTCACTTCTTTACCACACACAGGCGGATACCTTATGTTTCTAGGAATGTTATTAACACTTGTAGCATTTTGGTTGGGTAGAAAAGTTAGCTTAAAACAGCTAAATAATACACCAAACAAAGCTTTAAACTAAATACTTAAAATTATGCAAAAATTAAAACAATTTTCTTTTATGACATTCATATTGGCATTAACCAGTTGTAATACGGGTCCACAAGCAATAGATTATGGAAATGAGGGGTGTCATTTTTGCAAAATGACTATAGTTGATAAAGTACATGCTGCTGAAATAGTGACCAAAAAAGGCAAAGTTTATAAGTTTGACGCATCAGAATGTATGATTCATTTTATTCAGGGATTTGATACTTCAGAAATCAAACGATACCTTTCAAATAATTATACAGAACCCGAAACACTTATCGACGCTACGAAAGCTACTTTTTTAATTAGTAAGAATATTCCAAGTCCCATGGGAGCATTTTTATCGGCATTTAAAACTGATAAGGAAGCTCAAAAATTTCAAACTGAAAAAGGTGGCAGTTTATATTCCTGGAACCAATTACTAGAACATTTAAAAAACTAGTGTTATGCATAAGATAGCCGTTTTTTTACTAATCATTTTAATAGCTTGCTCAAGTTATGCTCAAAAAATTGAAGTATGCAATACTTGTGCAATCACTTCATTAAAAAAAGCAATAGCTCAAGCCAAAGATTATGACACCATTATAGTAAAAAAAGGCACCTATAAAGAACATAAAATTATAGTTGACAAACCTCTAACTATTATTGGTAAAAACTACCCTGTAATAGATGGCGAAAAAAAAGGTGAAATTATAACTGTAATTTCAGATCATGTAACGGTTGATGGCTTATTCATTATAAATGTTGGCACCAGTTATACTGAAGATTATGCTGCCATTCGTATTAAAAGAAGCAAACATTTTGTGATTAAAAATCTAGTATTAGAGAAATTGTTTTTTGGCATTTACATTGAAAAATCTAGCTATGGAAAAATTTATCACAATAAAATTGTTGGTGATGCTATACAAGAATACAATTCTGGAAACGGCATTCAATTATGGTATAGTAACCATATTCAAATTGAACATAATTACGTTGAACATGTGCGCGATGGCATTTATTTAGAATTTTCAGACGATTGCTTGATTAAAAATAATGTGAGTGCACTGAATTTAAGATACGGATTGCATTTTATGTTTTCCAATAACGACAGCTATCAAGACAATACGTTCGAAAACAATGGTGCTGGTGTTGCCGTCATGTTTTCTAAAAAAATTAAAATGTACAATAACACCTTTAAAGAAAACTGGGGAACCGCATCATACGGCATGTTGTTAAAAGAAATAAATGATGCTGAAATTACAGGAAATACGTTTGAAGAAAATACTATAGGCATTAACATTGAAGGATCAAACAGGATCGTTTATAAAAATAACAATTTCACCAATAATGGCTGGGCCATTAAAGTACGTGGAGCTTGTTATACCAATAGTTTTTTAGAAAATAATTTTTTGTATAATTCCTTCGACATATCATACAATAGCAATGTAAACGACAATGTTTTTGATAGGAATTATTGGAGTAGTTATACTGGTTACGATTTAAACAAAGATGGCATAGGCGATATACCTTACCGGCCCGTTAAACTCTTTTCATATATTGTAAATCGTACACCAGAAACCATCATTTTATTGCGTAGCCTATTTATGGACATTATAGATTTTTCTGAAAAAGTGTCGCCCGTTTTTACACCAGATAATCTTTTAGACAACAATCCTGCAACAAAAAAAATCTCATGGTAAACATTCAAAATCTTCATAAAAAATTTGGAAAAAACCAAGTGTTAAGTGGTGTCGATTTATCTATTAAAGAAGGTGGTATTTTTGCGGTTCTTGGCCCAAATGGCTCTGGAAAGACTACTTTAATAAAATCTATTTTAGGCATGGTAATTCCTAACAAAGGCACAATAACAGTTTATAACCAAAACATAAAAAACAATTCAGATTATCGCTATAACATAGATTATTTACCTCAAATCGCCAACTTCCCTAGTAATTTACAAGTAAAAGAACTTATTAAAATGATTAAGGACTTACGAGGGAAAACAAATGAAGACGAACGTCTTATCGATTTATTTAAATTGCATTCATTTCTAGATAAAAAATTAGGAACACTTTCTGGAGGAACCAAACAAAAAGTGAATTTGGTTTTAGCCTTTATGTTTAACAGTCCCCTAATTATTTTAGATGAACCAACTTCAGGACTCGATCCCATTTCAATGATTCGGTTAAAAGATTTAATTCAGGCCGAAAAAGCGAAAGGAAAAACCATTTTAATAACCTCGCACATCATGAGTTTTGTTGAAGAAGTGTCCGATGAAATAGTGTTTCTATTAGAGGGGAAAATTTACTTCAAAGGCACCGTTTCAGAATTAAAAACAAAAACCGATCAACCCGATTTTGAACATGCTATTGCATCCATTTTAACTAAAAATCATGCTTAAAATATTAAAATATAGTTTTTACGATTTAATGCGAAGCCGTTGGAGTTATGTGTATTTCGCCTTTTATTTACTGCTAGGCATTGTGCTACTTTTTTTAAACAACGATTTATCTAAAGCAGTCATTACCTTAATGAATGTAATCATCGTTTTAGTTCCACTTATTGGAACCATTTTTGGCGTGATGTATTATTATAATTCCAAAGAATTTACCGAGCTTCTTTTGGCACAACCTATAAAACGCTCTTCCATATTTTTAGGCCAGTATTTAGGTGTTGCCTTGTCTTTATCTATGAGTTTAATTTTAGGCTTAGGATTGCCATTTGTATTTTATGGCTTATTTAAAAGCAATGCCATTTGGGATTTTTCACTATTGTTGATTACAGGAACCTTTCTAACTTTAATATTTACAGCTTTAGCATTTAACATTGCCTTATCTAACGAAAACAAAATTAAAGGCTTTGGGTATGCCATTTTGCTATGGTTGTTTTTAGGCATTATTTACGACGGTATCTTTTTAATGTCTTTAATACTATTTGAAGATTATCCATTAGATAAAATATCATTAATTGGAACGATGCTAAATCCCATTGATTTATCAAGAACGCTTATATTACTAAAACTTGATATATCTGCTTTATTAGGATATACTGGCGCGATTTTTAAACAGTTTTTCGGGACTAGTTTTGGAATAATAACATCATTCCTAGCGTTAGCTCTTTGGGTTATTTTACCCGTTTTAAGAATTGTTTTTAAGTCAAAAAAGAAAGATTTCTAGATTAGAATAAAAACATGACCGTTGTCACATATAAATTATGTGAGATAATTAAATTTGTAACATGATATCAGCCATTGCTAATAAAATAACAGCATTTGTTTTAGTATTTATATTATTTGCACATAATATAAATACACTTGCTATTATTGGCGATTTTGTTATAAATCAGGATTTCATTGCCAAAACCTTGTGTATTCAAAAAAACAACCAACAAGGGTGTAATGGAAAGTGTCAGTTAATGAAAGAATTAAAGGAAAACACACCAGAATCGAATACAACCATACCTGTTCAAGAAACAAAACGTTTTTCTTTAGATTCATTTTGTCTTTATAAAGTTAATTCAGCTGAAAGCCTAAATTTTGTTAATAAAAAAGATAAAACTGGGTTCAACTCCTATTCACAAAATCTACTTCAAACCTATTACGATATCGATACTCCTCCTCCTATTTTTATTTAGTTTTTTTATAGTTTATTGATTACCCTTTTCTGGCTTTTTTACAAGCGAGCAAGAGGTAATATGTATTACAAAAATTTGTAGCATATCTTTTTAGTGCTTAAATGCAATATAAATTTTTCATGCTACATAAATTTTAAAACCAATAAAAAATTAAAAATGAAATTAAAATATATTTTACCAATACTGCTCATTGCTATTGCTGTAACATCTTGTTCATCAGATAATGACGATGACATAATTATTAATGAGGTTGAAGGACTTATTAAAATTAAAGACCTTTCAAATAGCACACATACTATCGAATTGTATAACACTATAGGCCTATTTAAAACAGGTTATAATGCCATTAGTATTCGTATAAAAGATAACGTAACTAACAATTTTATAGAAAACGCTTCTATAAGTTGGAATCCAATAATGCAAATGCCAACTATGCAACATTCTTGTCCTAAATCTATTATTACAAAAGCTTCAGACAAAAACACAGTTTATAAAGGTTTCATAATCTATCAAATGGCAAATTTAGATGGCTCTGGCTGGTCATTAACTATAAATTACACCATAAATGATGTTGATTATTCTATAACAGACACTATAAACGTAATGCAAAATGCGAAGCAAAATGTTGCCAGTTTTATGGGAACAGATGGTAGTCGTTATATTATTGCAATGGTTGACCCAAAAACACCTAAAATTGCGATTAATAACATGATGGTTGGTTTGTATAAAATGGAAACCATGATGTCTTTTCCTGTTGTTGAAAATTACAAAATAACTCTAGACCCTCGCATGCCAGGAATGGGAAATCACAGTTCGCCTAACAACACAGATTTAACTTATAATGCTGAAGATGCTATGTATCATGGGAACTTATCACTTACCATGACGGGCTATTGGGTCCTTAATTTAAAACTACTTAATACTCAAAATGAAGTATTAAAAGGTGAGGATATAACAACTGAAACCACTCAAAGTTCATTGTATCTAGAGTTAGAATTTTAGATTTTAAAAGCTTTCAAAATTCGAGGCTATCTAAAAAGTGTGAAAAACCGTTATTACGAACGTAGTGAAGTAATCTGTTAATTAACTATTAATAACACACAGATTACTTCGTTACTCACAATGACGAAAAACCACGCTTTTTAGACAACCTCTTCAAAATTTCAACTATGAAAAAATATATTCTATTGGGCTTAAGTTTAATTTTTACAGGACTATTGCTTGCTCAAGACATAGAAAACACCACTAAAAAAGACACGACTAGTTTAGATGAAATTATTGTGGTTGGAAGACATAAACTAAGTAACTACCGCCAAGAAAAAACCTTATCCAGTATAGATGATTTTTTAGAAAAATCTAATAAAATCACTATGATAAAACGCGGAAATTATGCATGGGAAGCATCACTTAATAATATGAATAGTAACAGGCTTTCCTTAACCATTGATGGGATGCAAATTTTTGGAGCTTGTACAGACAAAATGGATCCAATCACATCGTATGTAGATGTTTCAAATCTAGAAAAAGTGGATGTAGGTTCTGGACAAGAAGGAACAGAAAATGGTCATTGCCTTGGTGGTGGTATCGACTTGCAATTACCACAATCTACATTTTATGATTCAGGGTTAAAAACAACCATTGATCTAGGTTACGAATCCAATGGTAATTATAAAACAACCGGATTAGATATGGAATATTCCAGCACGACATTCTATTTAAATGCCGATGGAATTTATAGAAAATCGGATAATTACAAATCAGGAAGAAATAAAGAAGTGCTTTATTCTCAATTTGAAAAATATAACATTTCATTACAAGGCGGTTATAAATTAAATAATCATGAATCTTTAGATGCAAACGTAATTTACGATAAAGCAACCGATGTTGGTTATCCTGCTTTACCTATGGATGTATCACTGGCGGAAGCATTAATTACATCTTTAACACACAAGTATTCAAACGATTCAACTTTTATAAAATCGTTAGAAACTAAATTATATTTTAACACCATAACCCATATTATGGACGATTCTAAGCGTCCCCTAGTTCCTATCCGTATGGATATGCCAGGGTGGAGCGATACCTATGGTTTTTATAGTAAAGCAAGTGTTAAAGAAAATAAACACGATGTGATTTTCAATTTTAACGGTTACTACAACAGGTCTTTAGCAGAAATGACCATGTACCCAAATGATTCCAATCAACCTGCCATGTTTATGTACACATGGCCAGATGTCAGAACCCTATACACAGGCATTTACGCCAAAGACAGCTATAGTTTAAATACAAATGAAACGCTTTCAACATCGCTTCGTTTTGGTTTTCATAAAAACAGAATTGCAAATGAAACAGGCTTGGAAAGTCTTCAAATATTCTATCCAGAAATCTCAGATACAAAAAGTCGATTTTTAACAAGTTTTTCATCAAATTATGAGATGAAAAAGCATGTGTTCGATCTAACATTGGGACTTGGATATGGAGAAAGAGCACCAACGGTAAGTGAAGGCTATGGATTTTTCTTATTCAATAGTTTCGATAATTATGATTATATAGGAAATCCCACTTTAAAAAATGAAAAAGCTATGGAAGCTAATTTTAAAACCAACTATCATTTTAAAAAACTTCAGATTGGTCTTGAATCTTCTTATTTTCATATTATGGATTATATTATTGGTGACATTGATGTTACTTTAAGCCCGATGACAATTGGTGCTAATGGAGTTCAGGTTTATACACAGCTAAATAATGCTACTATTTTTAATGTGTATTTCAATAGTTCATATCAATTTTCAAAAACATTTTCGGTTAATGGAACCGTTGGCTACAACTATGGAACAGGAAGCAATGATGTATCGTTACCACTAATAAAACCATTTTCGTATTTAGCCGAAATTAATTATTCTACACCTCTTTTTAACGCTGCAATCCAGCTTGAAGGGAATGGCAACCAAAGTAAATATAGCCATTTTTATGGTGAGGATGAAACGCCACAATATGCTATTTTAAATCTAAATCTCGGAAATATATTATATATTAAAGAACATAAATTAGTATTAAAATATGGTATTGAAAATATATTAGACGCCAACTATTCTACCTATGCCGATTGGAACAACATACCAAGACAAGGTAGAAATATTTATATAAACTTATCTTATTTAATTCTTTAATGTTTTTCAAAATATTGAGTTTTCTAAAAAGCTGACATAAATCATACTTTTAAAATTCACTACCTTGTATTTTTGGTTTAATTAAAAAGACAATTTTATCCTTTAACAAATAACCAATTAAAATACATATCAATGACACTAAAACACACATTACTCAAAACAAAACCATTTGTTTTGTCTATAAAATTAATAGCGTCTGTTTTGCTATTAATGACAGCTTGCATTAGCAACGATAAAAAAGAATATGAAAATTCAGCCGACATTCCTGTAAATAGAGAAATGCTTGCAGAATTAACATCTCCACCCAATGTACCAACCCCTGTTGGAAAAAGAAAAGCTAAAAAGCTTATTGTAAAAATGGAAATTCTAGAAAAAGAAGGTGAAATGACCGATGGTGTTAAATATATATATTGGACATTTGGCGGCACCGTTCCAGGGAGTTTTATTAGAACCCGTGTTGGCGATGAAGTTGAATTTCATTTACAAAACCACCCAAATAATAAGTTACCACATAATATCGATTTGCACGCAGTAACAGGTCCTGGTGGAGGTGCAGAATCATCATTTGTGGCTCCTGGTCACGAAAAAGTATTTTCATTTAAAACCTTAAATCCAGGTTTGTATGTCTACCATTGTGCTACCGCTCCAGTAGGCATGCACATTGCGAATGGTATGTATGGTCTAATTTTGGTAGAACCAGAAGGCGGTTTACCTCTAGTTGATAAAGAATATTATATTATGCAAGGCGATTTTTATACCAAAGGCGCAAACGGAGAACGTGGTTTACAACCCTTCGATATGCAAAAAGCAGTTGATGAAAAAGCAGATTATGTGGTGTTTAATGGTAAAGTGGGTGCACTTACTGGTGACAATGCCATTACAGCTAAAGTGGGTGAAACCGTTCGACTTTTTGTTGGTAATGGCGGCCCTGGATTAGTATCGTCTTTCCACGTTATTGGTGAAATATTTGATAGAGTACATGTTGAAGGTGGTGACTTGATAAATGAAAACGTTCAAACCACATTAATTCCAGCTGGCGGTACAGCCATGATAGAATTTAAAGTAGATGTTCCTGGTACATTTATCTTAGTAGACCACTCTATTTTTAGAGCTTTCAATAAAGGTGCTTTAGGTATGTTGAAAGTGGAAGGTGAAAAAGACAAGAAAATTTACTCTGGTGAGATTCGTGATGATATTTATTTACCCGAAGGACCTGGTATTCAATCTATGCCCACAACTGGAGAAATTATTGCTTCAGAAATTCCTGCAAAATCATTTGAAGAACAAATGGAATTTGGAAAACAAGCTTACATGCAAACCTGTTTTGCTTGTCACCAGGCCGAAGGTCAAGGGGTGCCAAATGCGTTTCCTCCTTTAGCAAAATCTGATTATCTGAATGCCGATGTTGATAGAGCTATTGGTGTTGTTTTACATGGTAAAACTGGAGAGATTACAGTAAACGGTCAAAAATACAACAGTGTTATGACGCGACAAATGCTGTCTTCTGATGAAATTGCCAACGTATTAACCTATGTATATAATAGCTGGGGTAACTCGAAAAAAGTGGTTACCAAAGCCATGGTAGAAAAAGTAAAAAACAGTAAATAATTAAATATAATAATGAAAAACCATGCCTTTATTCTGTTGTTGATTTTATTCATGATTCAACCACTACTTTTTGCACAATCTAAAGGCATGGTTTCTATAAAAGGCAGTCGTTATATACCTCTATATGGACGCGATTCTACCGTTGTTGAAGTCAAAAATTTTGAGATAGATATTTACCCAGTTACTAATGCCGATTTTGTGAGTTTTGTAAAAAAATATCCAAAGTGGCAAAAGTCAAAAGTCATTAAATTGTTTGCTGACAAAAGTTATTTAACCAATTGGAAAAACGATTTACAACTTAAAGACTCTGAAAAACCAGACAGTCCCGTAACGTATATTTCATGGTTTGCTGCTAAAGATTACTGCGAATGCCAAGGCAAACGCTTACCAACTATTGATGAATGGGAATATGTAGCCATGGCAGATGAAACAACAAAAGATGCACGGGTAAAAGCCTCATACAACAAGCAAATTTTAGCTTGGTATGAAGCACCACGATCTAACGAAAACAAAATTGGAGAACATCCAAAAAACGTATGGGGCGTTCACGATTTACATGGTTTGGTATGGGAATGGACTTTAGATTTTAATTCGGTTTTAATAACAGGAGAATCTAGAAAAGATGGAGATAAAGATAGTAATTTATTTTGTGGAAGTGCCGCTGTTAATGCTACCGATTTGATGAATTATGCCGCTTTTATGCGCTATGCCATTCGTGGCAGTTTAAAAGCCAAATATTCCATGAAAAATTTAGGATTTCGATGTGTAAAAGACAGTGATTTAAAATAACAATTATGAAATTTTTAAAATATATAGCAATCGTATTAATAGTAGTTTTGTCCGTTTTAAGCTGTAATTCAGGTAATAAATCAAAAGATAATACTTCTGAAGTATATCAATGTCCTATGCAATGTGAAGGCGATAAAATTTATGATGAAACAGGAAACTGCCCTGTTTGTAAAATGGATTTAGCTCTTGTTGAAAATAATTTAAAAACTGTTGATGACGGAAGTATTTCAGAAGCGTCTATCTTCAATTTAACCTCCAATTGGCATACCGAAGAAGGTAAAACCATTCAACTTGAAAATTTAAAAGGGAAAACTTTGGTCATGGTCATGATTTACACATCATGTAAAGCAGCCTGCCCTCGTTTAGTTGCTGATATGCGCAACATCGAAGCTCAAATTCCTGATGAAAAAATAAAAAACATTCAATTTGTAATGGTGAGCATAGACCCTGAAACCGACACTCCTGAAAAATTAAAAGCTTTTGCAAAAGAGAACGTTATGGACGATGATCAATGGACGTTTTTACAAGGCTCCGTAAGCGGCGTAAGGGAATTTGCAAATGTATTGTCAGTAAAATATAAAGAAATTTCACCTGTAGATTTTTCACACTCGAACATCATTTCAATATTCAATTCTCAAGGTGAATTAATACACCAACAAGAAGGTTTAGGCGTAAATAACAAAGAGACTATTGAAACTATTCTGAAAATAACACCTTAAAAAGGTGGTTATTTCCAAAATTCATCATCAAGCTTATCTATAAAATCAGCTTCCTTATGGATTTTTTCTATATCCAGTAATTGAGCTTCAGTAGCCACTTTTTGTATTTCTGGAAACAATACCCGCTCTTCAAAACGAATGTGCTTATCCAACACTTCTTCAATATTACTTAAAGCAAGTTTTATATCTTCATTTGCAAACAAACGCTTTAAAAGTCTGTGATCTGCCAATGCTTTTTTAACAAGATCATTCTCAGGCTCCAAAATAGAAAAAACATAGTGTTCTTCCATTTCAAAATGAGGAATTAAATGAGTTTTAAAAAACCAATCAGCATAAGTTTTTATGCGTTCCGGCTCAATGTTTTTACTGAAACCTGCTCTAATTTTCCAAGACAATAATAATCCGTGATGATGATCTCTACTTAAAGGTTGCAGTGCTTTGTGGCGCTTCAGTGGTTTTTGTGACATGATTTTCAGCTTTTAAAATGTTATAAATGAAGCAACCAATACCCAATGGTAATAATATACTACATAAAAATAATATAAAATAATAGTTTGGTAATAGACCTTTTCCGAAGTAAAACAAGATACCTTGAATAAACAAAATAAGCTCTGTTAATATAACACCCAATATAAACGTATAACTCCCAAAACCCAAAGTTTTAGTATATTTAATTAATGTACTCTGAAGCAAGAACCCAAACAAAAAGCCTGAAACAACACCTAGCATAGTTAAATGAATAAACCCTATTACAAAATTTCTATGTTGGTATGCCAGATTTGAAACTTCAGGAATTAATGATATTGATTGCAATACGATTTTAAGCACAAAACACAACAAAGCAAAACCATACATAAGTTGCGTGAGGCTCGTATGCTTTTTAATGAACATTTTAAATTCGGGTTTTATAACCTTAATAAAATAAAACAAGGCCATTAATTGACATACAACACCTATTCCATTGATCCAAAGTAAAACAAAATGAGGAGTAAACCAATGAACAGGCAATGCAAACGTTAATATCGTAGAAGCTATTAAAAGCTTAAAAAACAAACGAAACTGTTTAGAGTCTTCCAGTTGCAATTGATGAAATAACACCGTTATCAGCGCTATTAAAAACCAGCCATTAAATTGGAAATGTAAAAAGAATTGAATGGCAATTTGATAAAATGCCGAAGCTTGCCCAGCCAAGGCTACTGCTGGTCCTAAGCACCAAACCCCCATAGTAGATATGAGCATAAAAATGAGTGACGCTTTTAATAAATATTGCGTTACTAACGATTTGGTTTTATGATGCTTAAAAATTAAATACACAAAATAATAACTGCAAAAAATATGTAAAGTTGAAAAACTTATTGAAACTACAGCATAACCTTGAAACGGAAAGCTTAACAACATACCAATAACAGCAAATTCTGTTAACCAAAATAACCTATTATAAATTGATTTTTTTTCGGGAACAAAATAATAAACAATAAGCGTATACAACATTAAATATACCCAACCCAACATCGCAATATGTGAATGGGCATGCGTTAAAAACCGATAGTTAAGTCCTATAGACTGCACATAAAAATAACGTAATGCCAAACCTAAAATTGCTGCTATAAAAAAATTGAGCAAGCATATAAAAACATGTTTTTTAGACATTTTTAAATCATTTTTAGGTTAGACAAAACTGAAAATAAAAAGAATCCGAAAGAAACAAAAGTAATCTTCCGGATTTTAGTCACCATTAAAAAATTATATTTTCAACTTACTAATCATTAACTAAACTGTTTTTCTAATTTAATAGCTTCAGGGAATAAAATATTATTTTCTAAATGAATATGTAAATGCAAATCTTTTTCAAACTCGTCTAACATGGCGAAAGTAACTTTATAGGTATTACAAGCATCGGCAGGCGGCGTGTAATTGTTTGTTAACTCAGCTATGTGTCTAAAACGCTCTCCTTCTGTATCATGTTCATGCATCATCATAGCAATAGGGTTTTCAACAGTTCCAAATTGTGGTGATTGTATGGAGCCTTCTTCTAATCTTGCTTTTACCATTCTTTTTACAAATGGAAAAAGAATTAATTCTTCTTTCTTCATATGGCTTGCTAGTTCTCCTGCGGAAGCAGAAAAAAGTTCATTAACTTTAAATAGTTCTGGATGTCGTTCACCATGCACTTTACATAATTTATCTAAAAACTGACGTAATACAGGGATTTTTTCTTCTACGTAACGGTGATGTTTTTTCTCGATATACTCTGCCAATAAATCTAATGGCCAAGATTTATAATCAATGGTTTGGTCTGTTTTAGAATTCAAAACAGCATGAAGTTTCTCTAATAAATCGTTAGGATCAATTCCTTTTTTCTCGCAAACCTCTTCAACGGTTCTATGTCCTTTGCAGCAAAAATCGATACCATAATTACTAAATACGGCGGCGGTTCTAAAATCGCCTGCAACAAACTCTCCTATTTGTTTTTGTGATTCTTCTTGTATTGTTTCCATAATGTTTTTTATTTCGGATAATTTTATCCTATTTGTATTCAAATTATTTTAGGCTTTTAAAAAGGCAGCTCCAGATTTTATGTTTAAGGCAAGTTCTTCTAAACTAGTACTTTCTAGCATTTTTTTAAGCTCATCTCGCACCCCTTTAAATTTATCGTGTACTGGACATGGATGGTTTTCATCGCACTTTTCTAAACCTAAACCACAACCGATGTATATACTATCTCCATCAATAGCCTTTACAATTTGTGAGAGTTTAATATGCTGGATTTCATTTTTACTTACCTCGAAACCGCCATATGCACCTTTAACCGAATTAATAATGTTATTCCTTACCAAAGCTTGCAGGATTTTAGCTGTAAAGGCTTGAGGAGAATTAATTTCTTCGGCTATTTCTTTAGGACTTACACGCTTCCCTTCATACGAATTTATCGCAATAAAAATACACGCCTTAATACCATACTCACAAGCTTTTGAAAACATATTAACTCTTTAATTTAATACAAATGTATAAAAACAATTTAATCAGGACAAATTTATCTTATTTAATTTATTTGTATTTATTTCTAAACCATACCTTTTGCCATTCCCGCTGCAAAATTAAAAATGTTACTTCTTCAGACAGCTTAAGAGTGTCTTCACCATTTAATGCTTTTACTTGTTTTTCTGAAACATCTATAATGTAAAGTAGACTTAAATATTCAGTAAATTTTTCCTGAATAAGCTTATAAACCGTTTCATGGAGTAAAAATTTTAAACTAGTTGGTAAAACGTCTTCATGAAAATCTAGATTGATATTGGCCAGTAAAAAATCTTTATTTAGTTGAATTACTAAACTTTTATATAAATCTAATTGATTGGCTTTTTCAACTAAATCTTCGAATGTAGATGGTAAACTCATTAAACGTTTCTATGCATAAGATTGTTTCCAAAGTCATATAATAATGCTTTTTTGTCTTCAGAAATATTAATAGTATTTAATACACTAAATGCTTTATGAGTGTATTCTTGAATGGCATCTTTTGTAGCTTCTGCTGAACCAGAGGATTCAAAAATTTGTCTACTCGTATTTATTTTAGCTGAAAGATCTTCTGGGTTTGATGAAAATAATTGATTCAATTGTAACCTATCTGATTCGTTTGAAAATTCCAATGCTTTTAGGTACAAATATGTTTTTTTATTTTCAATAATGTCGCCACCCACTTGTTTTCCAAAAGTTTTTGGGTCGCCAAAGGCATCTAAATAATCGTCTTGTAATTGAAATGCAATACCTAAATTTTTACCAAACTCATAAATACTATTTTGATCTTCTAGGGACGCATTAGCAACTATAGCACCCATTTTCATAGCAGCACCAACCAAAACAGCCGTTTTATATTCAATCATTTTTAAATATTCAGCAATAGCCACATCATTACGTATTTCAAAATCTACATCATATTGTTGTCCTTCACAAACTTCCAAAGCGGTCTTACTAAACAATTTAGCCAAAGCTTGAAATGTTTTAGACTCATAGTTTTCAAACAACTGGTACGCCATAATTAACATAGCATCACCCGAAAGTATGCCTGTATTTAAATTCCATTTTTCGTGTACTGTTTCGTGTCCGCGTCGCAAAGGAGCATCGTCCATAATATCATCATGTACTAATGAGAAATTATGAAACACCTCAATGCTTAAAGCAGCATCCAGCGCTTTTTTCGAATCGCTACCAAAAATATCAGCTGTCATTAAAGTTAAAACTGGGCGCAATCGTTTACCACCTAATTGTAGAATATAATTTATAGGACTGTATAAAGACGCTGGTTCTTTGTGTTTAGTAAAACCTTTTAAATGGGCCGTAAATGCGTCTTGATAAAATTGTATGTTTTGCATCAAACAAAAATAATGTAATTGCCCGCACTAATCCAACAACTTTAGTCCAATATTAATAAATTGTTAAAACTTTGGAAACTTTTTTTGTTTTTAAAGTTTCCTGTTGTACATTTGCCCCGAATTATGAAAGAAGATATTTTAAAAACAGCAGCCGATTTATTCTTAACCTATGGGTTTAAGAGTGTGACGATGGATGATATAGCTAATGCACTTGGTATGTCAAAAAAAACCGTTTATCAATATTTTGAAAACAAAAATATTTTAGTAGAAGAAACTACATTGTTTATGTTTCAAATGATTTCTAGTGGAATTGAAGACATTATTGCTCAACAAAACAATCCAATTGAAGAAATTTATGAAATAAAACGATTTTTAATGAAACATCTTAAAGATGAAAAATCGTCACCTCAATATCAACTTCAAAAATATTATCCAAAAATATGTGACTCATTGAAATCTAAACAATCATGTGTTATGGAAGATTGCGTTACCAATAATTTAGAACGCGGCATAAAAGCAGGGTTGTATAGAGACACCATAAGTACTGAATTTGTATCAAAAATATATTTTAGCTGCATGATGGCTTTAAAAGATAAAGAACTATTTCCTTTAAATAATTTTTCTATGCAAGATTTAATGAATAATTATTTAGAATATCATTTAAGAGGCATTTGTACTCCAAAAGGATTAGAACATTTAACCCAATATTTAAACAACAATCAATCATAAATCAATCATAAAATGAAACACAAACTAATACTATTTCTTAGTTTATCACTTTCGATAGCGGGCTTTTCGCAAGAAAACACACAAAGTTTCTCGCTGCAGGAAGCCATAAACTATGCACTACAAAACAACAGAACTGCAAAAAATGCCACATTAGATATTGAAGCAGCAAAACAACAAAAATGGGAAACCACTGCTACGGGTTTACCTCAAATATCAGCAGAAATTGGTTATCAAAACTTTTTAAAACAACAAGTATCTTTAATACCTGCAGAACTTTTTGGAGGTGCCCCTGGAACTTTTGAGCCTGTAGTTTTTTCACAAAAGCAAAACATGACAGCTACTGCTACTTTAAGCCAAAAAATATTTGATGGTTCTTATTTAGTAGGTTTACAATCGGCTAAAGTGTTTTTAGAAATTTCAAATAATGCCAAAACCAAAACCGATTTAGAAGTTCGAAAAGCAGTAATTAATGCTTACGGAAATGTGCTACTTGCCGATGAAAGTCTTGCTATTCTAGAAAAAAACAAATCAATTCTAGAAAAGAACCTAAACGATTTATCAAAAATCTATCAAAATGGTTTAGAGGAAGAAGAAAGTGTAGAACAACTACAAATTACATTATCGGGTGTAAACAGTTCGCTAAACAACACTATTCGATTAAAAACACTCGCCTATCAAATGCTAAATATTACTTTAGGTATAGATGTTTATAGTAATACTGTTGTAACAGATAGTCTTGAAAGTTTAACAGTTCAAAATATATCATTAGAGCTTGTTGATTCTGATTTAGACTTAGATAATTCTATAGATTATCAAATCTCTGAAAATGATAAAAGAGCTAAAGAATTATTGCTTAAGTTAGAAAAAAGCAAGGCATTGCCAACTTTAAACGCTTTTATAAATGGTGGATATTCTGCTTATGATGACAAATTTAATTTTACTAGCAAAGATCAACAATGGTTTGGCTCATCGCTATTTGGTGTAACTTTAAACATTCCTATTTTCAGTTCTTTAGGCAGAAGTGCTGCTACACAACGGGCTAGAATAAATCTTGAAAAAGCACAATACAATTTAATAGAAACCGAACAAAAACTTCAACTTGAAACAGCAGCCGCAAAAAGCGACTATCAATTTGCTATTGAAGATTATGATAACAAAAAACTAAACTTAAACCTTGCAGAACGTATCGAAAAAAAGAATCAAACCAAATTCTTTGAAGGTATTGCTTCAAGTTTCGATTTAAGACAAGCACAAACGCAATTATATACGGCACAACAAGAATTTTTACAAGCCATGCTTGATGTGATAAACAAAAAAGCTGAGTTGGAAACTATACTGAATTCAATCAATAACTAATCAACATACATAAAACACTTAAAAATGAAACATATATATTCTTTATTAATCATAACTATTCTTTTAACCGCTTGTGGTGGAGAGAAAAAAGAGAAATCTGTAGACGATTTAATAGCTTCAAATAATTTAGAAGCATTGAAACAAAAACGTGAAGAAATTGATTCAAAACAACAAGAATTTGCAGAACAATTAAAACTAATTAACGAAAGAATTTCTGAACTAGATACCGTTAAAAAATTACCATTGGTAACTACAGTTCGCGTAAAATCCGAAAAATTTGATCATTATTTAGAATTACAAGGGAATGTACAAACCAAACAAAACCTTGTTATTTATCCAGAAATGGGAGGTACGTTAACACGCGTTTATGTAAAAGAAGGACAAAATGTAACCAAAGGACAACTACTTGCAACTATAGATGATGGCGGTTTAAGCCAACAAGTAGCCCAACTACAAATTCAAGCCGATTTAGCTAAAACTACTTTTGAGCGTCAAGAACGTTTATGGAATCAGAAAATAGGAAGCGAAATTCAATTTCTACAAGCAAAATCTAGTTATGAAGCACAACAACGAGCAGTAAGTCAATTAAAAAGTCAACTTGAAAAGACCTCTGTTAGAGCTCCATTTTCAGGTGTAATTGATGATGTTATTACAGATCAAGGGAGCGTAGTTGCTCCAGGACAATCACAATTAATGCGTATCGTTAATTTAGAAGACATGTATATTGAAACAGATGTCCCTGAAAATTATATTTCAAATGTTACCGTTAACAAAACTGTAAAAGTTGAGTTTCCTATTTTAGGAAAATCTATGGACGCTAAAATTAGACAAGCTGGTAATTTTATAAACCCTGCTAACAGAACATTTAAAATTGAAGTTGCGGTTCCTAATAAAGATAAAAGTATCAAACCAAATCTTACTGCGAGACTTAAAATTAACGATTACACTAGTGAAAATGCTATTTTAATTCCTCAGAGTATCATTTCAGAAAATGCTGAAGGTGAACAATACATCTACGTTATTGAAAATAAAAATGCCAATAACGAAGGCAATGCAAAACGTACTATTATAGAAACAGGAAAATCTCAAGGTGATGTTATTGAAGTGACAAAAGGACTTGAAAACAGTGCTGAAATTATTCAAGAAGGTGCTAGAAGTGTTAATGACGGTCAAACTGTTAAGGTTATTAATAGTCTGTAGATTTTAGACGGTAGTCACTAGGGTTTAAGAACTATAACATGAATGACTTAAAAAATCAAATGAAAGACATTAAATTCAAATTCGAAGATTTACAAGTTTATCAAAAAGCATTGGATTTTGTTGATTCATCTTATAAAATAACTAAAAAATTTCCAGATTTTGAACGTTATGCCTTAACATCACAATTTACTAGAGCTACATTATCTATTCCATTAAACATAGCTGAAGGTTCTGGTGACACCAATTCTCAATTTAACAGATTCTTACAAATTGCAATTAGTTCTGTTAAAGAATGTGTCGCATGTATAACCATTGCAAAAAGACAAAATTATATTTCAGTTGAACAAGAAAAAAAATTAAGAGAAAAGCTTGAAGAACTATCAAAAATGATTATCAGCCTTCAAAAACATCTCAAAACAAACAATAAAAACTAACGTCTAAAGACTATAGACTAAAGACAATATCATGACGAAACAACAAAAACAAGTCGATAAAGAATTCAAACTATCATCGTGGGCGATACATAATAAAACCACCATTTACATGACGATGGCTATGATTCTCTTTTTAGGTATTTCAGCTTATTTTAAAATGCCTAGAGAAAGTTTTCCTGAAATTAAAGAAACTAAAATTTATATCAGCACGCCATTTTTTGGAAATACAGCTGAAGATATTGAAAAACTAATTACAGATCCGCTTGAAGACAGACTTAAAACTGTAAGCAATGCGATAGAAATAACTTCATCATCACAAGAGGATTACTCTATGATTATTGTGGAATTTGATGAAGATATTACCGTAGAACAAGCCAAACAAGAGGTAAAGGACGAAATAGATTCTGAAACTTCAGGTGAAGATTGGCCCACATTTAATGGTGCTAAAGTAGAACCGAATGTGTTTGAGTTGAGTATGTCTGAAGAAATGCCTATTCTTAACATTAATATTTCTGGCGATTACCCGATTGAAAAACTAAAAGAGTTTGGAGAATATCTTCAAGATGAAATAGAAAATTTAACCGAAATTAAAAAAGTAGATATTCGTGGTGCTCAAGAAAAAGAAGTTGAAGTAGCCGTAGATATTTATAAAATGATGGCATCTCAAGTGAGTTTTGACGATGTTATAGGTGCTATTAGCCAAGGAAATATGACCATGTCTGCTGGTAATTTTATAGCCAGTGGTCAGCGAAGAACCATTAGAATTATTGGAGAAATAGATAACCCCAATAGTTTGAAAAATTTTGTTGTAAAGTCGGAACATAATAACCCTATTTATTTAAAAGATATTGCTGATGTAAGTTTTAAAGAAAAAGATAAGACAACTTATGCTCGCGAGTTTGGTGAACCAGTTGTCATGCTTGATGTTAAAAAGCGTGCCGGTAAAAACATGGTGGAGGCTGCCGAAAAAATAGAACTTATTAAAAATAATGCGATTGAAAACGTATTCCCAAAAAACTTGAAAGTTACTATTACTAATGATCAATCTTCAAAAACTATTGGACAGGTTGATGACTTAGTAAACAACATTATTTTTGGTATCATTTTAGTTGTAACCGTTTTAATGTTCTTTTTAGGATTTAAAAATGCCTTGTTTGTTGGGTTTGCTATACCCATGTCTATGTTTATGTCCTTGATGATTTTAAGCTTATTAGGCTACACTATGAATACCATGATTCTTTTCGGACTCATCATGGGTCTCGGAATGTTAGTAGACAACGGTATTGTGGTGGTTGAAAATGTTTATAGGCTTATGGACGAAGAAGGTATGAGCAGAGTTGATGCCGCTAAAAAAGGGATTAGTGAAATTGCTTTCCCTATTATTATTTCAACAGCAACCACTGTAGCTGCCTTTATTCCTTTAGGTTTATGGCCAGGAGTTATGGGACAATTCATGGTGTATTTCCCAATAACATTATCCGTGGTTTTAGGCTCCTCTTTATTTGTTGCTATATTTTTCAACTCCGTATTAGTTTCGCAGTTTATGACGGTGGAAGACAAAGACATGCCTGTAAAACGCATTATTTATATAACGGCTACAATCTCTATTATAGGGCTCATTATTCTTATAATTGGTGGTGATTATAAAGCGTTAGGTTCTCTTATGATTTTCACGGCCATCATGCTGTGGGTATACCGTTTAATCCTTCGTAAAATGGCAAATCGTTTTCAAAATAAAACACTTGTTAAACTTGAAAACATTTATGAAAAATCATTAAAAAGTGCCTTAAAAGGAAAGAGACCTTATTTTATAAGTATTGGAACTTTTGTGCTGCTTATTATATCCTTTATAGTATTTGGAATTTCTTTGGGAACACAACGAACCAAAGTAGAATTCTTCCCAGACAATAAACCAAATCAAATTATAGTTTATATTGAATATCCTGAAGGAACCGATATTGAAAAAACCAATACCATTACTAAAGAAATAGAAAAGAAGGTTTATCATGTTTTAAATGAAGACATGTATAATAAAGACGGCTATAACTTTATGGTAGAAAGTGCCGTATCTCAAGTAGGTGAAGGAGCTGGAAACCCTCAAACCGATGGTGGTTCAGCCGCAGAAATGCCTCATAAAGGAAAAATCACTGCCTCTATGCGTGAGTATAAATTCAGAGAAGGAGAAGACAGTGAATTAATGCGTCAAAAGGTACAAGAGGCTTTAGTTGGGATCTATCCAGGGGTATTAATTTCGGTTGAAAAAGATGCTAACGGACCACCAGCAGGTGCGCCAATTAATATAGAATTAGAAGGTGATGATTATTCGGAGCTTATTAATACAGCCGAAAGAATGAGAGACTTTATCAACTCTAGAAGTATTGCAGGCATTGATGAATTAAAAATAGATGTTAATAAAGACAAACCAGCAATGCAAGTGGTTGTCGATAGAGAAAAAGCAGGCGAATTAGGCATTAGTTCTTCGCAAGTGGGGCAACAATTAAGAAATGCTATTTTTGGAGCCAAAGCGGGAGTATATAAAGAGGATGGCGACGATTATGATATTTATGTTCGTTTTAATGAAGAAAATAGATATAACTCTAGTGCTATTTTTAATCAAAGAATAACCTTTAGAGATATGGCTTCTGGACAAATTAAAGAAGTACCCGTATCTGCTGTGGCTAAACAGTCCAACACCTCTGGATTTAGTTCCATTAAACACAGAGATGTACGTCGAGTAGTTACTGTATATTCTGCCTTAGCACCAGGTTATACTGATGCAGGCGCAGTAGTTAAACAAGTTCAGCATGTCATGAAAGAGTTCAATGAATTACCTAAAAATATAAAAATAGATTATACAGGACAAATTGAGGAGCAAAATAAGCAAATGGCATTCTTAATGGGCGCTTTTTTTACTGGATTATTCTTAATATTTTTAATTCTTATTTTCCAATTTAATTCATTTTCAAAACCAGCAATTATCATGCTTGCTATATTTTTAAGCTTAATTGGGGTGTTTAGTGGTATTGTTATTACTGGTAGTGCGTTCGTAATTATGATGACCATGATGGGTATTATATCACTAGCAGGTATTGTGGTAAATAACGGAGTTGTTCTGTTGGATTATGCCCAACTTCTTATTGATAGAAAAAAATATGATAGAGGTTTAGATGAAGATGAATATCTAGAAAAAGAAGATTTATTTAACAGCATCGTACAAGCAGGTAAAGCACGTCTGCGTCCTGTATTACTAACAGCTATTACAACTATTTTAGGTTTAATACCATTAGCCATTGGTTTAAACATTAATTTCTTTACGCTATTTAGCGAGTTTAACCCTCACATTTATTTTGGTGGTGATAACGTTATTTTCTGGGGACCATTAGCTTGGACCGTTATTTACGGCTTATTTGTAGCAACGTTTTTAACTTTAATAGTAGTACCTGTATTATTCTTTTTAACTATGCAATTAAAAATGTGGATAAGAAGTAAAACAACCTCAAATGAAATAATTCAAGAAGAAACTATTTAGTTTATAATTGAATAAAAATAAAAAAGGCTGCCTGAAAAGTGTTATTCTGTGTCATATTGAGCCTGTCGAAATATTTAAACTTATTGATAATTAATATCAGTTTCGACAAGCTCAACCTGACAAAGTAAATAAAATACACTTTTCTGACAGCTTCTTTTTGTTTAAAAACTATATTTTCTATTTCAAATTAAAACTTAATCTACCAAATACATAACGTCCGTTGTTCCCAAATTGAGATACCCGTCTTGAATATACAAATTGATTACTTGAAGTTAAATAACCAGGTAATTCATCTGGATACACATCTAGTAAGTTATTAGCTCCAACCGTTAATCTTAAGGCATCGCTAAAGTTATATCCTATGGTCAAGTCTGTTACAACAACAGACCCAATAACTGGATGATTACCAGATCCATCATTTAAAGTTCCTGTATCTTCAACACTTCCAAAAAATGCATTTCTTAAAAAGAAATTCCATTTACCCATGTCTAAGTTATGACTTAAATTGGCTTTCACTCTTGGTACGGCTAATTCTAAATATACTCTAGAACTCTCGTCAAAATACGTTTCTAATAAACCAGCATTCTTTAGTATATCACTACCCTTAGTGGCTCCTACTTTAGTGGTTTTAGAATAAGTGGCAGCTAAATTATTTGTTAATTTACCTTTACCTACATTCGCTTTATGTGCTATAACAACATCTACTCCTTTTGTTTCTGTATCTATGGCATTTGCAAAAAATGCAGCTTGACCAATATCTAGATTATCAAAAACATCACTTAAGGCACTCCCATCATTAGGGTTAGAAAAGTTTCCAGTATAAGTAATTCTATCGTCTATCGCAATATAAAATCCATCCACAGTAAGTGTTAAATTAGCACTAGGTATTTTAGACGTAAACCCTAAACTGGCATTAAAAGAAGTCTCCTCTTTTAGTTTGGGAATACCAAACAATTTGGCGGCTCTAGAATTATTAGTAAATGTACCAACTTCTTGAGAAATACCTTGATCGTTAAATAGCGTGTTTGATTTACTATAAAACTGTTGATGTAAAGAAGGTGCTCTAAACCCAGTGCTTACCGCACCTCTTAAATTTGTATTTTGGCTTAATTTATAACGCATGGCTAACTTACCATTTAAAGTGCTTCCGAAATCGCTAAAATCTTCATAACGAACAGCACCACTCAACAAAAATTCTTCAGAAATATCACCTTCAACATCTACATACAACGCCATACTGTTTCTATTCGCATCAATCACATTTTCTGGGGTGAAACCTTTAAAAACTTGCGCCCCTTCAGAAGGTTGATCACCATAAAAATCAGTAACTTTCAAAGCAGGAGTAGCACTTATTGCTACTCCTGATGCGATTTCTCCATTAATATCATATCTTTCGTAAGATGATTCTTCACCAGCTTCAATAAAAAAGTTTTCAACTCTATATTCGGCTCCAAAAGCTACATTTAATCCAGACATAATATCGTCATAAAATTTAGATACATCTAGATTAACTGTATTTTGTTGAAATCCATTTAAACCTGCTTCAAATTCAGTAGGTGAAGATGCCTGCAAGTAGAAGTTAGTGGTATTAGTAATAATATAAGCAAAAGTGTTTTTTCCCCACGTATGAGATAAATCGACATTCCAATCATTAATTTTTCCGCTAATCCCAAATCCTAAAGATTTATCGATAATATCCGACTCTATATCTGGTAAAAAACCATTAATGTAAGCTAATGTATTTCCTCTACCTGAACCAGTTCCAGGTGCTCTATAAAACCCAGAAGCATCACCATGTCTATAGGACAATCCTCCAAAAGCATAAAACTTAGTTTCATTTTCTTTATCACCAAATGGAATCTCAAGATTCCCCATAAACTGCCCTTGATCTAAACCAGATTGACCAACACTCATATTATAATCATTACGGGTTTGACCTCTAACAGCTAGTTCTTGATCAGTAAAATCTCCTACTCCTTTTAATATCCCTGCTCCTTGCACTCCTGTTGCTACATTATATCCCGATAATTCTTCTATACTATTCGCATTCGCTATTTGTGTTTTTAAGGCGTTATCAAAATAAGGGACTGATTGAGCAAAAGTTTGAATAGCACCTAGGTTAGTTCTTAATTCGGATAAATTGAAACCAGCATTACTAGCCTGCCACTCTATGGCGTTGTATTCATTAAAAATTCGACCACTAAAAGCTTTGGCTCTAGACGTACGGTTACGCGATGTTAAAGATCCTGTTAAGTTTATAAAGCCTCCATTATCGCCTAAAGGAATGCCATAATTTATGTCGATTTGAGTTTTTTCTCCATCTATACCCCCATCATGGTCGTTAGCATTTTTCGAGATATTAGCACCTGTTGTTACTGTGGCTGTTAATTCATTAACATTATTTTTTAATACAATATTAATAACACCAGCAATGGCATCAGATCCATATTGTGCTGCAGCACCATCTCGTAACACCTCAATTCTTTTTATAGATGCAGCTGGAATCGCATTTAAATCGGTGCCTACTGATCCACGCCCTGGAGTTCCATTAACATTTACCAAAGAAGATGTATGCCTTCTTTTACCATTTACCAGCACCAATACTTGATCGGGGCCCAAACCTCTTAATTGTGCAGGATCTATATGATCTGTTCCATCTGATACCGTTTGAGTATTCGATGAAAATGATGGCGCCACATAATTTAATATTTGCGTCACAGATACTTGAGGACCAGCAGTCGTTAATTCGGCCATATCAATAACGTCCACAGGCACAGCTGTATCAACCGATGTTCTACTTGGGTTTCTTGACCCAATTAGCATAACTTCATCCAAAGAAACACCTTCTTGAAGCAAGACTTTAATACTTTTAGATGAAGTTACTATAACTTCTTTAGAATTAAATCCCACCGACGATACGACAACCGTTACTGGAAATGCAGCTACATTGATACTAAATTTTCCATCAAAATCAGAAATAGCACCATTAGTAGTTCCCTTGATAATAATGTTAGCTCCTGGTAAAGGAGCATTGGTTCCTGCTTCTATTATAGTTCCTGTAATGACTCCTTGGGCGGCAATTGCCAAAGGAAAAAACAAACCTAAAATCAAGCAGATTTTAAATAGTGAAAAATTTTTCATATTTGTTTTAATTTAGTGTTTAGTTCCTACAAGATACGCAAAATAAAGGTCTTTCTGACAAAAAACACATGTTTATTATGCGTACATATAAATTTTTATATGAAAAAACACTTGAAAAATGAATTATCACGAATGAAATGCATTCAATCCTCACATTAAACAATAATTTGTTATCAATATTAAAATAAACCTCAGCATACTCGTTCGTTTTTAAGACCTAAATACAGCCTTAAAAAAAATTGTCAAAACATGTCTACTCCACGGTATTTCATTAAATTTGCACTTCAATTTTCAACTATGTATAGAAGTCATAATTGTGGCGAACTAAATGCGTCATATATAAATAAAGAAGTAACACTTGCTGGGTGGGTTCAAAAATCTAGAGATAAAGGCTTTATTGTTTGGGTCGATTTGCGCGATCGTTACGGTATTACACAATTAGTTTTTGATGAAGAACGCACTTCAAAAGACATGCTGGAGCAGGCTCAAAACTTAGGTCGTGAGTTTGTTATACAAGTAAAAGGAACGGTTATTGAACGTGCTTCAAAAAATCCAAATCTTTCAACAGGTGATATAGAAATATTGGTTTCAGAATTAATTATATTAAATGAATCTCTATTACCTCCTTTCACTATTGAAGATAAAACAGATGGCGGCGAAGAATTACGAATGAAATATCGTTACTTAGATATTCGTCGTAACCCTGTAAAAAACAATTTAATTTTTAGACATAAAGTAACACAAGAAGTTAGAAACTACTTATCTAAAGAAGGGTTTATTGAAGTTGAAACGCCTTATTTAATAAAATCGACTCCTGAGGGTGCACGCGATTTCGTAGTACCTTCTCGCATGAATGCGGGCCAGTTTTATGCGCTTCCGCAATCACCTCAAACTTTTAAGCAATTGCTTATGGTTGGTGGTATGGATAAATATTTCCAAATCGTTAAATGTTTTAGAGATGAAGATTTACGTGCTGATAGACAACCAGAATTCACACAAATAGATTGTGAAATGGCCTTTATTGATCAAGAAGATATTTTAAATGCGTTTGAAGGTTTAACAAGACATTTACTAAAGGAAGTAAACGGTGTTGATGTTGAAAAATTCCCAAGAATGTTATACGACGACGCCATGCGTTTGTACGGAAACGACAAACCAGACATTCGTTTTGGAATGGAATTTGGTGAATTAAACGAGGTTTCTCAACACAAAGATTTTAAAGTATTTAATGATGCTGAATTAGTTGTTGGTATTGCAGTACCAGGAGGAAACACATACACTCGTAAAGAAATAGACCAATTAATTGATTGGGTTAAGCGTCCACAAATTGGTGCTTTAGGAATGATTTACGTGCGTTGTAACGACGATGGCACTTATAAATCGTCCGTAGATAAATTTTATGATGAAATCGACCTAGGAAAATGGGCTGAAGTAACGGGTGCCAAAACAGGCGATTTAATTTGCGTCCTTTCTGGAAATAAAAATAAAGTACGTGCTCAATTGAGTGCTTTGCGTATGGAACTAGCCGAACGTTTAGGACTTAGAAACCCTAAGAAATTTGCACCACTTTGGGTGATGGATTTCCCTCTTTTAGAATGGGATGAAGATACAGGCCGTTACCACGCCATGCACCACCCATTTACATCACCAAAACCGGGTCAATTAGAATTATTAAAAACAAACCCAGGTGAAGTAAAAGCCAATGCTTACGATTTGGTATTGAATGGAAACGAAATTGGTGGAGGTTCTATTCGTATTCACGATAAAGAAACGCAATCCTTAATGTTTGATTATTTAGGGTTTACTCCCGAAGAAGCAAAAGCACAATTTGGCTTTTTAATGGATGCCTTTCAATATGGCGCCCCACCACACGGTGGGTTAGCTTTTGGGTTAGATAGACTTGTTGCTATTCTTGGCGGACAAGAAACTATTCGCGATTTTATCGCCTTCCCAAAAAACAATGCAGGTCGCGATGTTATGATTGATGCCCCAGCACCTATTGATGCTGCTCAATTAACGGAGTTAAGCCTAAAACTTAATCTAAAACCATAAAAAAATCCTGCTTTTTGCAGGATTTTTTGCAGCTTTAATTATGCCCAAACAAACCATATTAAAACAAATTCTCATCTGGAGAGCAAAACATATCTCTCACAAACAATTTGTATATATTCTTAGTATAATAATTGGTTTTACATCGGGAGTTGGAGCTGTTGTATTAAAAAACTTAACACACTTCATTCAACACTTATTAGAAGGAAATCTAATTAAATACTATCACCATGCATTTTATTTTTTATTTCCAATTATAGGGCTCACGCTAGTCTATTTAACCATTAAATATGTTATTAGAAATAAAGTAAGTCATGGCATTCCCTCTACGCTTTATGCCATTTCAAAGCGAAAAGGAATCATGAAACGGTATCAAATGTTTGGTTCAATTTTAACAGCGCCTCTTACCGTTGGTTTTGGAGGTTCAGTAGGACTGGAAGGACCAACAGTAGCAACTGGAGCCGCCATAGGCTCTAACATTGCGAGAATGTTCCACTTAAATCAAACTTCCCGAACACTTTTAATTGGCTGTGCTGCAGCAGGTGCTATGTCTGCCATATTTAAAGCACCAATTGCGGCAATCATTTTTGCTATTGAAGTATTTAGTTTGGACCTGACTATTGCATCTATGCTACCGCTTTTATTAGCATCACTTTCCGCTATTTTAACCTCTTATTTTTTCTTTGGGGACGACGTTTTATTACCATTTAAAATTGAAGATAAATTTATTATTTCTGATGTGCCTTTCTATATTATTTTAGGCGTTTTTGCGGCAATAATCTCTCTTTATTTTACTCAGGTATATGATAAGATTCATACGTTTTTTGACAAAATTAATTCTCCTATAAAACGTTTAATTATTGGCGGAATCGGTTTAGGTTTTCTAATTTACTTTATTCCACCACTTTACGGTGAAGGTTTTGATGTTATTAATAATCTCCTTGTTGGTAATGCTGAAAAGGCATTGGAAAATAATTTAATGCAAATGGATCTTACCAATATTTGGATTGTTATATTACTACTATTTGGATTGGTTATTTTCAAAATCATTGCCAGTTCTTTAACATTTGGAGCTGGTGGTGTGGGCGGTATTTTTGCACCTACATTATTTATGGGTAGTATTATGGGTAATTGTTTTGCTAAAACAATTAACAATTGTGGTTTATTTAATACACCCGTTTCTGAAAGCAACTTTACCCTTGTAGGCATGGCGGGTTTATTAGCAGGCGTTTTGCATGCTCCGTTAACAGCTATTTTCTTAATTGCCGAACTTACGGGTGGTTACGAGTTATTTATTCCGCTAATGTTAACAGCTACCATCGCATTTGGTATCACTAAATATTTTAACCCGCATTCTGTATATAATATGCAATTAGGCAGAAAAGGTGAGCTCATAACGCACGACAAAGATCATGCTGTATTAACATTAATGGATATAGATAAAGTTATCGAAACCAATTTTATCTCCATTTCACCAAAAATGAATTTAGGTGACATAGTACATCAAGCCATTGTAAAATCGAATCGAAATATCTTTCCAGTGGTTAGTGAAAAAAATCGAAAGTTACTTGGTGTTATTTTGCTAGATGATTTGCGTCCCATTATGTTCGACCAAACGTTATACAAGGATGTGACGGCAACCGATATTATGCAACCGGCACCCGAAATAATAGAACTAGAAAAAGATAAAATGACCGATATTATGCAAAAATTTCAAGATAGTAGTGCTTGGAATTTACCGGTTATAAAAGATGGTATGTATTTTGGATTTATATCAAAATCAAAACTGCTCACAGCTTATAGACGACAGTTAATTAATCACACTAAAGAGAATTAATCTGAATACTATATATAAATGAAGTACCTTATTATTTTATTATTTTTAGCCGCATTTGGAAGTATCTTTGCTGGTTTTTTTTTAGAATCGGAATACTCTCAAAAGTTGATTGGATTTGGAGTAAGCGGTCTTTTTTTAATTGTGTTCCCTTTATTTTCCTATTACCGCTGGAAAGATAAAAATGTACAAGATTACATGCTTACCAAGGAAAATTTAGATAAAATGCGTGAACGCGAGAAGAATAAAAGTTAACCATGTTCAATCACAGTAATCCGTATTCAAAAATTAAACGCTATAAACTTTAATAAAAAATCAGTTCAAATTACGTCTTTCAATAAAAAAACGCTTCAAAAGTTCTGAAGCTTCAACTTCCATAACTCCACCCTTTATAACAGTTTTTGGATGCAACTTGGTGTTCAAATTAATACAACCACGTTCCAAGTCTCTGGCACCATATACAATATTAGAAATCTGACTCCAATACAAAGCCCCCGCACACATTTGGCATGGTTCTAAGGTTACATACAGCGTGCAATTTTTTAAATATTTGCCCCCTAAAAAATTTGACGCAGCAGTAATGGCTTGCATTTCAGCATGTGCTGTTACATCTGTTAAGGTTTCTGTTAAATTATGTCCACGCGCAATAACCCGGTTATCAATAACAACTACAGCACCCACAGGTATTTCGCCCTTCTCAAAAGCCATTTCAGCTTCTTGAAGTGCTTTCTTCATAAAATAAGTGTCATCGAAAGGTTCTATCATAAGAAATAAATTAACTATCAAAAAATCAAAAATACAATTTCAAAATGAAAATTGCTTTCGTATCGTTTTCAAATACTACATTTGTAAGCTAATGTCTGGTTTTTTAAAACATATTAATAATCCAAAAGAACTTCGTCTTTTAAACCAGAAAGACCTACCACAACTTGCCGAAGAATTACGAGAGTTCATCATCAATATTGTAGCTACCAAAGAAGGCCATTTAGGAGCCAGTTTGGGCGTGGTTGAATTAACCATTGCACTACATTATGTATTTAACACTCCCGAAGACCAACTCATTTGGGATGTTGGCCACCAGGCCTACGGACATAAAATTTTAACAGGCAGAAAAGATTTGTTTCATACCAACCGACAAATAGGCGGTATAAGTGGTTTCCCAAAACGTGATGAAAGTATTTATGACGCCTTTGGAGTTGGACATGCCTCTACTTCTATTTCTGCGGCATTGGGTATGGCGATTGCTTCCCAATTAAAAGGCGATTTAGAAAAACAACATATTGCAGTAATTGGCGACGCCAGTATTGCAGGTGGTCTGGCTTTTGAAGGTTTAAATCATGCCGGAGTTACCAATGCCAATTTGTTAGTCATTTTAAATGATAACGCCATAGGCATCGACCCAAGTGTGGGTGCTTTAAAACAATATTTAACGAATGTTAAAAAAGGTATCCATAGAAAAAACAACATTATAAAAGCTTTAAATATTGATTATTCTGGACCTATTGACGGTCATGATATCATCAAAGTTATTTCAGAATTAAAACGCTTAAAGTCCGTAAAAGGCCCTAAATTTTTACATGTCATTACCACCAAAGGAAAAGGTTTAAGACAAGCCGAAGAAGATCAAGTTACATACCACGCCCCAGGGAAATTTGATGCATCTACCGGTAATATTATTTCTAAAATACCTTCGGAATTCACAAAATACCAAGATATTTTTGGTTACACCATTGTAGAACTTGCCAAACAAAACAAATACATTGTGGGTATTACGCCAGCAATGCCAACAGGTAGTTCGCTTAAATACATGATGGATGAAATGCCAGACAGGGCGTTTGATGTGGGTATTGCGGAACAACATGCCGTAACACTTGCTGCAGGTATGGCAACCCAAGGTTTAATTCCTTTTTGCAATATTTACTCCACGTTTTTACAACGTGCTTACGACCAAATAATACACGATGTGGCTTTACAAAAACTACCCGTTATTTTTTGTTTAGACCGTGCTGGTTTGGTTGGTGAAGATGGCGCGACGCATCATGGCGTTTTTGATATATCCTTTTTAAGATGCATCCCCAATCTTATCATATTTGCACCCAGAAACGAGGTGGAGTTACGCAATATCATGTATACTGCGCAATTGGGGTTAAAACAACCCATTGCCATTCGTTACCCACGAGGTACTGGTGTAACGGTTAATTGGAAACAACCTTTTGAAAAAATAGACATTGGTAAAGGTATTCAACTTAAAGATGGTAATAACCTCGCTATTTTAAGCATAGGGACTATTGCCAAAAATGTTTCTGAAGCTATTTTAAATTTAGAAGTATCACATTATGATATGCGTTTTGTTAAACCTTTAGATGAAACATTACTACACGCTATATTTAAAGAATACAAAACCATTATTACCGTTGAAGACAACAGTATTAAAGGTGGTTTTGGGTCTGTTATTTTAGAGTTTGCGGTTATTAACAACTATAAAAATACTATTAATATTTTAGGAATCCCTGATACTTTTATAGAACATGGCAGTGTTACTGAATTGCAAAAAAGCATTGGATTAGACCCTGAAAGTTTGACAAAATACTTTCGTTTATTCTTCTAGTGTCAAATACTTATAATGCGAGCGTAATTGTAAAACGAACTTTTCGAGATTTTTTGGAATATTTTAAAACTTATGCATTTTTAAAAGGTACTATTACTATAAAAAAATGACAAACATTATATAATGCTTGCCACTTTCTCTTATTTAGTTTAGGTTTAGTTAGTTTTTGGTTGTGCTGCTTGCGCTTGTAAGATTTGTTTTTGTCTTAACAATTCGTTTTTTGTTAACTGAATTAAATTAAAGTTTGGAGATACTTTTAAGGTAGCATCTAAAATATCTACAGCCTTATCAATATTTGCTTTTTTGTCTTTGTTATAAATAGATATCGCATTTAAGTACATAAAAGCTGATTTTAAGGGTACTTCATATGGGGTTTGTGATTCGTAAAATGCTTTTTTCATATCATCTTTAGCGTTTGCTAACCCATAAGTAATGTGTTTGTCGGCTTCGGCAAACTTTTGTGTTTGCATATTGAGTTCGGCTAATTCGTAAGCAACCAAAGCAGTTGGATTTCGTTTAAACATTTCTTCAAATTGTCCTATAGCTAATTCTGCTTGTTTCACTGCTTTTAATGATACGGCTTTCACCTCTATAGCAATATCCGAATCGTCCACTAATCTATCATAGCCTATTGTGTTTAAAGCTTGTATATATTTATCTTCGGTCATATAGATATAAGCTAAAGTATCCATTCTTGCATGAGAAGGGGACAGCACATTCAAGTGCGTCATAGCATTGATAATACCTTGCATGTCTCCTTGCTGTTTCATTTGCTTATAATAAGCTTCGTAATGCTTCAATAAATCGGAGTTACTTTGTGCACTCACAGTAAAACTACTTACTAATAATCCTAATACAAATAATCTTTTCATTGTTAATGATGTTTTAAAACGCTAAAACTATAAAAAATTAACATTTAAACACTTAAAAGCACACTAATTATTTTAGTCATTTATTAAAAATAAATTATTCTTAAGATTTAATACCAGCTGAAAAACACATTATTAGGAAAGTTTAAAAAAAATAAGTACATTAGGTTTATTAAAAAAATATAAAAATTATGGGAATCAAAAGTTTTTTAGCCTCTAGAAAAAATCAGCAAAAAGCCTGTACAGATCTGCCAATTAAGGTTAGTGACTATATGTCTAGAAACTTAATAACCTTTAAATCTGAAGAACTCATAGAAAAAGTTATTGATTCCTTAATTAAAAACAGAATTTCTGGTGGCCCAGTTGTAAACGATGCACATGAATTAGTGGGGATTATATCTGAAGGAGATTGTATTAAACAAATTAGTGAAAGTAGATACCACAATTTGCCTATGGAAAATAATACCGTTGAAAAATGTATGGTGAAAAATGTTGAAACCATTGATGGAAACATGAATATTTTTGATGCGGCAAATAAGTTTCTAGAGTCAAAACGAAGACGTTTCCCAATTGTTGAAAATGGAAAATTAGTGGGTCAAATTAGCCAGAAGGATATATTAAAGGCAGCTCTTGCTTTAAAAGGTCATACTTGGTAATAGTTAACTTTCTCTTTTTACCAATGCATAATAATCGTTTTCAATAGGTAAATATCCTTGATCGTACACAAAGTAATAGATTGTTCCTGCTTTTGTGGTATAAATACTTGTAAAATAATTAAAATCGAAACCAGCTTCAATAAGTTTCGCTCTAGATGTTTTTGTTTTTTGCTCAGGGTTAAGTGTTTCTAGAATTCTGTAATTTTTACGAAGCCTATTATTGGTATTCCTGATTAAATTTTTACTGTCCTTATTTACATTGTTGTTATAAGCATTTCTGCATGCATCACTACAGAATTTTTTATCAATCCTTCCAACAATCTTTTCACCACACTCTAAACATTCTTTAGACATATATATTTGGTTTATAAGCGGCATCTATATACACAATGTACCACAAGATAAATTTAATAATAAATCATGAAAAAACCAGATCTAGAACAATTAGATGAAGAAATAAGTGAAGCTGTATATATTTTAATGCGTTATAGATTTAAAACTTTTGAATCTTGTCAAAGAGACTGAAAGGCATTGTTTTATCCAACCTACAATAAGATTTTGGTGATGAGTTCAATTTAATAAGAGCCTAGGAGTATTGTTTATTTTGAACTGACCCAGCAGGAAGTTAAAGGAGAAGATTTTTATTTTAAAGAAATCAATATTACTCCTGTTGAATTTAAAGAAACTAATCTAAGTTCTAAAGGATTCATCCTACAAGTTTATGACTTGATCCCCCTTGATCCTCCTTTATTTACTTTGAGGCACACCTACTAAAATTAAAAAAAAAGCCGAATCTTTCGATTCGGCTTTTCCTTTACAGTGCGGGCGGGGAGACTCGAACTCCCACACCTCGCGGCACCAGATCCTAAGTCTGGCGTGTCTACCAATTCCACCACGCCCGCTAAAGGAGTGCAAATATAAACAAGATTTTTAAATTGCAAACTTATAAGGGTGAAAAACATTCTTTTTTTATATTTTTAAATAATAATTATTGCATCAAATAATTACCCACTTAGAAATCTTTATCGTAATGAATAAAAAAATAAATTTACTGATACTTATTTTCTTTATAAGCCATACAGTTTTTTCGCAGTCTAAAGAAGAACCAATTACTTTAACCACCAAAACCGGAGATATACAAGGATCACTATACATCGCAGATTCTACTCAAGTAACACCTGTTGTTTTAATAATTGCTGGGTCTGGCCCAACAGACAGAAACGGAAACAACCCGATGATGGTAAATAATTCTTTAAAATTATTAGCAGAAGGATTATCTAAAAAAGGAATTGCCTCTATAAGATTTGATAAACGAGGTATTGCTGAAAGTAAAAATGCAGTTGTAAAAGAAGCTGATTTACGATTTGAAAATTACATAAACGATGTAAAAGAATGGTGTAATTTCATTAAGAAAGACTCTAGATTTAGCAACTTAATAATTGTTGGTCATAGCGAAGGTTCTTTAATAGGCATGATAGCATCTCAGGATGAAAAAGTTAACAAATTTATTTCTTTAGCTGGGGCAGGATTTCCTGCTGGTGAGATTTTAAAACAACAACTAGAGGAACAACCGCCTTTGGTTTTAGAAATGTCTTTACCAATTATTGAAAAACTAGAAAAAGGAGAAATCGTAAACAACCCACCACAAATGCTTTCGGCTTTATTTCGCCCCAGCGTTCAACCTTATTTAATTTCGTGGTTTAAGTATAACCCTCAATTAGAAATTTCAAAATTAAATATTCCTATTTTAATTATTCAAGGAACTACCGATATTCAAGTAAGTATTCAAGATGCTGAAATGCTATCTGAATCCAGTAAAAACGCAAAAAAAGTAATTATCAAAAACATGAATCATGTTCTTAAGGAAGCTGATGTAGACAGAACAAAGAATATTCAAACGTATAGCAACCCCAAATTACCATTAATAGAAGGTTTAATAACTTCAATAGTAAAATTCATTAACCAAGACTAAGTATCTATCTTAAACAAAACTTTTCTTTTTTGTACTTTTGAAGTAATTATAAAATCATTTCATGAACAACATCCAATCTTATATCAAAGAACATAAAACCCGATTTATAAACGAACTTATCGAATTGCTTAAAATGCCATCTATAAGTGCTGATTCAGCATACAAAAACGATGTTTTAAAAACAGCCGATGCGGTTAAAATAAGTTTAGAAAAAGCAGGTTGTGATAGTGTCGAAATTTGTAAAACAAACGGTTATCCTATTGTTTATGGCGAAAAAATAATTGACAAAAACCTACCGACCATTTTAGTTTACGGGCATTATGATGTACAACCACCAGACCCCTTAAATTTATGGAACTCACCTCCCTTTGAACCAGTTATAAAAAAAACAGATACACATCCCGAAGGCGCCATTTTTGCTCGCGGTGCTTGCGATGATAAAGGACAAATGTACATGCACGTAAAGGCTATGGAATTCATGACATCTACAAACCAACTTCCTTGCAATGTAAAGTTTATGATTGAAGGAGAGGAAGAAGTTGGCAGCTCCAATCTTGCCATTTTTGTCAAAAACAATCAAGAAAAACTTAAAAACGATGTAATTCTTATTTCCGATACTGGTATGATTGCCAACGATGTGCCATCCATAACCACCGGATTACGAGGATTAAGTTATGTTGAAGTTGAAGTTACGGGTCCTAACCGCGATTTACACTCCGGATTGTATGGTGGCGCAGTAGCAAACCCCATTAATATATTAGCTAAAATGATTGCTTCACTTCACGATGAAAACAACCACATTACCATTCCTGGTTTTTACGATAAGGTGGAAGAACTTTCTGCAAAAGAGCGTGCAGAAATGGCAAAAGCGCCTTTCAGTTTAGAAAACTATAAAAAAGCCCTAAATATAGAAGCTGTTTACGGAGAAACAGATTACACCACCAACGAACGCAATTCCATTCGACCAACGCTAGATGTAAACGGTATTTGGGGTGGTTACACAGGCGAAGGCGCAAAAACCGTTATAGCCAGTAAAGCTTATGCTAAAATTTCTATGCGTTTGGTTCCGCATCAAGATTGGGAAGAAATCACTCAGTTATTTAAAATCCATTTTGAAAGTATTGCGCCAAAAGGCGTTACCCTAAAAGTGACACCGCACCATGGCGGACAAGGTTACGTAACTCCTATTGATAGTATTGGCTACCAAGCAGCTAGCAAAGCCTATCAAAACACCTTTGGAAAAACCCCAATACCTCAGCGTAGTGGCGGTAGCATCCCCATTGTATCTCTATTCGAACAAGAACTAAAAAGTAAAACCATTTTAATGGGTTTCGGACTAGATAGCGACGCCATCCACTCACCAAACGAGCATTTTGGTGTTTTTAACTATTTAAAAGGCATCGAAACTATTCCAATGTTCTATAAATATTTCACCGAACTTTCTAAATAATTTGGGTGTTCCCACCTTTTACTTTTTAATAGTAAAAGGTAGTCGCGCTTTTCGTTTCAATCTTTTGCAAAAAAATCAAAAGGATTTTCACTGCAATCGCTAACACATAGCTATCAGCCCAATGAAAAACCAACACAACAACCACTTACTTCAACTTACATTAGCAACATTATTTATAAGTACTTCCGGAGCCTTAGGAAAATATATCGATTTACCTACTCCAGTTATCATTTGGTGGCGAAGTATTTTAGGTGGCTTGTTCCTATTTATCTTTTGTAAATATAAAAAATACGACTTCAAAATAAATTCAAGAAAAGACGCCATTGCCATTATTGTTAGTGGTCTATTATTTGGTGGACATTGGCTCACCTATTTTTACGCCTTAAAACTATCAAACGTTGCCATTGGAATGCTGTCATTATTTACGTTTCCTATATTAACTACCTTTTTAGAACCCTTCTTCATGAAAACAAAATTCGACCCTATTTACATTCTATTAGGGATTATGGTTTTGTTTGGCATTTACTTATTAGCACCAGAATTTAACTTAGAAAGTTCAGATGTAAAAGGTATATTATTTGGCTTGTTATCTGCTCTCTTTTTTGCACTACGCAATATCATGTCTAAAAAACTTATTAGCAATTATAATGGCACACGCATTATGTTTTACCAAGTAATGGTGCTTAGCATTGTTTTATTACCAACACTTTTTTACTTTGATACCTCTGGTATAAAAACAGAATTCCCATATGTTATTATGTTAGCATTAGTTACTACCGCAATTGGGCATACTATGTTAGTTAATAGCCTTGAGCATTTTTCAGTAAGTACTGCAAGTATTATAAACAGCACCCAACCTATATTTGGAATCATCATTGCTTTTCTTTTTTTAAATGAAATACCTACACTAAATACTTATATAGGGGGTTCGTTAATATTGGCAACTGTAATTATTGAAAGTATACGGTCTAAGAATAAGTAAATAATATCCATTCATTTTTACAAAAAACAACTCTACACTTGTAGAACACAAATACTTGTTCTATATTTGTAGAACGTAATCTAATTTTGTAGAGTAATGCAATTATCAAAAACCGAAGAAGACTTAATGAATCATTTATGGAAACTTGAAAAAGGATTCATGAAAGACTTACTAGAAGCTTGTCCTGAACCAAAACCAGCAACAACAACAGTAGCTACCCTTTTAAAGCGCATGACCGACAAAGGGTTTATTAGTTATACACTATATGGGAATTCTAGAGAATATTATCCTCTAGTTAAAAAGAAAGATTATTTCTCTAAGCATGTAAACGGGCTTATAAAAAACTTTTTTAACGATAGTGCTTCACAATTTGCTTCGTTTTTCACTAAGGAAACCAATTTAACCAAAGAAGAATTGGAAGACTTAAAAAAACTAATAGATAGCGAAATTAAAAATAAATAATCATGCTAGTTATACTTTTAAAATCTAGTGCCTGCTTAGCTTTTTTTATGTTGTTTTATAAACTTTGTTTAGAAAAAACAAGTGTACATACTGTTAAGCGGATCTATATTAGTTGGTGTTTTTTTGTCAAATTTTGTAACAAATCACCTGTTTTAACGTTCTAATAGACAATCATCAATCAAAATCAATCATTATGTTAAAGCAATTCTTCATTATTTGCTCGGGCTCGGACACCGATATTTTAGAACAATGTTCTAAAGGCGAACAAAATAAATACGCAGGTATTGGTGCTACCGTATTTTTCACAGCATTAATGGCTTTTATAGCGGCTAGTTTTGCGCTTTACACTGTTTTCGATAACTTATATGCTTCCATATTTTTCGGATTAATTTGGGGACTTCTCATTTTTAATTTGGATCGCTATATCGTGTCAACCATTAAAAAAACTGGCAATGTTATAGACGAATTAATTCAAGCATCTCCAAGAATTATATTAGCTGTTATTATTGCCATTGTAATTTCAAAACCATTAGAACTTAAAATTTTCGAAAAAGAGATTAATCAGATATTATTAGAACAAAAAAACGAATTAACACTCGCAAACAAGAATCAAATAGCAGAACAATTCAACCCAAGCATTGAAAACTTAAATAAAGACATAACCACTTTACAACAACAAATAGCAGCCAAAGAAACTGAAGTTAATATACTATACAATACTTACATAGCTGAAGCCGAAGGAACTGCTGGCACAAAACTATTAGGCAAAGGTCCTGTTTACAAAGAAAAACGTGATAAACATGATGCGCTATTAGCCGAATTACAACAACTTAAAGAATTAAACACTAGTAAAATTGAAGCTACAGAACTTCAAATACAAACGCTACAAAACGATTATAAAAAACAAGTAACAAATACGCAACCCATCATTAATAATTTTGATGGTTTAATGGCTCGCGTAAACGCCTTAGGCGAATTGCCTTGGGTACCTTCGTTATTTATATTTTTGTTGTTTTTAGCTATTGAAACGTCTCCTATATTAGCCAAATTACTTTCGCCAAAAGGAGCTTACGATTATAGATTGGAGGATGAAGAAACTGCTGTAAAAACAAACGTGCTTCAAAATAAAAACCAAAGAGAGGCCATGTTAAAAGCAGATTTTGCCATTAACGACCGTATTTATACCGATTTAGAAAACGAAGACGTTTACACCTACAAGCGTACAAAAGCGAGGGAGCTAATGCAGCTTCAGGCAGATGCCTTTTATAAACAACAAAAAAATATACTATAGCCTCCCATTTTAAGTGAGTATGACTATTTTCAATGGATATCTGAAGCAATGCTTCTAAATATTATTTTTAATTACGCAGCCATTTCAGTTTTAAAATGGTTGTATAAATCTTCACAACCTAAACCAATAATTGATAAATTTTTATTTTTTGAGATAGCTTCTTTATGAAGTTCAGCTAAGGCACTAACGCCAAAACGATCCATAATATCAACATCTTCGATGCTTATGGTTATTGACTGTACTTTTTCAAAAATGTTTTTAAATTCACTTTTAAATAACCCTAAATTATTTTTATTTAGAGCTCCTTTAATTTTAAAAAAATTGTTGCAGTTTGAAATTTTTAAATCCATAATAAGTTATTTTAAATAATGGTTAAACAATAAATTTGGGCTATTAATTGATTTATTCTTAGGTAAATATATAGGCCGAAAGTTTATTAACATTATTTTTTCGACAAATCGATTTGAACTTTAGATAAACAAAAATTATATGTCAAATTAACCGATGAGTAACACATTTTAAAACTAAGTTTTCATTATTTTTACCTTCACTTTTAAAAAAGAATGTTTTAAAACACAACCATTTATTATGAATAAATTATTTCTTTTACTTTTTATTTTATGCACATTTAATTCCTTTTCACAAACTACAGAAGAAAAAGATAAAGATGCTATTATGTCCGTTTTAAAAGCCCAAAGAATAGCATGGTCTAAAAATAATATTGAGAAATTTATGGAGGGGTATTGGAAAAGTGATTCACTTAAATTTTATGGCGTACATGGTATAACTTCTGGTTGGGAAAACACATTAGAGCGTTATGAAAAAAGTTATCCCACTGAAGCTCATACGGGTAAATTAAGCTACAAAATAAACGACATTACAAAAATAAGTAACGAAGCCTACTATGTTTTAGGTGAATATCATATAAAACGTGAAGTTGGAAATGCCGATGGAATTTTTATGCTTATTTTTAAACGAATTGATGGTGAGTGGAAAATTATTGCTGATACTTCTTGTTAATAAGTTGTTTTAGGTTTTCTTAACGTATTTGGTAATAATTACAATTTGTTGCCCATCTACTTTACCTTCAATGTATTCTGCATTTTCATGGTCTAACCGAATATTTCGAACAGCAGTTCCTTGTTTCGCCACAATACTAGACCCTTTTACTTTTAAATCTTTAATTAAGACTACCGAATCTCCAGCTTCTAAAATAACGCCATTTACATCACGATGAATTATTTTATTAGCCTCGTCTTCATGCTCTCCAGTAGCTCTTGCTAAAGTCATAGCTTCATCATCCAAATACATCATATCTAACAAGTCTTTTGGCCAACCTTCATTACGTAACCTTTGAAGCATTCTCCAAGCCATGATTTGAACAGCAACAAACTCACTCCACATACTGTCATTTAAGCAACGCCAATGGTTGGTATCCATATCGGTACTTTCTTCAATTTGACTTAAACACGTGCTACAAACCAATAAACTATTATCTACATTTTCATTTAATGAAGGCGGAATGGTGTATTGTTTTAATTCACTATTTGAAGTACATAACTCACAGGTATTGTTACTTCGCTCTTGTAATGTTTGTAGTACGCTCATGATTTATTATTTAACGTTGCAATAATACGTTTAAATAAAAGTTTCCGCAAGATATAACAGTTATTATAAACCAAAAAAATGATACATTATTACTACTTAACTTTTTATATAAATTATAATGTGTCTCTTAATTTCTTGGGCATGCCTTTAACAACCATATCATAAGAATGGTCTATGAGTTCTAGTAAAAATTTAGGCTGTAAAACGCCATCTTGAATATAAACGGTATTCCAATGTTTTTTGCTCATGTGGTAACCAGGTTTGATGCTACTGTATTCTGCACGCAACTCTTCAGCATAGTCAGGATCACATTTAAGATTAATGGCTTTTTCTCCAGATTCCCATTTTTTCAATCCGATTAAGGCAAACATTTTCCCTAATACTTTAAAAACAAGTGTGTCTTCGTCAAAAGGGAAATCTTCAGTAACACCTTTCTTTTTTAAACAATATTCATAAAGTTGTTCTATGTTCATAATCCCATTCTAAGCTTCCCAAAGAGAAAGAACTTTTATTAAACGTTCCTCTACTTTTTCAGGATATTTTCAATATTAGTTTCCTATTTCACCTAAATGTGTATGCTTAAAATTATCAAAATATTTCAAACCATAACCAAATATTCTATCAAAAGAAGCATGAGAAAATAAAATAGCACCAAATAATTGCACAATTTCATTTTGAAAACACGTCCCAATTATATAAACCAAAATGGCTATACCTTTGTGATGAAATAAATTATATGTTACGGCACCCACTTTTGTGTTCACTAAATACCCGAACATACTTATATCTGGAGCTAAAATTAGCACTAGAAACCACCACCAAGCAAAATTTAATTGGCTAAAAACAAAAACTCCTAAAACGAACATCATGAGTTCCTCTAATTTCAATACAAGCTTCATTTTTCTGTGATTTTATACAAAACAGGTTTACTAGGTGTTGCATCATTCTCAAATGGCGCTATTTGAAGATTTAACATATAACTACCATCTTCAATTTTATTTGAAACATAAATAAATTCTGTAATGGTACAATCTAACCTTCGCTTGCCATCAAAATCCCAAAAGGCTTTGTGCGCTAACAATTTCCCACCGTCGTATTCTCTATCCACACTTGGCAAATCTATGAGCAGGTGTTTAATATTTTTGTTTCGAATAAACACCATAGCTTCTTCTGTAATGTAAGTCCAATTTGTATTTGAGTAGTGGCGCCTTTTTTTGTCTTTGGTATTTGGCATGGTTCTAATTACCAAAGCTTCGGGTGTTTTAGCCTTTAAAAGTAATTCAATTTGTTTTTTTGAAATAACGGTATCTTTCATATATTTTTCAGCTGCTACCGAAATTAATTCGGCAGTAAAGAAAAACTGTTTTAGATTTTTATTTACAGAATGAAACTCTTTGGTTATATGCCCCATACATTCAGTATGGGTTCCATGTGCATGCGGATTGAAATAAATGTTATTAAAGTTAACAGAAGCTCCTTCTTTAACACTACCAACCCACGCATCATTTTTAACTGATTCTATCCTAGGTTCATCTAAATACCACGCATTCACGTTGCTTTTTGAAGCCTTTATAGGGATTGAAATATCTAAGGGCTTAGATAAATCTATTAGGTGTTTTTTTGAATTGTATTGAATAGTAGCTATCATATATCCAAATATAATCAAATCATGAATAAATCTGATGCCAATCCATCAGCCAAAAATTTTCCTTTTCTTGTAGTAGTTAAAACTTTCTTATTCGATTCTTCATTTTCGCAGGAAATAACCAGCAATCCTAAATTCACAAATTTATCAGATGCTTTTAATAAATAATTTAAATATGAATCACCAAAATCTCGTTTCACTTTATCTAAAGAAATACCCCAAACGGTTCGCAAACCAGTCATCACATACTCATTATATTTATCAGTTATTGATAGCGTTTCCGTTTCAATAGGAAGTACATTTTGTTCTATCGATTTAATATATTTTGAATTGTTTCGCACATTCCAACCCCGTTCATTTCCGTTAAACGAATGTGCCGATGGTCCAACACCCAAATAAGATTTTCCTTGCCAATAAGCCGAATTATTTTTACTAAAATATTCAGGTTTACCAAAATTTGACAATTCATAATGTATAAACCCAGAAGCTTCCAGTTTTTCTATTAAAATATGAAACTGTTCTTGAGCTAAATCATCATCAACATTTTTAATTAGCCCTTTTTTTATGAAGGTATCTAAAGCTGTTTTAGGCTCTACAGTTAAAGCATAACTTGAAATATGTGGAATATTGAAACTTAAAACTGTTTCAATATTTTTTATCCAGTTTTCGTTGGTCAAACCGGGTATTCCATAAATTAAATCAACCGAAATATTCTTAAAGTGTTTAGTTGCTTCTAATAAACAGCTTTTTGCTTCTGTGGCATTGTGAGCACGATTCATGAGTTTTAAATCGGCTTCGTAAAATGATTGGACGCCTATGCTTAGCCGGTTAATGGGACTTTTAGATAATTGGATTATTAGATTATTAGATAAATCATCTGGGTTGGCTTCTAATGTAATTTCAGGATTATCTACAACTTGATAGTTTTTATAAACAGTATCAATCAAAAACCCTAATTCATCTACAGTCAATAAAGAAGGCGTACCACCTCCAAAATAAATGGTTTCAACAGTTTTATTTTTGAATTCGTCTTTACGCAACTCCATTTCTTTAGCCAATGCATTAACCAAAACATCTTTCTTTTTTAATGAAGTTGAAAAATGAAAGTCGCAATAATGACATGCTTGTTTGCAAAATGGGATATGAATATATACAGTCCCCCAACCCCCAAAGGAGGCTTCTTCATCATTGTTATATTTACTTATATTATTCAATAAAAATTAACTATTATTTTACTTTTTACGAAGGTTTATAACAGTTGATGTTTTTGCTCCCCCTTTGGGGGCGGGGGGACTATTCTGCTTTACAAAAGCATCCCAACCCGAATAACTTTTACCAACCTCTATTTTACCTGAATTATAAAAATGACAAACCGCTGCTGCTAACCCATCGGTGGCATCTAAATTTTTTGGCAATGTTTTTAAACCTAATAAACTTTGCAACATTTTTGCAACTTGTTCCTTACTAGCACTTCCATTTCCTGTTATAGCCATTTTTATCTTTTTAGGAAGATACTCCGTGATAGGGATTTCTCTACTCAAACCAGCAGCCATTGCAACTCCTTGAGCACGACCCAATTTTAACATACTTTGCACATTTTTACCAAAAAAAGGAGCTTCAATGGCAATTTCATCTGGGTGATGGGTATCTATTAACTCAATAGTACGTTCAAAAATGAGTTTTAATTTTAGGTAGTGATCGTCGTACTTTTTTAAATCGAGTTCATTAAGTTGTAAAAAAGACATGGTTTTCCCAACCACTTTAATAAGTCCGAAACCCATAATGGTCGTTCCTGGGTCAATACCTAAAATAATTCTTTCTTTACTCATTAATACGGTCTATTTGATTTGGTAACGGAATATTGGTTTAATTTGTAACCTGAATTTATGATTTACACCTTACCATACAAAACTAAACAATTCTTTTTTGCACTTATTAAAATAAGCATTGTTGTTGCTGCTTTTTATTTTATTTACCGTAAACTAACTAGTAATAGTTCATTAGAATTTTCAAATTTCCTTCATTTTTTAGATGAAAATGGTGTTATTTCAACCAAAACCATTCTAATTCTATTCGTTTTAACTGGTTTTAACTATTTTTTTGAAATTTTGAAATGGCAAATATTAGTGTCGCCAACTAAAAGAATTTCATTTAAAAAAGCCTCAGAGCAAAGTTTAGGTGCTTTAACGGCTTCTTTATTTACCCCTAACAGAATTGGTGAATATGGTGCCAAAGCTATTTATTATACTAAAGATATCAGGAAGCATATCATGCTAATCAACCTACTTAGCAATCTTTTACAAATGAGTGTTACTACCATTTTAGGAGCTATTGGATTTAGTTTTTTTATTTCTAAATACCCTATACAACTAAATTATTCTAAAATATGGCCGCTATTAATATTTACAGTAGTCATGATCACTATATTGATTTTTATAATTAGAAAAAACAAATTCAGCATCAAAGGGTTTTCTTTAAAAAAAATAAAATATTTCATTATTAATTATCCAAAGAAACTCATTACTTACGGGTTTGGCTTATCGCTATTACGGTATCTTATCTTCTCATTTCAATTTTATTATTTACTCACTATTTTTGAAATACAAACCTCCTACTTACATGCTATCACTATAATTACTTCTATGTATTTTTTAGCATCTATAATACCCTCGATTTTTATTTTTGATGTACTTATAAAAGGAAGTGTTGCCGTTTATTTATTTAGCTTTGTTGGAGTAAATTCATTTACAATTTTGTGCATTGTAACGCTTATGTGGATATTTAATTTTGTAATTCCAAGCATTTTGGGAAGCTATTTTGTTTTGAATTTTAATTTTCCAGAAGACGACTTATGACTATAATTAGCATCATTATCACCATCCTTTATCTGCTTTTAATAGGAAGTTTTGTTTTTGGTTTTGACAAGGTTAAAACTTTTAAACTTGAAGAGTTACCATCTAAAACAAAGTTTTCAATAATTATTCCTTTTAGAAATGAAGCTGAAAATTTACCCGCCTTATTAAAATCTATAAAAGCACTAAAATACCCTAAGGATTTATTTGAAATAATATTTGTTGATGATGATTCGGATGATGATTCTGTTGAAATTATAAAAAAAACGCTAGATAATCAATCAAATGTTTCTGTTTTAAAAAACAAAAGACAATCTAATTCACCAAAAAAAGATGCCATTACAACTGCTATTGGACACGCAAAAAACGAATGGATTATAACAACTGATGCCGATTGTGTATTGCCTAATTATTGGCTAGATAGTTTTGATGAATACATTCAAAAAAATGATGTGAATTGCATTGCAGCTCCTGTAACTTATCTTGAAAAGAATCATTTTTTAAGTCGATTTCAATTACTCGACATCTTAAGTTTACAAGGTGCTACCATGGGCGGTTTTGGTATTAATAAACCCTTTTTGTGTAATGGCGCTAATTTTGCTTACCAAAAAACATTATTTTATGAGTTAAATGGTTTTGAAGGCAACACCAATACAGCAAGTGGCGACGATATTTTTTTGCTTGAAAAGGCAATAAAAAAACATCTCAAGCATGTTCATTATTTAAAATGTGATTATACCATAGTAAAAACGCATTCGCAACTAACTTGGGAATCATTATTATCTCAACGTGTACGTTGGGCTGCCAAAACAAGTGTTTATAATAATTGGTTTGGCAAAGTTACAGGACTTATAGTTCTACTCAACAATGCGCTTATTATCGCTTTATTAGTACTTTTAATTGTTGGTGTTTTTAATTTGAAAGTATTCTTATATATCACCATTATAAAATTCAATATCGATTTCTTTTTAATTTATAAATCGGCATTATTTTTTAATCAAAAAGGGGTATTAAGAAGTTTTATTGTTGGTTTCTTAGTATATCCGTTTTTTAGTGTGTATGTCGCTTTTATCTCTGTTTTTTCTAGCTACAAATGGAAAGGACGTACTTTTAAGAAATAATTTTAGTTCGCTTGAATAATAATAGGCAATTCGAACTCTGTTTTAACTTGCTGACCGCGTTTTATAGCTGGATATATTTTAGGCAACGAATCTAAACTAGAATGAATTAAATTTTCAAGATTTGGTATTTCTTGAACAAGAAGACTATCTAATTTCACATCTGAAAGCGATAAAAACCCAGTTTCAGAAACTTGAAATTGAAGATAAATGGTTTCATTTACATCTTGTGTTACAACAATAGAATCGTTTTCCAGATATCTTAAAATATGCTTAGTTAAAACGTCTGTAAAACACGCTGTTTTTTCATCTTTTGTTTCTAAAGAATCGCATGCAGAAAACGATGGATATACATCGACTTCATTCCAATTAAACGTTTGCAACTCTTCATTTAAAATAGCTTCAGGAGTTGTTTTTTTTACATTGAAATACTCGCAGGATGTAAGCGTTGTAACTAATATAAAAACATAAATTTGTTTCATAGGTTAAAACTAAAGGCGAAAAGTACGATTTTTTTTGGTTTTCAAACTCAATAAAGCCCCAATTTGTATCAATTAAGTGGACTAAAAACATTAAAAATGAAGAAACCCTATGGGTCTCTCACATCCATAGGGTTTATGTAAATTGCTATTATCAACAAAAAAATTGAGGGATTACTAATTTTTTGAAGTGTTGATACTACAAATATACGAATAACATACTCTTTTGGATTACGGCAAACCCGTAATATTTTTACGGGTAAAGCATAGAATACAGGTATAGCAGGCTAATTGAGAGTGAAAAATAAATAGAAAAATCCTATTTATTTTTAATTAAGAAGTTATTTCTTACAAATTATACAAACCCCTTGTTTTTAGCAGCGGTAACAAGCGTTTCATCCTGTCCGTCTTGTACATCGAAAATCTCTCTTAATTGCTTTTTTCTTTTTTCAACGGCACTTAAAGAAAGATCTAAATGAGATGCTAAATTTTTAGTTTTTATACCTTGTGATAATAAATGAAGAATTTTTCTGTTTTTTTCATCAATTACAATATCACTTCTAATAGCCTTTCTCATAAAACTATTAACTGTACCGCTATAAAAAGGTGGGTTGCTAAGTACAGCTTGAAAGGCACTAGCGAGTTCACTAGAAGTTAAATCGCTTTTGATTAAAAAACCCTCTGGATCTATTGTTTTAATAATATTATGGATTCTAAATGATTCATTAAACATTGTTAAGATTATAATCTTTGATTTTGGTAAAACCTTACGAGCATAGGCCGCTAAATCTTCACCAGAAGTCATTAATCCATCCGATGATGGTGGCAAGCTAATATCGACAAATAGCACATGGTACGGATTTTCTTTTTCAACAGATTTATCCATAAAAACTATGGCTTCGTCACAATTATTTGCAATGTCTATCTCTAATTGCTGACTTTCCTTTTTTGTAAAAAGTAAAGTGTTTTGATAACCTTCAATAATCATTGGGTGGTCATCGATCATTAATATTTTGATTTTTTGATTCATAAACTTAGTTAGGTTATTGGGACTTGTATCATTACAGTTGTGCCTATTTCTTTTTCAGATTTTATATTTATAATACCATTTATTTCTTTAATTCTAGAATTCATGTTTTTTAAGCCAATACCCGACTTGGCTTTATTTATATCAAATCCAATGCCATTATCAATTAGAGCTAACCAAATTGCATTTTTTTTCAATTCAAAACTAACAATCACTGAAGTTGCCTGAGCATGCTTATATATATTATGTAAAGCTTCCTGAATAATCCTGTAAATGTGAATTTTCTTTTTATTAGAAATATCTTCCCAATTTATAATATCATCATATTCTAATTTATATGAAAGATTATATACTGTGGCCAGTGCTTCCACCAATGTTTTAATAATGTCAATAAACCCAGATCCTGCAACAAAGTCAGCATTCAACTCGTGTGATACTTTTCTAATATCATCTTCAATGTTTTTAAGCTCCTTGATGTACTGATTTCTGGTTTTTATAGCATCAGCACTACTACTCATATTTAAGCTATCTAAACTCAATCTAGTTCCAAATAGGCGCCCTAGAACACCATCATGTAGTTCTTGTGAAATCCGTTTTTTCTCCAACGTTCTTGCTTCTTCAATCTTTTCATTTTGAGAAAGCATTAAATTATAAATTTCTTCGTTAGTTTCTTGCTGCTCTTGTATAAATTGTAATTCTTTATTTTTATTTCTTTGTGTAATTACAAGATACAATAAGAAAGATGCAATAATCAAAACTAGTGAAATAATCAAAAACCAGGTACGTTCTTTTGCAATTTGAACGTTTTCTTCTTCAATCTGGCTGGTTTCAAAACGAATTCTTGCAAATTTATTTCTTATAGTTCGTTCATTTTTTTGTAAACTATCATTTAACTTTATGTAAGATTTTAAATGTTTAGCCGACATTTCGCCTTCTTCTATTTTCGAAAGCAATAAGAGTGATTTTAATAAATCGTCGTTATGGTACTTCTCTGAAATATCTTTAGCTATATAGGCATAATATTTAGCTAACTCTTTATTTCCTTTGTCGTTATAATATTCGGCTAAATGCTGATTAATAACTATTGAGTTATACCCCTTATAACTTATACTATCACTAATTTTTAAAGCTTTGAAATATAACCCTGGAAGCTTTTTATGTTTTTTGGATAAATAAAGCGTGTGCGCATAATTATCTAACACGAGTGCATAAAAACCTGGGCGTTCATTAATTAATTTTTTATTATCTAAAACTTGATTATAATAATTTAGAGCCAAATCGAACTGCTGAGCATTTTTATACGTATTTGCAAGATTAATTTTAGAAATATCTATTGTTTCCTTATTGTCGCCTTTTAATTTTTCTTTAAGTTGAAAAGACTTTTTATGATATTTAATAGATTCATCGTATTGTTCAAGTTCTTTAAAAACAATTCCTAGGTTATTATAAATATAAGACTTCAAATTTATAATATCATCAGTTTCTTTTATTGGATCTAATAATGATAATGCTTCAACACACGAGACCTCGCTACCAATAAAATCTTTTTCGTTTTTTTGAATTACAGCAACTCCATACAATGTTAAAGCTAATTGATAATTAGTATTTAATTGCTTAAATATTTTTTCAGCTTTATGATAATAATAAAAAGCACTATCCGTTAAAGGAGTTGCTTTTCTATAATATTCGGCTATAATATAATGAGCTTCTGCAATTGAAGAAGAATCCTGTTCTTTTGCACTTATAACAAACTGCTTTAAGGAGTCAATTTTTTTCAAATCATTACTTTGTTGGCTAAAAGAATAATTTAAAAAAACAATAACTATTATATAAAAGAAATTAAATTTCAATAAAAGGAGTTATTACAGATTCCCTCAAAAGTATTTATAATTTCTTTATAAAAAAAGCCCCTTACATTTCTGCAAAGAGCTATTGTTTATTATATAATGAAAATAATTCATTTATTGATCAATATCTCCACCTGTATAAATTGGATTTTCAGCTTTTGGAGAAATTAGCACATCATCTTCATTCAGTTCTTGTTTTGTACAAGAAGTTAATGATGCAAAAAGTAATGTTGCAATTAAAGTAATTTTTAGGGCTTTCATAAATATTTGATTTTAAGGTTAAATTATTATTTTTCTAAATGTTTAAACAAAACAGTAACTAAGACTTAAATAAAATCTCGGTTAGAGGGAAAAATGGATAATTAACTTAAAATCGAATGCATACAAAAGCATACAGATTTTTTAATACTATTTTATTGTGAGGGGAATATGACTTTAGAGTCAAAAAATGGATTAATTTTACTTAAAAGAGCAGAAGGGAATTTTTGGCACTTCTTAAGTAATGCTAATATAAAGCAAACTTTATTTATTAAAAAAATAAAATCGATAAATAGTGCTTTTAGCCGATTAAATGTTGTTTGATAAAGAAACTAAACAACATTTACAAAGTAGACTTGCTCTTTATAAGTGTTGTTTTTACAATTTTTGTTTTTATATCTATATCACCTGATTTATTTTGAAGTCTATTTATAAGTAACTGAGCAGCACTTTCTCCAATTTCTTTAGCATGTTGCCTTATAGTAGTTAATTTAGGTATGGTATGATACGAATCTGATTTACTAGCAAAACCTATTACAGATATGTTTTTAGGCACCTTCATCCCTAAATTAACCGCGGTATTTATAGCTATAATTCCTGAAGCACTATCAGCAGCCACAACTCCATCAATGGTAGTATTCTTTTTAAAAAATGACATTATTTTTTTTTGCTGGTCGTCTTTCTTCTTTATCTTTAAAACTAAAGGTTCGCAAACGTTTGTTTCTAAAACTGCTTTTCTATAACCACGCTCACGTAATTTGCCAACACTTAAACTATCTAAAGTACTTATAAATGCAATATTTTTCCTTTTTTCTACCAATAAGCTTTGGGTAGCATTGTAAGTGGCATCAAAATCGTCTACTATAACCTTGTCACATAGCACATCATGAGCTACCCTATCAAACATAACAATAGGTAAGCCCTGACTAATCGCCTTTTTAAAATGGTCTATTTCATTTTTAACTTGGGTTTCTTCTGCTATTGATAAAATAAACCCATCAACACTGCCATTTGCCAACAACCTAAGGCTTTCTTTTTCTTGTTCTAAAGATTCATTTGAAATACAGGTAATAATATTATAACCATACTTAACCGCTTCCCTTTCAATACCAAATAACACTTTTGCTAAAAAATGATTTAATATATCTGGAATAATAACCCCAATGGTTTTAGTTTTATTTTGCTTTAAACTTAAAGCTACTTTATTGGGTTTGTAATTATACAATTCGGCCAGTTCTTTTACACGCTTTACAGTTTCTTCACCAATTTCTTCGCTATTATTTAATGCTTTAGAAACTGTAGATATAGAAACATTTAATTCTTTTGCTAATTGTTTTAAGGTAACCATACTTATTAATGTGTAAATGAAATTTGTTGCAATTTACAAAAATGCGCGTATCTAAATAACGATTAAAAATTTAACAAAACTATTTTCTTTAATAAGCAAAATAGAATGGTATTTAGTTAACGTTTATTAAGTTTTAGAATGGTATTTTTGTTTATATATATATTTTATGAATTTTTCGAAAGTAAAACTTATAGTAACTGATATGGATGGCACGTTACTAAACCATAAAAACGAAGTAAGTCATCGATTTTTTAGTCAATTTAAAGAACTAAAAAAGAGGAATATTCATTTTGTTGCGGCTAGTGGCAGACAGTATCAAAGTATTATAGAAAAGCTAGATGCTATTAAAAACGATATATCAATTATTGCCGAAAATGGCGGTATGATGAAGTATGATAATGAAGAACATATTTTATTAAAATTAACTTCTGAAAATATCACAACATCTATTGGCATTTTACGTCAAATAAATGGTGCGCATATTGTTTTATGTGGAAGAAAATCTGCATACATTGAAACTTCAAATCCAGATTTTATTTCAAAATTTACCAAATATTATTCTGAATATCAAATCGTTAAAGATTTAACACAGGTTACCAATGATAATTTTTTAAAAATAGCCGTTTTCCATTTTGAATGTTCTGAAGAAAACATACTACCTCATTTAACCGCTTTAAAAAACGACATGCAAATTATTGTCTCTGGCAAAAACTGGTTAGATATTTCCCATATAAAGGCTAATAAAGGCTATGCATTAAGTATTCTTCAAAAAAAATTAGGCGTAACAAAAGAAGAAACAATGGTTTTTGGCGATTATAATAACGATTTGCAAATGTTAGAACTCGCTTATTTTAGCTACGCCATGGAAAATGCCCATGCTGAAGTAAAAAAAACAGCCCGTTTTGAAACTAAAAGTAATTCGGAAGAAGGTGTAGAATTAATTCTGGAACAACTTATTACCAACACCAATTAATAGAAGTGATAAATAATGGGAAATCTTGTGGATAAACTTCCTTTAAACATAAAACAACAACAGGTTTAGTTAAATTTAACTAAACCTGTTGTTGTTTTAGATGTATTAAGACAATTACTTACCTAAAATTCTGAACATACCAGTACCGCAAGTTGGGCATTTACCCTTCATTGCTTTTCTACCATTTTTCATAGTAACTTCGGCAGCGTCTTTTATTTCTTTTTTGTCTTTACATTTTACACAGTATCCTTCCATGGGTTGTTGAATTTTATATTTATTAAAAATTAATTTTTATAAATGTAAGTTTTATTCTAAGTGCGTGCAAATAAAAAATAAATATTATCCGTTTTTTAAGTGAAAATTTGTGCTTAAAAGCACTTTTACAGGGACAACTACACACAAGTGTCCTATTTGCTTTATGCATTAACCAGAAATAAAAGTGAAAAGAATATCTTAAAAAAACAAAAAAGTACTCAATTAGGCAGTATCACCTAAAGTGTGTGTGTTTTGATTTTGTATCTCTATCTTTTTAGAGTCAATTTTCGCTTTGGTTACATCTAAGTACATAGCTATAAAACTTTCTACGTTACCTTCATCATCCTTTAATGGTACAATGGTGGTTTCTAACCAAAAGAGATTTCCTTTATTTGTTTTATTAGACAAAACCCCTTTCCAAATGTTTCCCTTTTCAATAGTTTCCCATAAATTTTTATAAAAGGGCTCTCTACTCATATTTGTTTTAAACAAACTATTATTTACACCTATCAGTTCCCTTTCTTCACTACCAATTATTGTACAAAAACGATTATTAGCATATATTATTCGCCCAACTTCATCTGAAACTGAAATAGCTACATTTTTTTCTATAAATTTTGTTATGGCAACTTCAGGACTTGTACGCCACATGTAATGCTTAATTCTCTCCATCGAATGTTTTTTTAACGTTAATTAAATATGTTAATGCCTCATCAAAATCATGAAATATTTTAAAAGGAGTATTTGGTTCATAAATTCTTTTATAGGTATTTATTAATAATTTTGTATTTATTGAATTAATAACAAATGCCTCAGAGACCCTTATTTTTTCAAAAACAAGGCTATTAGCAAATAACTTAGCGGCCTGTGTACTAAAATTACCTTGGTTATTTCTTATATCAATTAAAAACGGCATCGGTTTACCTTGGGATAATGTAGAAATAGCTTTTTCATATCTTTCTACTGTATCTACTTCTAGCGTGAGAAAGGTTTCCGTATTATTGAATTCACAAAAAATAATACCTAAAGAGTTTGTCCAAAATTTAGCTTTGTTGAGCTTTATTACTTTATTTATTGTATTCATTTAATTTATTGCATTAAAAAAATGATTGGTTTCTAGTGAATATTCAATTGCAGTATCGTAATTCCTAAAGACTTTATTCGGAATCACGGGATCGTCAATTCTTTTTAATACAACAAGTACAAATTGTACAAAACAAGAATTAACAACAAAAGACTTTGACAGTATAACTGACTTAAGTTCTGGATTATTTGCTATAATTTTAACTACTGAAAAAGCGTAATTCTCATTCAGTTGTCTAAGATCTATAAGTAACGGATAATATCTACCATTAGATAATGTTGTAATAGCTTTTATATGTTCGTCTAAAAACTCCTGACTAAATTCTTTTTTGCACTCACCCCTTATAAATCGGCAAAAAAGAACACCTTCTTTTAACCAAAATTTAGCTTTTTTACATTTTATTTGCTTGACCATAACTATTATTCAATAAAAACTCAATGACAATTGACGTGCCAAAGCATTTTTAAAACAACAACTACAACGTATTCATTTGACATTCAAATTGTTATAAATTTAGTGCGCATCAAATTTAAAAAAGGCACTCACGGTATTCCGTTATAAAAATGAAGGCCAAGTGGAGATTAACGGTATACCGTTACCTCTAGCTACTTTTCTTTATACCCAATTTTTTCATTCTATCTCTTAATGTGCTAGGCTTTATATCAAGTAATTTTGAAGCTCCATTGGCTCCATCAATCTTCCAATTACACCTTTCAAGTGTTTTTATAATATGATTTCGTTGGACTTCATTTAAAGTCAAACTAGACATGCTTATGGGCAATTCTTTTGAGACAGAAGATGTTTCTATAGAAGAAAGAATTAATGTTTCTGAATCTGATAAAATAACAGCTCTTTCTATTAAATTTTCTAATTCTCTTATATTTCCTGGCCATTTGTAGGCTTGCATGCTTTGTTTAGCTTCCTCGGATATGTATTTAATATTTTTATTATAAACTTTACTGAATTTATCTACAAAATGCTCTATTAAAATAGGAATATCTTCAACCCTTTCTCTTAGCGGAGGCACCACTATTGGAAAAACATTTATACGGAAATATAAATCTTCTCGAAAATTTTTATTTAGAATCTCCTTTTTAAGATCTTTATTCGTTGCTGCTATAATTCTAATATCAATTTTATGAGTTTCTATGCCTCCTACTTGCTCGATTTCTGACTCTTGAATGGCTCTTAACAATTTGGGCTGCATATCTAAAGGAAGTTCTCCAATCTCATCTAAAAACAAAGTACCTCCATCGGCCAATTTAAATTTTCCTAATTTATCGTTAACAGCACCCGTAAAGGAACCTTTTTTATGTCCAAACAATTCACTCTCTATCAATTCTTTAGGAATAGCTGCACAATTAACTTTAATTAAAGGTTTGTTTTTTCTAGGGCTTATATTATGTATCGCTCTCGCTAATAACTCCTTACCTGTTCCGGATTCTCCTAAAAGCAAAACAGTAGCTTTAGTAGCGGCTACCCTTTCAACATCTGTTAGCACATTGCTAAAGGCTGCACTGCTATAAACCATTTCTTCATAATTAAAAACTAAATCAATCTCTTCTCTTAAATAAACATTTTCTTGCTCTAGCTCTTTTTTTAATTTATTTAATTCTGTATTAACCAATAATAGTTTTTCGTTTGATTCAATAAGTTTGATTTCGGCAAGATTTCGTTCTTTACTTTCTACCATTAAGGATACTAAATTTGCAATGGAGATTGCAAACTCTTCTTCATCTGCGGTCCATTTCCTTTTTGGCCCCACATGCTCAAAACATAAAACACCATAATTCCCGGTAGCACCTTGAATAAATACATCCATCATAGAAGTCACTCCATTAGGAATAAGATAATCTTCAGCAAATCCTTTAGTAATTTTATTTTTAACAGCATCGAAAACACAAATTGTTTCCTTTCTGGATAAGGCTTTGAAATAATCTGAATTATCTTTTTCTCTAAGAATAGACCTGTTACTGTATGACTGGTCTTTTAAATTATACTCTTTTTGGCAAATCAATTCCGATTTATCTGTATTGTATTTCCACACACTTACTCTTTCAATATTTAAAGTTTCTGCAGATAAAGACGTGATTTTTCCTAATGCAGTTTCAAAATCACTTCCAACAAGACCTGCCAACTCTAATATAACAGCTTTTTTTTGCGTCGATTTCTTAGCTATATCTTCAAGGGTATGTTGAACCTTTAATTCTTCGGATATATCTTTCATGGTTCCAAATAATGCTATAACATCCTCTTTGTCATTTTTTATATTTCCAGTTAAAAACGAAGCGCTGAATTTTTCTCCACTTTTTTTAATAAATTCAAATTGAAATGATGGCTTTTCTCCTCGAACTATTTTTTTACTTATATTTCCAAATCCCTTAAAATCTTCAACATTTATAAAAGGATATGGAAACTCCATCCCTAATAACTCTTCTTTAGAATATTGAAGAATATTACATGTTGAATCATTAACCATTATAATTTCACCTTCTAGATTCACAATTATTAAACCTTCCTGCATGGACATGATGAGCTTATCTGTAAACTCTTTAGAAAGTTTTAAATCTATTTCGGCTTGTTTACGTTCTGTAACATCTCTAATAACTCCAATTAAGAACTTATTACCATTATCATCAACAAATCTGGTTTTTTTTGTAGAGATTATACGTGTTTTTTCACCTCTAACAGTAAGATATTCTTCATTAATATTCTCTACACCTGTTAAAAGCACCTGTTTATCAATCTTTAAAAAATTTTCTCTTTCATCTGCAGAAACATCTTCGGCAAGTGTTTTTCCAATGATATCTTCTCTGGAAAGATTGAAAATCGAACAAAAAACATTATTTACTAAAAGCAAACGGCTTTCACTATCTTTTACAAATAAAGGGTCTCCAATATTATTAATAATACGATCTAAATACCTCTCACTTTTTATTAGAAGCTCTTCTGCTTTTTTACGGTCGGTAATATCTTGAAAAGATACTGAAATTCCATCTTTGGAAGGTATTACACGGTTTTCAAACCAGCGATCCCAAGGATGATAATAATCTTCAAATGTAATTATTTGTTGTGTTTCAAAAGCTTTGTTGTAATTACTGTAAAAAGGCAACCCTACAACTTCTGGGAATTCTGTCCAAATATGTTTTCCTATTAAATCTTCTGGTTTTTTACCTAACATGATTGCAGCCTTCTTATTTACATAAGTATAAATCCATTCATTGTTTAATGTCATAAAACCATCGGTCATGCTTTCAATTGAATCTTGTGCAACTAAAAGTTCTTCTGTTCTTTTGATTAGTTCTTGTTCTTCTTTATATATATCCAATCCTTCAAAGTTGTTAATTGTATTTAATACAAACTCTTCGTCCTTAACCGCTATTATATAAAAAGACCTTAAAACTTTATTTTCAATGCCACTTTTTAATTTAACGGAACACTCATAAGAAATAACTTCTTTTTCTTTTAATAATTTTCCCCTAATTAATGCCAAGTCTTCAGAACCCGAGAACTCAAGATCTAATGCTGTTTTACCAATAGCCTCTTTTTTTGTAAAACCTGTAAACTTTTCCCATGCAGGGTTTACAAACACATATTTTTTTGTAGATATATTTGAAATTGTTTTAGGAATTGGGCTGTTTTGAAAAAGACTAATAAAGAAATTCATTTTCTCAATTTTAGAATCTTTATTTACAACTCTGGAAGTTTTCATTTATATTAAATTTTAGAAAGAAATGAATTACTCCTAATGTAATGATTTTTTTTCTTTTTTACAAGGTCGTAACCTCAGCTATCAAAAAGTCCTAAATATATTTAGATGAGAAATTACTTAAAACAAAAAAGCATCCCGATTTTCCGTAAAGAAAAAAGGAAAGCTTCCCATTGGTTTAACTACTTAAACCTTTAGCAAACACAACTTCTTATTGCCAAAAAAAAAGCTCTAATCTCTTAGAGCTTTTTAGCAATTTCACGGTGTGAACTTTACTATTATTAATCATTTGCAAACGACTACAAACGTTTACAAACGAATTTAAACATTTATCAACCGAATAACATTTGGCAACTATCACATCTTTGCCATGTCGAAACATAAGAACTCGATGGTATTAACTGTTTAACAATTAAAAAATAAAATTATGAACACACTTAGAAACAAAGTACAGTTGATTGGTAACTTAGGAAACGATCCAGAAATCACTAATTTAGAATCTGGAAAAACACTAGCAAAATTTGCTATAGCAACAAACGAAAGTTACACCAATGCCAAAGGTGAGAAGATTACAGATACCCAATGGCATAATGTAGTGGCTTGGGGAAAAACAGCACAAATAATTGAAAAATATGTAACTAAAGGAAAAGAAGTTGCTATTGAAGGTAAACTTACCTCACGCAGTTATGATGATAAAGATGGCATTAAGCGTTATATTACTGAGATAGTTTGCAGCGAATTATTATTACTGGGTAAGTAAATCATATTAGGTAAAAAAAGGCTGTCTTAAAAGTCTATTTCAATGTCATATTGATAGTGTCGAAATTGAGAAAGTTTGGACAAGTTCAAAAAGTCAAAGTACATATTGAAAGATTTTTTAGACAGTTTTTTTATTTTTAACCGATTAAGTGTGTGATTAGCTACACAGCAAAACAACGAAAACAGAAAACCCTACGAGATTATAAAAAATGCTTCTTTAAGTTTACTAAGTAACGTTAACGATATTATAGATTTTGAAAAAATTGAAAATAATGAACTTCAATTATCCTCAGATGATTTTAATTCTTCTATAAAGTTAAATCAAATAAGCAACAATTGGAAAGCAGAAGCAGAACGAAAAGGTTTAGGTTATACATTTGAAATGGATCCTGAAATCCCGACAACCATTTATGCCGATGCCGAACGTTTTGTTCAAATTGTAAACAATGTGTTATCGAATGCTTTAAAATATACCGAAACTGGCGGTATTTTGTTTAAACTTAGTTGTTTAAAACAGCCTAATGATTTATACCGATTTTCATTTCAAATTTCAGATACTGGTGTGGGCATTCCTCCCGAAGCAAAAGACACAATTTTTGATAGTTTCAGCCAAATGAAACTCGATCATAAAAGACAATTTGGAGGTATTGGTTTAGGGCTTACTATTGTTAAGCACGTTGTTCATCTATTTGGTGGTACAATAACTATTGAAAGCGAGCCTAATAAAGGTACCGATGTTTTTATAGATTTAACAGTAAAAAGTATTGCTAAAGAACGCAATGTCAAAGCATCTAAAACTAGCAACGAAACACCAATTCATATACTTGTTGTTGAAGATAACAAGATGAACCAAATGGTGATGCGAAAAATATTAAGTACATTTCCTAAAGTAAGTTTTGCAGTTGCAAGTAATGGTCAAGAAGCTATTGATGCTTTAAAAAAAGATGTTTATGATATGGTTTTAATGGATTTGCAAATGCCCATTATGGATGGTTATGAAGCAACCCGCATTATTAGAAGCGGCGAATTAGGTAAAGCAATAAATACCATTCCTATTATAGCCGTTACGGCCGATGCTATGCAAGAAACTAAAAAACGTGTTTGTGACTTAGGAATGAATGATTATATGACCAAACCCATTAGCAGAGATCTTTTGTATAAAAAAATATATGCTTGTAAATTTGAAGAAAAAGGCGGTGATGATGACCAGGATAAAAGTTTGAAAATAGCTTAATCCTTTACATTATCAATATTGTAATAACCTCCTTTGTTTTCTTTTCTTTTTAATGATTGCTCTACAATTAAATGAGATACGTTAACCATATTGCGCAACTCACAAAGCGAGGTTGATATTTTAGATTCTTTATACAACTCTTCTACTTCATTGTGAATTAAATCTAAATGTTTTATAGCACGTTTTAAACGTTTGTTACTTCTTACAATGCCAACATAATCGCGCATCAACGCTTGCATTTGTTTCAAATTATGCTGTATTAAAATATGTTCTTTGGGGATGGTTGTACCTTCATCGTTCCAATCTGGAATATTAACCACAACTGGTTTGTAATCGTTCTCACTATGGTATTTAAAAATATTATGCGCATATACTAAAGCTTCTAATAATGAATTGGACGCAAGTCTATTAGCGCCATGCAATCCCGTGCGTGAACACTCCCCACAAGCAAACAAATTGTCAATACTCGTTTTTCCTTTTTTATCCACGTCTATACCACCACATAAGTAATGCGATGCCGGTACTACTGGAATCCAATCAGTATCAATTTTAATATGATGTTGTAAACATATGTTATAGATATTTGGAAAGTGCTTTTTGAAAGCGTCCATATCTAAATGGGTACAATCTAAATATACATGCGATTCACCCGATTTTTTAAGTTCACTATCAATACTTTGCGATACAATATCGCGTGAAGCTAGTTCTGCACGCTCATCATAATCTAACATGAATCGGTGTCCTGATTTGTTTCTTAAATACGCACCAAAACCTCTTACTGCTTCAGAGATTAAAAAAGAAGATTCGCCTTTAGCTTCATATAAGGCTGTGGGATGAAATTGTACAAATTCCATGTCTTTAATTTCCACCTTGGCTCTATAAGCCATTGCAATACCATCTCCTGTTGCAATAATAGGGTTGGTAGTATGTCCATAAACGCAACCAATACCACCCGACGCCAAAAGGGTGCTATTTGCTTTAATAGTGAAAATTTTATCCGTTTTTTGATCGAATACATAGGCTCCGTAACAATATAATTGCTCAGAAGTATCATTGATGATGTGGTGATTGGTAACCAAATCTATGGCAAAATGATGAGGTAAAATACTAATATTTGGTAATTGATGTGCTCGTTTAAGTAGTGCTCGTTCTATCTCGTAACCAGTTATATCTTTATGGTGTACAACACGATATTCTGAATGACCACCTTCTTTTCCTAAATTGAATTCGCCACTGGCATTCAAATCAAAATTGGCTCCCCAAAGCATAAGTTCTTCTAATCGTTTAGGACCTTCTTCTATAACCATTTTAACCACCTCAGCATCACATAGGCCATCGCCTGCTATAAGTGTGTCTTCAATATGCTTATTAAAAGAATCTTTTTCAGTATCTAAAACAACTGCAACACCACCCTGGGCATACTTGGTGTTCGATTCGTCCTCATTAGCTTTGGTTACAATTACAACATTTCTATTAGGAAACTTTTCTGCTATTTTAACCGAAAAAGTTAACCCGGCAATTCCCGAACCAATTACTAAATAATGTGTTTCAATCATTTTTATTTAGATAATTCTAACATGCGTTCAATAGGTAATAACGCACGTACACGTATGTGTTCTGGCACTTCTATTTGAGGTGATTCGTTTTTTAAACAATCGTATAGTTTTTGTAGCGTGTTCATTTTCATAAAATGGCATTCACTACAGGCACACGTATTATCTTCAACCGCAGGCGCAGGAATTAATTCGGTGTTGGGCATTTCTAACTGCATTTTGTGTAAAATACCAGCTTCGGTAGCTACAATAAATTTTTCTTCTGGATGTGTTTTAACGAAATTTATCATCCCAGAAGTAGAACCAATATAAGTTGCGGTATTTAATATATGTTCTTCAGACTCGGGATGTGCTATAATTTTATAATCAGGATACTTTTTATGTAACTCAATTAATTTATCTATTGAAAAGGCTTCGTGTACAATACAACTTCCGTCCCAAAGCAATAAATCTCTACCTGTTTGCTTAGCAACATAATGTCCTAAATTTTTATCCGGTGCAAAAATAATAGGGGTGTCTTTTGGCACCGATTCCACTATTTTAATGGCGTTAGAAGAAGTACAAACAATATCGCTTAAGGCTTTAATTTCGGCAGAACAGTTTACATAAGTAATTACTACATGATCTGGATGCGCTTTTGTAAATTTCTCAAAAGCTTCTGGCGGACAAGAATCGGCCAAAGAACAACCTGCTTTTAAATCGGGCAACACCACCATTTTAGATGGGTTTAATATTTTAGCAGTTTCTGCCATAAAGTGAACACCTGCAAAAACAATGATGTCTGCATCGGTTTCGGCCGCTTTTTGTGATAGCTGTAAACTATCGCCAACATAATCGGCAATATCTTGTATTTCTGCTACTTGATAATAATGCGCCAGTATAACCGCATTTTTCTCTTCTTTTAAACGCTTTATTTCTTTTACTAAGTCCATGACTTCTATTAATCTTCAACATTTTACACAAGAAAAGCTTCTTATGCAATTCAATTATTTTACAAATATCTTAATTAAAATTGTATTGAACTGAGATTACTTAAAAAAATGAACTAGAATTAACGAGACGTTATGTTTTTATCAATTCTTTAAATTCTTTATAAACAAAAGCTTATTTATTTATTAAAAAAGAAAAATGAGTTTAAATATAGGAAATAAAACAACTAAACTGCAACTTGATTCTTTAGGTTTTGAATGGAGGCATCTTGGATTTCTAAACCAATTAAACTTAATGTTTTTTCACTAGTATCTAACGCATGTAACACGTCTTCTTTTACATCTTGGAAGGTGTTTTTTAACTGGTTAAACATCGTTTTGTAATAAATAATACCTTCTTTCAAATTGCTAGTAAAGGTTAATAGGTATTTTTCCTCTTTATGGGTCATGTTCGTTTTTACATCCTCGAACTTACCCTTTAAATAATTGATATAAATGGAGAGTTCTTTAATAAACACGTTCGGACGATCGGTTCTAGAAATCATAGAGTCTCTTCCATAAATATGATCGGTCATATTCTTTAAACTCATAATGTGTGAATAATACGCCATATTGGGTCCAGGGCAAATTGAGACACCACTGCCTTCAACCTTAGTATCTAAATTATAAGCCAACAATGCTGAGGTACCTAAACCCACACAAGCGCAGGACTTTTCTGTTATTTTATTAAACGCTTTTTGATAATCGTTCAAAGGTAAACCAGCCTCGTCTAATTCTTTTATTTTTAAATATTGATATTCTCTAGATGCCGTACAAATACCTGTTTCTTTAAACTCTTTATTTAAAGCTATAAATTTTTTAGGACACGAACTTCCTGGTCGGCCTTTATTAATTAGCGTTTCTTTTTCTAAATCTTTGGTGTTAGATCTTAGATTGTTAAATGGCACTCCTAATGGCGAAATATTACTTAAATACAAGTCTTCTTCTTTTGCAAGCATCAATTTATTCATGGTTTTCTCATCAACCGTTGTTGCTTCTGGCACTAATAAAAAAGGCGTTCCCCAACCCACAGCATCTAATTGATATTCATTAAGCATAAATTCATGCTCTTCATACGTACCAACACCTCCTTGAGCCGAAATTTTTAAATTTAAAGGTGTTTTTGAAACAGTGCGACCTTGATTTATTAATTCTTGATTTATAATAGTTTCTATAGAAGCTCTTAACTCTTCTCTTTTTTCTTTAAATTCTGCTAAAACAGGACCTAATAGATTCCCATCGGTTGCAAAAGCATGTCCTCCACAGTTTAGACCAGATTCTATTCGGTATTCTGACACCCACAAGCCTTTTTTTGCTAAGAATTTACCTTGTATTAATGCTGATCTATAATCGCTCACTTTTAAGATGATTTTCTTTTCAAAGGAACCTTCTTCATTAGGATAAAAATCATTAAACTGACTCATATATGCATACAGTCTAGGGTTCATTCCTGCCGATAACACTACGGACGATTTTAATTTGCTATTAGCAAACCCCCGCAAAGCAGCATGCGCATCGTTATATTCAATAGGCAACTTTTCGTTTTTAATATAGTTGTCTTTGTCAACTTTCGTCATGATATTAACGTCAATACTTCCTTTTGTTAGATTTTGTGACGCCCATTTTTTTAATTCCGAAATGTTAAATCCTTTTTCTGTTAGCTTGTTGAACTCATGTCTTATAGTAGAGCTTGATGGCAGCATGCTTATGTAAGCTTTTAATTCTTCACCTTTTTCAACAGCTCCATTTTTTAAAGCTTCAAATTTTTTATCGACTAAATCGCTCATCATATCTAAGTAAGATGTAATACGTTTTGCTCGAAAATCGTCAATTTTATCGGTTATTTCGGTATATGGAATTTCGAATTTTTCGCTATACATTTTTCTTAATTTTTCTAGCAAGATATCATCTACCAAAGAAATTACAGAATCAATACCGTATTGAGCCACCTTTAGAGGTGAATCTATTGTAAAACCAATTCCCATGACTGGGATATGAAATGAATGTACTTTTTTCATGTGTTTTTATTTTAGGACAAGCGCATGAACTATTTTCTCTATTATAGTAACATTGAATACGCTTATTTTTGTTGATTTTAAAACTTAAAAGCGACGAAGGTATCAATTGATGAGTGCTTAAAACATGATATTTGTCATGATTTAAACTTAATTTAAGTGAAAAGAAAGCGACTTAAATTTATTTATAAGTGGTTAACATCAAAAACACAATTATTAAGATTCTTATTAAGTAAACAATTTATTTAATTATTCACAATTTGAATTTGATAAACTAGAAAAATCAATAAAATTTCGGCAAGACGCCTTTCTTTCATTAAAGCTTCCGTACTTTTATGGTTAATTTTCAAAAGAACTATCTTTCATATGTCTGTAGAGCCAAAATTAACACGGTTTAAACAAAACGTGCTATCTAAATACCAAATATACAATAGTATATTTATGACCTTACCTTTTGATGCTGTTACTAAAACTGGAGCATTACTCCCTTTATTTCATGAAACCTGCGAAAAAGGGTTTAAAAATGGAGACGATCCAACCACTATAGTAGACTCTTTTTTTAAAAAATACCAAGGAAGACGCTCGAAAGAGAGCCAAATAAATCTACTTTTTAGATTCATACAATATATAGAACGCCAAGTGGTTTTGTTTGATGCTGTTGAAGACGCTGCTTTTCCCATTGTAAACAATATGGAAGGTATTGGTACTTTAAGAAATCTTAAAGAATCTGCTGTTTCTAACAACAACTTAGAAGCGCTACAAAATTACCTTGAAGAGTTTAAAGTACGTATCGTCTTAACGGCGCATCCAACTCAATTCTACCCAGGTTCTGTACTTGGAATTATTACTGATTTAACAGATGCTATTAAAAAAAATAACTTATCTGAAATCAACAATCTATTTGCACAATTAGGAAAAACACCTTTCTTTAAACACGAAAAGCCAACACCTTATGATGAGGCCAAAAGTTTAATATGGTATTTAGAAAATGTTTTCTATCAGTCTTTTGGTGAAATTTATAATTACATCCAACAAAACATTTATGATGATGGTAAAAAACACAACGAAATAATTAATATAGGTTTTTGGCCAGGAGGCGACCGTGATGGAAACCCTTTTGTGAAACCAGATACCACGCTGCGTGTAGCGAAAAAGCTTAAACAAGCCATCTTAAAAAAATATTATGCTGACTTAAAAAATTTAAGACGCAAACTTACTTTTAGAGGGGTTGAAGAGCGTATTATCCGTTTGGAAACTATTCTATACAACTATAGCATCAACTTAAGCTATCCCGAAGCTATAACTGCAAAAGAATTACTTAAGGAGTTATTAGATATTAGAAGCGTTGTTGAAAAAGAACATCAATCATTATACGTTTCCGAAATTAACAGTTTGATAAACAGAATTCATTTATTCGGGTACAATTTTGCGACTTTAGATATTAGACAAGACAGCCGTATTCACCATTCGGTTTTTACAACGGTAATAGATCATATCATTAGTTCAGGAAACCCCGCGTTTCCAAAAAATTATCATGATTTATCTGAAGCTGAACAAATTGAAATATTATCGGAAGTCAGCAATGTATCTGTAGATATTAATGCTTTTGAAGATGAGATGGTTTACAATACTTTAAAAACTATTGAAGCTATTAAAGACATACAAGAAAGCAACGGCGAGCGTGGTGCTAATAGATATATAATTAGTAACAACCAAACAGCTTTAAACATGATGCAACTTTTTGCGATGCTTAAAATTGTAGCCTTTAAAGAAGAATTACCTGTTGATGTTGTTCCTCTTTTTGAAACCATAACCGATTTAGAAAATGCGCCTGGAGTTATGGAGCAATTATATACCAACCCAGCGTATATGGCACATTTAAAAGCTCGTGGCAACAAACAAACAATCATGCTTGGTTTCTCTGATGGAACGAAAGACGGTGGTTATTTAATGGCTAACTGGGGTATTTATACTGCTAAAGAAATGCTTACTGAAATGTCTAGAAAATACGGTATCACTGCCATATTTTTTGACGGACGTGGTGGACCACCAGCAAGAGGTGGTGGAAAAACACATCAATTTTACGCTTCATTAGGCCCGAAAATTGAAGATAAAGAAGTACAGCTTACTATACAAGGTCAAACTATTAGTTCTAATTTCGGAACTCTAGATTCATCTCAATATAATTTAGAACAACTTATTAGTTCTGGGATGTTTAACCGCCTAGGGAAAGAAAAACATGAACTAGCTGATGAAGATAGAACTGTAATGAACGATTTAGCTGAAACTAGCTATGTAGCTTATAAAGACTTTAAAAGTCATGCCATGTTCATTCCGTATTTAGAAAGAATGAGTACTTTAAAATATTATGCTAAAACCAATATTGGAAGTAGACCATCGAAAAGAGGTACTTCAGATAAGCTAGTGTTTTCAGATTTAAGAGCCATTCCTTTTGTAGGATCTTGGAGCCAATTAAAACAAAACGTTCCTGGATTTTTTGGTGTTGGAACAGCATTGAAAAAGTATGAAGAAAAAGGAGAGTTTCATAAAGTGGAAGCACTTTACAATAATTCTAAATTCTTTAAAACCTTGTTGGAAAACAGCATGATGAGTTTAACCAAATCATTTTTCGATTTAACCAAATACATGTCTAAAGACGAAGAGTTTGGTGCGTTTTGGAATATTATTCACGATGAATATATTACAACAAAAAGCTTATTATTAAAACTTACAGGGTATAAGCAATTAATGGAAAATGAACCTTCTGGAAGAGCCTCTATTGAAGTTAGAGAATCTATTGTTTTACCATTGCTTACTATACAACAGTATGCACTTAAGAAAATTCAAGAATTAGAAAAAGAAGAAGTTAAAGACGTTGATCAAATTAAAATATTTGAGAAGATTGTAACACGTTCTCTTTTTGGAAATATTAATGCCAGTAGAAATTCTGCGTAAATTAAATATAGAATTATATATATAAGAAAAAGGCTGTCCTGAAAATCAAGACAGCCTTTTTTGTTTTATTTCGAAGCTTATTAAATTAGGAATAACTTATTACCTTAAAGTATCACCGCCTTTTTCTCTGGTTCGTATTCTGTAAGTTTCTTTTATATCCGACACAAATATTTTTCCATCACCCACATCGCCAGTTGCTGCCGATTTAAGAATTGCCTGTATGGTTGCTTCTTCAAAATCATCATTTACAACAATGGACAAATACCTACGTTGAATATCACTGGTGCTATAAGACACTCCTCTATATACATGTCCTTGTGTTTCATTTCCAATGCCTGTAACATCCCAATAAGAGAAAAAATTTACTCCTACTTCGTGTAAAGCTTCTTTTACTACGCGATATTTAGATTTTCTAATAATTGCTTCAATCTTCTTCATAATAACTCTATTTAATAGTTTACATCAAAATTAAAGAAAATATTGGCAGTATTTTTATGCTCTTCTATTTATAGCATAAAAAAAAGAGGAGTTTTACTAAAATAGTAAAACTCCTCTTTTCAATAATGTATTATTTATAATACTTATATATATTAATGCTCATTCAATCTAAAGTCTGGATATGCATCCATACCATGTTCGTGTGCATCCAATCCTTCTAATTCTTCTTTTTCAGAAACACGTATTCCCACCGTTTTCTTAAGTGTAAAAATGATAATAAATGCAGTTACTATACAGAATACAGCATAAGCACCAACACCAATTAATTGGCTAATAAACTGATCTACACCTGCTAAATCTCCAAAAATACCTACTGCTAAAGTTCCCCAAATACCGCATACTAAGTGAACTGCAATAGCACCAACTGGATCGTCTAATTTTAATTTATCAATAAAAGACACAGCAAAAACTATTAGAGCACCAGCAATAGCACCTATTAAAATAGCATCGGTTGGACTCATTTGGTCAGCTCCTGCAGTAATACCAACTAAACCCCCTAAGATACCATTTAAGAACATCGTTAAATCTAAGTTTTTGTACATAGCTGTAGAAACTAACATAGCTACTACACCACCAGCCGCAGCTGCTAAACATGTAGTTACAAGCGTTAATGATGTTAATCCTGGATCTGCAGAAAGCACAGAACCTCCATTAAATCCGAACCATCCTAACCATAAAATTAAAACCCCAGTAGTTGCTAATGGAATGTTATGTCCAGGAATTGCTTGTGGTTTTCCTTCTTTAAATTTACCAATACGAGGGCCTAATAAGCAAACAGCAACAACAGCTGCCCATCCACCAACAGAGTGTACTAAGGTAGAACCTGCAAAATCATAAAAAGGAGTTTCTAAAGTTTGTAAAAATCCACCACCCCATTTCCAAGATCCAGCAATTGGGTAAACGAACCCTACATAAATTACTGTAAAAATCATGAATGGTACAATTTTAATACGCTCTGCAACCGCACCAGAAACAATGGTAGCAGCAGTAGCAGCAAACATACCTTGGAATAAGAAGTCTGTCCAATACGTATAACCCTCGTTATATGTTAAATCTAATACACCTTCAGCTGTTAATGGCGAATCCAAACCAAATCCAGCAAAACCTAAAAATCCGTTAAAATCTCCTGGATACATTAAATTAAATCCTACTACACAATAAAGAAGCAACCCAATGGTTATTATAAAAATGTTTTTAAATAAAATATTAATCGTGTTCTTTTGTCTCGTTAATCCTATTTCTAAAAGAGAGAACCCTAAGTGCATAAAAAACACAAGTGCTGTACAGATCATCATCCATACATTATTTGTTGTAAGTAATTCCATAATATGTTTATTGTTTTGTTTAGATGATTATTATTTTAAAGTGTCTCCACCTTTTTCTCCAGTCCTAATTCGGTAGCAATTATTGATATCAGATACAAAAATTTTACCATCTCCAACTTCACCTGTGCCAGCAGATTTAAGAATGGCTTGTACAGTTACTTCTTCAAAATCATCATTTACTACAATGGCTAAATGCCTGCGTTGAATATCGCTTGTGCTATAAGATACGCCACGGTAAACATGTCCTTCTTTTTCATTTCCAATACCAGTAACATCCCAGTAGGAGAAAAAATTTACACCAATTTCATGTAAAGCTTCTTTAACTACACGATATTTAGATTTTCTAATAATTGCTTCAATTTTCTTCATTTGTAATAAAATTTTAAAGTTGAAAACACAAAAATAGAAAATAATTTAACAAAGGGGGCAAAATGAAAGGGTGTATGTTGTAATAAATGATAAAAAAACAAAAGTACCCCTAAAAATTTAGGGATACTTTTAATAAAAATCAATTTAATTATTAAATATTGATATTAGTTATATCGTTTAGCTTAAAATATGAATATGATTCCACGCTATATTCTTGAATATTAAGTTGACTACTCAAAATTTATATTTTTTAATAATGGCTTCAATTTTTTATAATTAGGATATAATCCAATTCAATAAAGTTTTCTAAATAATTTTAGTTTCATAAATCTAAAAAGAGGCTATCTGAAAAGTGTATTTTATTTACTTTGTCAGGTTGATCTTGTCGAAACTGATATGGATTATCAGTAAGTTTGAATATTTCGACAGGCTCAATATGACTCAGAATAACACTTTTCAAACAGCCTCTTTTTGATTTTTTATTTTTAAAATTTAATCTATTTCTCTTTGTCTCTTACCAGGGTAAGCTAAAGAACCGTGTTCGGAAATGTCTAGTCCAGCTATTTCCTCAGCTTCAGAAACTCTTAAGCCAATAGTCTTTTTCAAAATAAGTAAGAAGATGTAAGAAAGACCTATAGACCATACGGCATAAGCTAAAACTCCAATAGCTTGAGCTCCTAATTGAGCAGCGCCTCCACCATTAAATAATCCTATACCAGCATCGCCATCAACACCCCAAAGACCTATAACTAAGGTTCCCCAAGCGCCAGCTACACCGTGTACAGAAATAGCACCTACAGCATCATCAACTTTTAATGTTTTTTCTACAAATCCTATAGATAATACTACAAGTAATCCACCTACTAGACCAGCTAAAACTGCACCACCTTCTGTCATGTTTCCACAACCAGCAGTAATACTTACAAGACCAGCAAGTGCACCATTTAATGTCATACCTAAGTTTGGTTTTCCATTTTTAAACCAAGTAAACAACAAAGCTCCTAAAGCTCCAGCTGAAGCAGCTAAATTGGTAACAAGTACTACTTGAGAAGCAGCATCAGAATCCGCACCACCCCAAGCTAATTGAGAACCACCATTAAAACCAAACCATCCTAACCAAAGGATAAATACACCTAAAGTAGCATACATTTGATTGTGACCGTGCATTTCAATTGGTTTACCGTTTAAGTATTTACCAATTCTAGGACCAACCATCCAAGCAGCAACTAATGCAGCCCATCCACCTACAGAGTGAACAATTGAAGATCCAGCGAAATCGATAAATTCAGCAGGCATAATATCTGTATTGTTTAGCCATCCACCATTCCATTCCCATCCACCAGCGATTGGATAGATAAGAGCCGTCATGATGATACTAAAAATAGCATAGGTTGTATACTTTGTTCTACCTGCAATAGCTCCAGACACGATGGTAGCAGCAGTAGCAGCAAATACAGTTTGAAAGAATAAATCGGCAGCACCTTGAGAAAAGGTAAAACCTCCCCAGTGTAAGAAACCACCTGAGGCATCAGCGCCATACATTAATGAATATCCAATAAACCAGAAGGCTAGTGAGCCTACTGCGATGTCTAGGAAATTTTTCATGGCGATGTTAACCGCATTTTTAGAATCAGTCATTCCAGATTCTACCAAGAAAAATCCTGCTTGCATAAAGAATACTAAAATACCAGATATAAGCATCCAAAGCATTCCCATGTCGCCTTTCACAGATTCTGCAAGGACTTCAACAGCTGTGGCATCTTGAATTATAAGGGGCATGTTAAATATTGACATAAATAAAAAGTTTTAAGGGTTAGTTAGAGAAAATAAAGCAATACAATTTAATGTTGAATTGCTTTATTTTCTTTATTTGATTGTTGTGTTTTATTTCATTCTTAGAAAGAGTAAATAGCAGCCAAAGTAAAAGCGGCTAAGCTTTTAGTAGGAGCTAAGTCATTATCTGAATATACTTCTTGAGAATTACTATCTAAACGTAATTCTGGTTTGATTATTAAGTTTTCAAGAGTATAACTTCCTGTTAAAGTAACAGCAAAAACATCTTGATCATCTACACTAGAATCTGCATCACTTAACCAGTCAAAAAATTCACCTCTTAAACCAATTGAAAAATTATCAGAGGTAGCTACTTGTGGATAAAGCGCAGCTCCCATAAATCCTTCACCATCATTGTCAGCATAAGCAGCATTGATACCTAAGAAGAAAGAATCGGACAAATCAAACCCACCTGTGTAATCTACTTCAAAACCAAGGCCTACATTCGCATAGTAAAAATTTAAGAATTGTCCAGCATATCCAAATTGAGCTCCTAGTGAATAATCACCAGACATATTATTATTAACATCAGTCTCATTCATAACGGCTAACATTAGACTAAAATCATCAGATAAAGCAAAATCAGCTTTTAAACCCACATGAGAAAATGGTCCATTGGAAAACAAATAAGAAGTACTGTAATTAAAATTAGCTACAGGAGATATAACCTCATATCCTAAAAACGTATTAAAACGACCCATGGTTAATTTAGTGCTTTCTGATACATTCCAGTAAGCATATAATTGATTTATAAAAATACTTTCATCTCCACCAACAGCACCTACACCTCTAGGCCCAAATGCTAAATCTGCAACAGCACCTGTTGTTTCTCCTTCATATGTGGCAATAATATTTGCCATACCTAAAGCGAATCCAGTTTGTTCGGCAAAAGAAGAACCAAAAGAAGCTCCAATATTATCGGGAGCTGTCAAGTAAGTTTGATAGTATGCATCTACACTACCGCCTATGCTTACTTTTTTAGTAGGAGTTTCTTCTTGACCAATTACTACCGTAGCCATAAAAAGCATTGAAAGAGTTATTAATTTTTTCATAATGTTTAAATTTTAAGTTATTGATTTATTAGTTATGTTCCTTAAGAATGCTTCAAAACTATATAAAAAAACTTAACCCCCATTAAAAATAGGGGTGTTTGATTTATTTTTACGAATATTTCATTTTTAACCCTATTTTTTATAGGGTGTGTTGTGTTTTTTGATCTTTTTTGATTTTTTGTTAAATGGTTTAATTGTATTATCGTCAGTATTTTCTAATTTTTAATGGTTTTATTTTTGTTAAAGCGAATTATTATTAGCATAATTTCAGTAATTCACATTATTCTATAATAATAGGTGTTGAGTATTTAATAAAAAATGTCTTTATTATTAACATATAATTATTTTTAGTCAAACTTCGCTTCTAAAATCGAAATAATGAATTACCCCCTATTGTTATTCAAGAACAAGGTTATATCTTAGCGTCTCAACTCAAATTTTTAAACCAATATTTGTTGATTATGCTGAAGAAACAAGGAATGTATTTACCTGAATTCGAACACGAAAATTGTGGTGCAGGTTTTATTTGTAATCTTAAAGGAGAGAAAACAAATCAAATTATTCACGATGCGTTAGAAATTCTAGTAAAGTTAGAGCACCGAGGTGGTGTAAGTGCTGATGGAAAAACCGGGGATGGGGCTGGTTTGTTAATTGATATTCCTCACGATTATTTTAAACGCGTATGTAGTTTTAATCTTCCTGAACAAAGAGAATACGCTGTAGGTATGGTATTTTTACCCAAAGTACCTAACCAATATCAATTTTGCAAAGATACTTTTGAAAAAGAGATAAAAGAACAAGGCCTTTCTATACTAGGATGGCGTCACGTACCTGTAGATTCTACTCAATTAGGAGAAATTGCATTGGCTTCAGAGCCTAATATAGAACAAATTTTTATTGGAAAAACAGAAGATATAACTGAAGCTGTTTTTAAAGCTAAATTATTTGCTGCCCGTAAAATTACAGAACATGCTATTAGAAAATCTAAAATTTCTGAAAGTGGTTATTTTTATTTACCAAGTTTATCTACAACAACTCTTATTTATAAAGGTATTATCATGCCTGAAGATATTGGGCCTTATTATACCGATTTACAACAAATAGATTTGGTAACGCGTTTAGCACTAGTTCACCAACGCTTCTCTACCAACACGATGCCTACCTGGGAACTAGCACAACCGTTCCGTTTTATGTGTCAAAATGGTGAGATAAACACCCTTCGTGGTAACGTAAGTAGAATGCGTGTGCGTGAAGAAATTATGAAAAGTGACGTTTTCGGACCTCAAATAGAAAAATTATTTCCAATTATATTACCAGGAAAATCAGATTCTGCTTCTATGGATATGGTGGTTGAGTTGTTAACTCATACCGACAGGTCTTTACCAGAAATTATGATGATGATGATTCCAGAAGCATGGGAAAAACACCAAACCATGTCTCCAGAACGTAAAGCATTTTACGAATACAATGCTTGTATTATGGAAGCTTGGGATGGTCCTGCATCGGTACCATTTACAGATGGTGATTATATCGGTGCTTTACTTGATAGAAATGGCTTAAGACCTTCAAGATATACCATTACCAAAAGTGGTAAATTAATTATGGCTTCGGAAATTGGTGTGGTAGAAATTGCTCCAGAAGATGTAGAAAGACATGGTAGATTAGAGCCAGGAAAAATGTTCTTGGTAGACATGAACAAAGGGCGAATTATTGAAGATGAGGAGATTAAAAGTAAAATTGTTTCTGAAAGACCTTACAAAAAATGGTTAGATGAAACACGCTTACATTTAAAAGATGTGCCTTACACCAACGAAACTTGCCCGATAGAAACCATTGATATCAAAACAAGACAACGTTTATTTAATTATACGTTCGAAGATATACAAGAGGTTATTACACCTATGGCAGTTGCGGGAAAAGAAGCTTTAGGTTCTATGGGTATTGATACACCTTTGGCTGTATTATCCGACAGACCGCAATTAATTTCAAATTATTTCAAACAATTATTCGCCCAAGTTACCAACCCTCCTTTAGATGGTATCCGAGAAGAAATTGTAACAGATATTAGTTTAAATCTTGGAAAAGATAGAAACATTTTCAGCATTACAGAAAGACAGTGTAGAAAATTAAGAATTCAAAACCCTGTTATTTCTAATGACGATTTAGAAAAAATAAGAAGCATATCAATAGAAGGATTTAAAGCAGAAACTATTCATATTTTATATCCAAAAGCACAAGGTCTTAACGGTCTAGAAGATGCTTTAGAAAATATGATTATTCAAGTTTCTAAAGCTCTTGATAAAGGCGCAAACATCATCATTTTATCGGATAGAGGTGTTAATAAAGAATTTGCACCTATACCTGCTCTATTAGCTTGTTCTTATGTAAATCATCAAATGAACCGTTTACGTAAGCGTTCTTATTTCGATATCATTATAGAATCGGCAGAACCACGTGAACCACATCATTTTGCTACCTTGTTTGGTTATGGCGCTAGTGCTATTAATCCATATATGGTAAATGAAATTATTAGATCACAAGTAAAAGAAGGCTTCATCACAGGTATGGATGAACAAAAAGCGGTTAATAACTTCAACAAAGCTATTGGTTCTGGTATTTTAAAAGTCATGAATAAAATTGGAATCTCTACACTTCATTCATATAGAGGTTCTCAAATTTTCGAAATAGTTGGTTTCAGTTCTCAGTTTGTTGAAAAATACTTCCCATATACAGCTTCTAGAATTGAAGGTATCGGATTATATGAAATTGAAAAAGAAATTACGGAGCGTTATAAATACGCCTATCCAGACAACTTAATAGACAAACGTCTAGGTTTAAATATTGGTGGAGACTATAGATGGAGACGTAATGGTGAACGCCATATGTTTAACCCAACTACGGTTTCTAAATTACAACAAGCTGTTAGGTTAAGTGACCAAGCCAGTTATGATGTATATGCAAAAGCAATAAACGAACAGGCTGAAAATTTAATGACCATTCGTGGGTTATTCGAATTTGATAAATTAGACCCAATTCCTTTAGAAGAAGTAGAACCATGGACAGATATAGTGAAACGTTTCAAAACGGGCGCCATGTCTTACGGATCTATTTCTAGAGAAGCACACGAAAACTTAGCCATTGCGATGAACCGTATTGGTGGTAAATCGAACTCTGGTGAAGGTGGAGAAGATAGAAAACGCTTCCACCCAGATTTAAATGGTGATAGTCGTAACTCGGCTATTAAACAAGTAGCTTCTGGTCGTTTTGGAGTAACATCACATTATTTAACTAACGCGAAGGAAATTCAAATAAAAATGGCTCAGGGAGCGAAGCCTGGTGAAGGTGGACAATTACCTGGAGAAAAAGTTTACCCTTGGATTGCTGCAGTTCGTAATTCCACCCCGTTCGTAGGATTAATTTCGCCACCACCGCATCACGATATTTACTCCATTGAAGATTTAGCACAATTAATTTTCGATTTAAAAAACGCGAATCGTGAAGCGAGAATCAATGTAAAATTGGTATCAGAAGTTGGTGTGGGTACTATTGCTGCTGGGGTAGCAAAAGCCAAAGCCGATGTGGTATTAATTGCTGGGTATGATGGTGGAACAGGAGCTTCTCCTTTAACATCACTAAAACATGCTGGCTTACCTTGGGAACTTGGTTTAGCCGAAGCACAGCAAACGTTGGTTTTAAACAACCTAAGAAGTCGTATTGTTGTAGAATGTGATGGCCAATTAAAAACAGGTCGTGATGTTGCTATTGCAGCCTTATTAGGTGCAGAAGAATTTGGTTTTGCAACCGCTCCTCTTGTAGCTTCTGGTTGTATTATGATGCGTAAGTGTCACTTAAATACATGTCCAGTAGGGATTGCAACTCAAGATAAAGAATTACGTAAAAACTTTAAAGGCACACCAGAACACGTTATTAACTTCTTCTACTATATTGCTGAAGAATTAAGAGGTATTATGGCACAATTAGGGTTTAGAACGCTTGCAGAAATGGTTGGTCAAACTCATAAAATTAACGCTAATAAAGCAATCACCCACTATAAAGCTAAAGGCTTAGATTTATCGGCTATTTTACACAGACCAGAAGCTTATAAGCTTATGACTGTTAAAAACACTGAAAAACAAGACCATAATTTAGATGACGTTCTTGATTTTACAATCTTAAAAGATTCTCACCGCGCTTTATATAGAAAAGAGAAAATGACTTTAGTATACCCCATACACAATACAGACCGTACTGTGGGCGCTATAGTTAGTAATGAAATATCAAAAATATATGGCCATTTAGGTTTACCAGAAGATACACTTAATGTAAACTTTGCAGGATCTGCTGGTCAAAGTTTTGGAGCTTTTGGAGCAAATGGATTAACATTTACTTTAGAAGGAAACACCAACGATTATTTAGGAAAAGGATTATCTGGTGCTAAATTGATTATTAAAAAACCTGTAAAAGCCGATTTTATTGCAGAAAACAACATCATTGTTGGTAATGTTTGTTTATTCGGTGCTATTCAAGGTGAAGCTTATATTAACGGAATTGCTGGTGAACGTTTTGCTGTTAGAAACTCTGGAGCAATTACTGTTGTAGAAGGTCTTGGAGATCATGGTTGTGAATACATGACTGGGGGTAAAGTGGTAGTACTTGGTAAAACTGGAAGAAACTTTGCTGCAGGTATGAGTGGTGGTATCGCATATGTATACGACCCTGAAAACAAATTTACAAACGGTTTATGTAATACCGAAACTATAGAATTTGAAGAAGTTTTAAATGAAGATGCTCAAGATTTGAAAGCATTAATTAAAAACCACGTTCAGTACACAAATAGTAACCGAGGTAAAGAATTATTAGCAAACTGGGAAACTAGTTTAAAAAACTTTGTAAAAGTGATGCCTACCGAATATAAAAAAGCATTAATACGCTTAGAGACTGAAGAACAAATGGTAGAAGAACTAACAATAGCATAATGTCATGGGAAAAGTAACAGGATTTAAAGAATTTGAAAGACAAGATGAAAGTTATGCGCCTGCAAAAGAGCGTATAAAACATTATAAAGAATTTACCGTTCCTTTAAATGATGCGGAGATTACAAAACAAGGATCACGTTGTATGGATTGTGGTATTCCTTTTTGCCACAGTGGTTGCCCACTTGGTAATCTAATACCAGATTTTAACCACATGGTTCACCAAGGTGAATGGCACAAAGCCTCATGGTTATTGCATTCAACCAACAATTTCCCAGAGTTCACAGGCCGTTTATGTCCTGCACCCTGCGAAAAATCGTGTGTATTAGGTATTATTGAAGACCCCGTTTCAATTGAAAATATCGAAAAACAAATTGTAGAGCGTGCTTTTAAAGAAGGTTGGATAAAACCACAACCACCAAAAATCAGAACGGGTAAAACCACTGCTATTGTAGGCTCTGGTCCTGCTGGTTTAGCAGCTGCTCAACAATTAAATAGAGCTGGACATACCGTAACCGTTTTTGAGAGAGATGATGAAGTTGGAGGTTTATTACGATATGGCATTCCTAATTTCAAAATGGAAAAGGGTGTTATAGACCGTAGAATTGCCATCTTAAAAGCGGAAGGTATTATATTTAAAACCAATGTAAATGTTGGTGTAAATTATGACGTAGAAGATTTAAAGAAATTTGATGCTGTTGTTCTTTGTGGTGGTGCTACCGAAAGAAGAGGTTTACCTACTCCTGGTGCCGATGCCGATGGTGTTGTACAAGCCATGGATTTCTTGACCCAGCAAACCAAGGTGTTATTTGGTAAAGAGGTTAAAGACCAAGTTTTAGCAACGGACAAGCATGTTATTGTAATTGGTGGTGGAGATACAGGATCTGATTGTGTTGGAACGTCTAACCGTCACGGTGCAAAATCGGTAGTGAATTTCGAAATTATGCCAAAACCACCAGGACATCGTTCACCTACAACGCCTTGGCCTTTTTGGCCATTGCAGTTAAAAACATCATCATCGCATGAAGAAGGTGTTGAACGTAACTGGTTAATAAATACGAAAGAGTTTATTAAAGATGCTAATGGTAAATTAACAGCTTTAAAAACAGTAAACGTAGAGTGGAAAATGGTTCCTGGAGAACGTCCTCAATTAATTGAAGTTGCAGGAACCGAAAAAACATGGCCATGTGATCTAGCATTACTTGCCCTTGGTTTTACAGGTCCAGAAAGTACTATTGCTGATAAATTAGGTCTTGAAAAAGATGCCCGTTCTAACTACAAAGCAGAATACGGTAAATACCAAACAAACATCCCTAACATATTTGCTGCTGGCGATATGCGCAGAGGGCAATCATTAATTGTTTGGGCTATTTCGGAAGGTCGTGAAGCAGCACGTCAAGTAGATATTTATTTAATGGGTAAATCAGATTTACCTTCTAAAAATGAAACTGGCGATTTAGTAGCTTTATAAATATCAAAATTAAACTATATAAAAAACCCTTTACTATTCTTAGTAAAGGGTTTTTTATATAATAAATCTGCAAACATTTGTCTTTTCAACTAAAAAAACTCAAAATCACCCAGTTTTAAAAACATTTTAAAACTAATTTAACATAATAGAAAATGTTAAATACTATATTTGTTTTCCAATATATTTTTGATGGTTAAAAAGGCAATAGCAATATTTTTTATAACATTATTTATGGCACTTATTGTATCGCCATCAATAATTGTTGTATTAGATGATTCTATTGATACATCAGTTTTTTATTCACTAGCAGAAGAAGAAGAAAACGGCAAAGTTAAAAAACTTATATCCCCTTTTTCTTTACAATGTAATGAATTTGCTAGTAATTATGCATTAAAAAACCTTCAGCACTTTGGGTTTTGTTTTAAAAAATATCCAAAACCACATCTCAATTTAATTTCCCCCCCTCCAGAGCAAATCATATTATAATTTCGCTTTATTTCTGACTTTTTAAAAGTCAACTAATCACGTTTAATAACTTTTGGTTTAATAATCAAGAGTGAAATAATATTATAATATGTTCAAAACTATTAAAAACGACTTGCCTGCAAGTATCGTTGTATTTTTTGTTGCTTTACCCTTATGCTTGGGTATTGCTTTAGCCAGTGGTGCACCCTTGTTTTCGGGCTTAATTGCTGGAATTATTGGAGGGATTGTTGTTGGAAGCTTAAGTGGTTCCAAAATTGGTGTTAGTGGGCCTGCAGCTGGATTAGCCGCTATTGTTTTAACGGCTATAGGCACTTTAGGTGGTTACGAAAATTTTCTTGTTGCCGTGGTATTAGGTGGTATCATTCAATTACTTTTTGGTGTTTTAAAAGCAGGGGTTATTGGTTATTACTTTCCTTCTTCTGTTATAAAAGGCATGCTAACGGGTATTGGTATCATCATCATTTTAAAACAAATACCAAACTTTTTTGGTTATGATGAAGAATCTGCTTGGGATCTTGAATTTTTTGAAACTGATGGAGGTAATACCTTTTCAGAATTATTCAGTATGTTGGGCAATATACACCCTGGAGCTGCTTTAATTGGTATTGTTAGTTTATTATTAATAATATTTTGGGATAAAGTATTAAGTAAAAAATCTAGAATATTCGAATTAATCCAAGGCCCCTTTGTGGTGGTTGTTTTAGGGATTATCTTTTTTACTGTAACCCAAAACCATGACTTATTATCTATAGGACAAAAACACATGGTTAGTGTGCCAATCCCTGATAATGCTACCGATTTTTTAAACCAGTTTAGTTTTCCAAATTTTGCCGCCATAACGAATGTTGATGTTTGGGTTACGGCTTTTACTATTGCATTAGTTGCAAGTTTAGAAACTTTGCTGTGTGTAGAAGCTTCCGACAAAATTGATCCCGATAAAAATGTAACACCCACAAATCGTGAGTTATTAGCACAAGGTACAGGTAATATCATTTCTGGATTAATTGGTGGCTTACCAATTACACAAGTAATTGTTAGAAGTTCGGCAAACATTCAATCTGGTGGGAAAAGCAAATTATCTACCATATTACACGGTTTTCTTCTTTTAATCTCTGTTATTTTAATCCCCCGCTTGCTTAACATGATTCCTTTATCAGTTTTAGCAGCTATCCTTTTAGTTGTTGGTTTCAAATTGGCAAAACCATCTTTATTTCAAACAATGTACAGACTAGGATGGAAACAATGGATTCCGTTTATAGTAACCGTAGTTGGAATTGTATTTACCGATTTGCTTTTTGGTATTGGTTTAGGACTTATGGTGGGTATTGTGGTAATATTACTTAAAAGCTACCAAAACTCACATTTTCTTCATATTGAAGACAAAAGCAATGGCAAACATAAAATTAAAATGACACTTGCTGAAGAGGTTACTTTTTTTAACAAAGGAGCTATTCTTAAGGAATTAGAAAGCTTACCAAGAGACACCTATTTAGAATTGGATCTTATTAAAACCAGATATTTAGACAATGATATTATTGAGATTCTAGAAGATTTTCTCTTTAAAGCTGAAGAACGAAACATAGATATTAAACTTGTTTCAAAACGCGGTATTGTAGAAAATCCTTCAAGTTTTATCAAATTCTTTAACGAGAGACCAAAATCGAGTTTAAGTTTAAATTAAGTTATCATGAAAAAAAATAAATATAAAATATTAGTGCTTGCCGATTTAAAAAAATCGACAAGCACTACGCTAAAAAGCACCATTAGTTTAGCTAAAATGATTGATGCCGAGGTAGATTTCTTTTATGTAAAAAGTGCTTCAGATGTTGTCGAAAGAGATAACCAACTGTCTGCAATTCGTACCATTAATCATGATTATACTGCTACCAATAAGAAAATAAAAGAGATCATCCAAGCTGTTTCAGAGAATCATCAAATAAACATAAATTATTCGTTTGCTTTTGGGAATATTAAACATGAAATAGGTAATTACATTAAAGAAAAACAACCAGACATCATCGTTTTAGGAAAGAAAAAGAACAATCTAATAAATTTGGGTGGCGATAAAATTATTCAATTTGTTCTAAAACAATTTAATGGTACTATTCTAATAGCAGATGCTCATAATACTTTGGAACCCAATGAAAAACTATCATTAGGTGTGTTGAACAATATTGAAACCATGCTTAATAGCACTTTCGCTGAAGATTTAATGGCTCATACCCAAGAACCTATAAAATCGTTTAAAATCCTTGAAAAATCGAAAGTATTAAATAAAGCCAATTTTTCAACAAACATCAATACTATAGAATATGTATTTGAAGAAAATGACAATGCTATTGATAACTTATCAAACTACATTTCTAAAAACAACATTAACCTATTGTGTGTTGATAGATTGAAAAACGATTCAAAAAATAAATCAAAAGAAACAATACACGATGTTAAGTCTATAATTAAGAAACTTAATGTCTCGCTCCTATTAACAGCAAAACAAAATTATTCATTATAATATAAGTAAACACAAAATTAAAACAATATAACATTATGAAAGCACATACAAGAGAAACGCAATCAACCATGACCCCTCAAAAGGCATTACAATATTTAAAAGAAGGAAATCAAAGATTTCAAAACAATTTAAAAGCAAATCGTAATTTATTAGAACAAGTAAATGATACAAGTGAAGGACAATTTCCTTTCGCTACTATTTTAAGCTGTATTGACTCTAGAGTATCTGCCGAATTAGTTTTCGATCAAGGTTTAGGTGATATTTTCAGTGTTCGTATTGCTGGAAACTTTGTAAACGAAGATATTTTAGGAAGTATGGAGTTTGCATCTAAACTAGCAGGAACAAAATTAATAGTGGTACTAGGTCACACTAGCTGTGGCGCTATAAAAGGCGCTTGCGACGATGCTAAACTTGGCAATTTAACAAGCATGTTAGCTAAAATAAAGCCTGCAGTTGAAGCTGTGGCAGAACCTACAGATAAAAACTTAAGAAATTCTAAAAACATAGATTTTGTTGATAATGTTGCAGAAAAAAATGTAAGCATTGCTATAAATAACATTAGAAAACAAAGCCCTGTTTTAAAAGAAATGGAAGACAATAATGAGATTGATATTGTTGGAGCTATGTATGATATTAATACAGGCGAGGTTGCATTTTTTGAATAAAAAGAATAAACATATTATGAAGAAGAGGATAAGTATGGTAGCACTAACATTCATGTTAGTGTTGCCTAACTTTATAAACGCACAAGACAGTAATTTTGGGAATTGGCTTATTTATATTGGGAATAAAAAAATAAATTCTAAATGGAATATTCACAACGAAATTCAATACCGAAATTATAATGCTATTGGCGATTTAGAACAATTACTTATAAGAACAGGTTTAGGCTACACGTTTAACGAAGGAAAAAATAATGTATTATTAGGTTATGGCTACATCTTATCTGAAAATTATATAGGAGATACTGATGATAAAATAAGTGTTAACGAACATCGAATTTTTCAGCAATTCACATCTAAACAAACTATAGGAAGCGTCACATTAAACCATCGATACCGTTTTGAACAACGCTTTGTTGATGATGATTTTAAAATGCGTTTCCGTTATTTTTTAGGTTTAAATATTCCTTTTTCTGAAACAAGTAAGTACTATGTTTCTACATATAATGAAGTATTTTTAAACACAAAAAGTGCTATTTTTGATAGAAACAGAGTTTTTGGAGGCATTGGTTGTAACTTAAATAAAAATCTAAAACTAGAAGCTGGATATATGAATCAGTTTTTTGAGACCTCAGGTAGAGATCAGTTTAATTTAATTGCATTTGTAACCTTTTAAAAAGAGCACCATCAAGAAAGAAATCAATACTTTATTATATATAGACTTATTTCTTGATTTTAAATAATTAACTTAGAAACTTTAACATGAATTTCAATATGAAAAATCTATTTTCAAATTTAAAAGGCGATGCTTTTGGCGGTATTACTGCTGGTATTGTAGCATTACCACTTGCACTAGCTTTCGGAGTATCATCTGGTCTAGGTCCAAGCGCTGGACTTTATGGTGCCATTTTTCTAAGTTTTTTTGCAGCACTTTTTGGAGGCACAAGTACTCAAATTTCTGGACCAACAGCACCGATGACAGCTGTGAGTATGGTTGTAATTGCGGGTATCATTGCTGTAAACGATGGCGATGTGGAAAAAGCCTTACCTGCCATACTTATCGTATTTTTATTAGCAGGTTTTATGCAAGTCGGATTAGGGGTTTTAGGACTTGGTAAATACATAAAATATATTCCCTACCCCGTGGTTTCTGGTTTTATGACTGCCATTGGTGTTATTATTTTAATTACACAAGTTTTACCTTCTATAGGATATTATCCAAAAGAAGACACCGAGTTTGTAAGCCAATTTAAACCTCAAGCTGAAGAATTAATTTTAGAAACTATTTTAAAAGAAGAAGCGGGTGAAGGTATTTTAGTTTTAGAAAATTTTAAAGAAACGGTAAACAGAGCTCAACTTATTAATGACGATGATATTTTAAAAGAATCTAAAACACTCGCTAAAAATGAAGCATCTGGTGTTTTAGGAACCTTAAAAGTATTGCCTAGAGCGATTCAAAATATAAACTGGTTAGAGTTAATTTTAGCTCTTTCCACTATATTCATCATCTATGGATTTAAACGTATCACTACCAAAATACCAAGCACCTTAGTGGCTTTGGTTGTCGTGTCTGGAGCAGCTATTGCGCTTGGAGTAAACTACAGACCTATTGAAGAAATTCCAAGCGGCATACCCATACCACATTTAGAAATTTTTACAAGTTTTAGTATCGCCAGCATAACACCTTATATTTTTACAGCTTTAACTTTGGCATTGTTAGGAGCCATCGACTCCTTATTAACTAGTGTTGTAGCCGATAATATGACCAAAACAAAACATAAACCTAATAAAGAACTTATTGGGCAAGGTATTGGAAATAGTATAGGAGCTCTTTTTGGTGGTATTCCAGGTGCTGGAGCCACTATAAGAACTGTAGTTAATATCAATTCTGGAGGAAAAACAAAACTTTCAGGTATGATTGCTGGTATCATGCTTCTAATTATTTTAATGGGTCTTGGCCCGATAGCATCTAAAATACCAGCAGCAGTGCTAGCAGGTATATTAATTACAGTTGGTATAGGAGTTATGGACTATAAAGGACTTAAAGCGATACCAAGTTTACCAAGAGATGCTAAAATTGGACCTATTAAAGTAAGTTCAGAAGTCATTATTATGTTTGTTGTTTTACTACTTTCTACGTTCTGGAATTTAGTTTACGCAGTAGGAATCGGGCTTATAATAGCATCTTTAATGTTTATGAAAAAAATAGGTGATTTAACGGCCGAACGCTCTGACGTTAAATCTTTAAAGGAAGAAGCTTGGAAAGATGAGCTAGATTTTCCTGAGCAATTAAAAGAAAAGGTGTTTATTAAACATATTAAAGGCCCTTTATTTTTTGGTTCTACAAGCGAATTCCAAAGTTTATCGGCTCAAATTCCAACTACTGCATCTATGGTTATTATTCGTTTAGACCGTATGCAGTATATGGATCAATCTGGTTTGTACGCCATGGAAGATGTGCTCCAAGAACTTAATAAAAACAACATCACAGCACTGTTTGTTGATTTACTAGATCAACCAAAATACATGATGGAACGTATTGATATTATTCCTGATTTAATGCCAAAGGAACATATTTTTAACACATTTAATGATTGTATTAAATGGATTAAAGCTAAAGGTTAAAAGGTTAGAATAGCTTTAAAAACAGAAAATGCGAACTGAGAAGTTCGCATTTTCTGTTTTTAAATATTATATCTTTTTTATTGAGCATCACGCATAAACTCTTCACACTTTTCAACCATATTTTTACTACCACAAATAAAAGGAACACGTTCGTGTAATTCGGTTGGTTTAATATCTAAAATTCTGGTAAATCCATCACTAGCCTTGCCGTTAGCTTGTTCAGCCAAAAAGGCCATAGGGTTACATTCATATAACAAACGCAATTTACCATTAGAGTTTAATGAACTTTTAGGATATAAGTAAATACCACCTTTTATCATGTTTCTATGAAAATCGGACACCAAAGACCCAATATATCTAGAAGTATAAGGTCTATCTCCCTCTTCTTGTTGACAATATTTAATATAGTTTTTAACACCTTGTGGAAAGTGAATATAATTTCCTTCGTTAACTGAGTAAATATATCCGTCTTCTGGAAACAGCATGTCTGGGTGCGATAAATAAAATGACCCAATGGCAGGATTCAATGTAAACCCATTAACACCATCACCTGTAGTATAAACTAACATCGTAGAAGTTCCATAAACAACATAGCCTGCTGCAACTTGTTGACTCCCTTTTTGTAAAAAATCTTCAATAGTTACTGGGCTTCCAACAGGTGTCACACGTCTGTAAATTGAAAAAATAGTTCCTACAGATACATTTACATCAATATTTGAAGAACCATCTAACGGGTCTATTAACACCACATATTTATTTTGATGATTTTCATCTTGACTATTAATAGTAATAAAATCATCTTCCTCTTCACTTGCAATCCCACAAACTATATTTCTATTTGTTAGTGTTTGAATAAATTTTTCATTGGCATAGACATCTAATTTTTGTTGGTCTTCACCTTGTATATTTGTATCACCAGCAGCTCCAATAATATCTACCAATCCGGCTTTATTTACTTCATGATTTACAACTTTGGCGGCTAGTCTAATAGAATTAATAAGACTAGATAATTCACCCGAAGAATATTTAAAGGATGCTTGATTTTCAATAATAAATTCTCCTAAGGTTTGCTTTTTATGAGACATAAATTAGATTTTTATACTACAAATATCCGTTATTTTTAATGAACTACAACGTTTTCGCTCAAGATTAATCTTTTATATATTCAACTTTAAACTATCTTTGAAATAATTTAAAAAAATTATGAGTTTCACAATTAGAAAGGCAGAAAAAGAAGATATGCCACAAGTGCTATTGTTAATAAATCAATTAGCGCATTTTGAAAATGAACCTGATGCTGTTGAAGTTACTTTAAAGGATTTAGAAAATGATGGCTTTAACGAATCTCCTGCATTTATGTGTTTTGTGGCTGAAGTAAATAATAAAGTAGAAGGTATAGCCATCGTTTTTAACCGTTTCTCGACATGGAAAGGTAAAATTTTGCATCTTGAAGATTTAATTGTTAACGAATCGATGCGCGGTTTGGGTTTAGGCACAGCACTTTTAGATGAAGTTATTAAATATGGCCATCAATTGGGTGTTAAACGTATTAATTGGGAAGTATTAAATTGGAATAAACCAGCCATTGCTTTATATGAGAAAAAAGGCGCTCGTGTTTTACAAGATTGGTGTGTGGTTCATTTAAGCGAGGAAGGTATAAATGACTATATAGCAAACTTATAGCATGCAAGTATTCAAATTTGGTGGTGCATCAGTTAAAGATGCTAATGGCGTTAAAAATGTTGCTTCATTATTACAAAAAGTAGGTTATAGAAACATACTCGTTGTGGTTTCTGCTATGGGAAAAACAACCAATGCCTTAGAACTTGTTGTTAAAAATTATTTTGAAAATAAAAGTGAATTACAAAGTGCTTTACAGGAGGTTAAAAAATATCATAATGAAATTTTATTAGATTTATTTAATAACGAAAACCATCAAGTATTTAAAAAAGTAGGCTCTTTTTTTAATGAGCTTAATCTCTTTTTATCATCTAACAAATCGCCCGATTATAATTTTGTTTACGATCAAATTATAGGATATGGCGAATTAGTTTCAACAGTTATTATTAGTGAGTATTTAAATAGCATTCAAATAAAAAATAACTGGATAGATGTTCGCGAACATATTAAAACCGATAATTATTACAGAAGAGCAAACGTTAATTGGGAAGAAACGCAACAGCTTATTTTATCAAATTTCAATAAGACCATTTTAAACATTACCCAAGGTTTTTTAGGTAGCGATACCAATAATTTCACAACGACATTAGGGAGGGAAGGTAGCGATTATACCGCTGCTATTTATGCCTATTGTTTAAACGCAGATAGTGTTACTATTTGGAAAGATGTTCCGGGTATTTTAAATGCCGACCCACGATATTTTGAACACGCTCAATTACTTAACAAAATAAGTTATCGTGAAGCCATAGAATTGGCTTTCTATGGAGCCTCGGTTATTCACCCAAAAACCATACAACCATTACAAGGTAAGGAAATCCCTTTGTACGTAAAATCGTTTTTAAACCCAGAGGCACCTGGAACAAGAATAGGAAAAAACATTACTTTAGAACCTATGGTTCCTTGTTTTATCGTTAAAAAAAATCAAGTTTTAATCTCGTTATCCTCCTTGGACTTTTCATACATTGTTGAGGAAAGTATCAGCGAAATATTCAGTTTATTACATTTATATAAAATGAAAGTAGATGTTATTCAAAATTCTGCCATTAGTTTCTCAGTATGCGTCGATAATCTTTATGATAATCTTGAAAAATTATTACATCATTTAAAAGCAAAATTTAAAGTAACTTGTCATGAAAACGTATCACTCTATACCATTCGGCATTACACCCAAAACGCAATTAACCAAATTGAAGAAGGTAAAACCGTGCTATTAAAACAATTAACACCAGAAACTGTTCAAGTAGTAAGTAAATAAACAATTTAGTACATTTACAGTCATGACCAAACAACAAGATTTAGGATTAGTTTCAGCAAAAGAAGTGGCCAAAGTAATAAACGTAGATAAGTATGGATTTATCGGAACGCTTATTGGGTGGCTGCTTATGAAAGTACTTAAAATATCTACCATAAATAAATTTTACATGCGGAACAAACACCTTGAAGGTGTTGATTTTTTAGATAAAATTTTAGATGAATTTCAAATTAAATTTGAAATTCCTGAAGAAGATTTAAAACGACTTCCAAAAGAAGGTGCTTACATTACGGTTTCAAACCATCCACTTGGAGGCATTGATGGAATTTTACTTTTAAAACTGATGCTGGAACAGCGTAAAGATTTTAAAATAATTGCCAACTTTTTATTGCATCGCATTGAGCCTATGAAACCTTACATAATGCCTGTAAATCCTTTTGAGGACAGGAAAGATGTAAAATCGAGTCTTGTAGGTTTTAAAAATGCCATTTTACATTTACGTGAAGGTCGCCCGTTAGGCATTTTTCCAGCAGGAGAAGTATCAACTTACCGAGATGGTAAATTGATGGTTGATAAACCTTGGGAGGAAGCTGCCATGAAATTGGTAAAAAAAGCTGAAGTGCCTGTAGTGCCTATTTACTTTCATGCTAAAAATAGCAGATTATTTTATAAACTTTCAAAAATTAGTGATACGCTTAGAACAGCCAAATTACCTTCGGAAGTATTAACGCAGAAACGGCGTATTATTAAGGTAAGAATTGGAAAACCTATTTCGGTTGAAGACCAAAAAGAACATGCATCTCTTGAAGATTTTTCAGAATTTTTAAGACGAAAAACCTATATGCTATCAAATTCTTTTGAAAATAAATCGAAAATATTAGATAACATTCAGTCTACTTTAAAAACACCTAAAGTTCCAAAAAATATTGTAACACCAGTTGATAGTGTGTTAATGACTAATGAAGTAAAAGCCTTACGTAAGGATAATTCTAGATTATTACAAAGTAAAGACTACGAAGTCTTTTTAGCTGAAGCTACTAAAATCCCCAATATACTACGTGAAATTGGGCGTTTACGCGAAATTACGTTTAGAGCAGTTGGAGAAGGCACTAACGAAGCTATTGATTTAGATACTTTTGATAATTATTACCATCATATGTTTCTATGGGATAATAGTAGTAATGTACTTGCTGGTGCTTACCGAATGGGCTTAGGTTCTAAAATTTTTGAAAAATACGGGATTGATGGTTTTTATTTACAAGACCTTTTTAGATTTGAACCCGAATTACATAAAATGATGAGTCAGTCTATCGAAATGGGACGTGCATTCATTATTAAAGAATACCAACAAAAACCGATGCCGTTGTTTTTACTTTGGAAGGGTATTGTACATACAACACTTCGATATCCTGAACATAAATTTTTAATAGGTGGTGTGAGTATTAGTAACCAGTTTTCAAATTTCTCAAAATCATTAATGATTGAGTTTATGAAATCGCATTACTACGACCCGTATATTGCGCAATATGTACACCCTAAAAAGGAATTTAAAGTAAAGTTAAAAGATGCCGATAAAGACTTTGTTTTTGATGAAACCGAAGCCGATTTAAACAAGTTTGATAAGATTATTGACGAAATCGAGCCAGGAGCATTACGCTTGCCTGTATTACTTAAAAAGTACATAAAACAGAATGCACGTTTGGTGGCTTTTAATGTGGATCCTTTATTCAATAATGCTGTAGATGGGCTTATGTATATTAGAATTGAAGATTTACCAGAAAGTACCGTACGTCCCGTAATGGAAGAGTTTCAAACAGAATTAGAGCGTAAGTTTACGGAGACTAATGAGGAATAAAACTTATATATTATCTAAACAACATAATTATACCACCTAAAGCAGTAACTAAAAATACAAACCGTCTGTAATTAACATTCGAAATAAGTTTCACAATATAAGCTCCTAGGAAAAAGCCAAGAATGATCATGGGTATTAAAACTGAATTTAAAACCAAGGTCTTTGCACTTACGGTATTCCAAACGAATATATGAAAGGGTAATTTAAATACATTTATTATAAAAAACAACCAAGCAGCAGTACCTATAAATTCATTTTTAGGCATACGCATGGCTAGAAAATAAATATCAGAAATAGGTCCTGCTAAATTACCAACCATGGTGGTAAAACCAGCCAGAAAACCTGTTGAATTAGAAAACCATTTATTAGTTGGTATAGCGTTAGATTTTCGGTTTTCCATATAAAACATGATGAGTACAGACCCAATAATGATGACTGCCATGATGCGTTTAAAAATAGCTTCAGAAATATCGTTGCCTACCCAGACACCTACTAAAACCCCAATAACCATAGCAGGCAATAGTTTTTTTATATAATGCCACTGGGCATGCTTGTTATAATACACCACTGCAAAAATATCGGCACATATTAACATAGGGAGTAAAATACCTGTAGATGTTTTTTCACCAAAAACAAAAGCAAGTATTACAACAATAATAATTCCAATACCCTTTATGCCAGATTTAGATAAACCCAATAAAAAAACAGCAAAACAAATAGCTACCCATTGTAATACTGTTAAATGAAATGATTGTAGAATTTCGAAATATGTCAACTTAGATGATGGGTTTTGGGTAAAAATAGAATTTATTTATAAAAAAGTAGTGTCTATGGTTCCCAAAGTTCAATTTTATTACCATCGTTATCTAAAATCCAACCAAATTTTCCGTATTCATATTCTTCAATATCACCAACAACCGTAACCCCTTCTTTTTTTAAAACCGCTATTAATTCAACTAAATTTTCAACCCGATAATTGAACATAAAATCTTTTTTGGAGGGCTCGTAATATTTGGTGTCTTCTGCAAACGGGCTCCATTGGGTTGAACAATCTTTTCCTTCGTTATCTTTCCAAGAAAAGGTACATCCATAATCATCAGTATTAAACCCTAAATGTTTTTTATACCAGTCTTGTGTTGCTTTAGGATCTTTTGTTTTAAAAAACAAACCGCCAATACCTGTAACTCTTTTTTTCATTTTTAGTTAATTTATCAATTTTGAAATTAAATATGTTGATCTAAAAGAATTGTATTCCCATCGGGGTCGTGAACCATAAAACTAGCTGGACCAGTTGTGTTGGTCTCAACTTCATACTCTAATTTTACACCTGCATTCTTTAGGTGCTTTTGAATGTCACGTACATCATCAAATGAATCTGACTTGTCCGCATTTTCGTCCCACCCTGGATTAAAGGTTAAAATGTTAGTTTCAAACATCCCTTGAAATAATCCTATTAATGTATTGCCATTTTTCATGATGAGGTAGTTTTTATCCATGCTACCACCCAATACTGAAAATCCTAAGATTTCATAAAATTGTTTTGACGCTTTAATGTCCTTAACATTAAGACGTACTGAAAAAGCTCCTAATTTCATCTGTTTTTATTTATAAATTATCTCAACTTCTTAGAGCGTTCTTATCGTTCTTTTGATGTTGATTGATGTAATCTTCATCTGAATTAGCCTATTACACCTAGTATTTATTTACGTTGAAGTATTAATCCTGATACTAAAGATATAACAAATCCTATAAGAACCACAGTGAAAAACATTAAAAAGGCCATGAACCCAGAACCACCATAATCTGTCATTTGCTTAGTGAGTTCTACTTTTTTAACCTTAAATTCTTCTGCTGTCAAGTTGCTTTTCATAGTTTTTAAAGTGGTTTCTAAATACTCTGAAGCAAAATCTGGGTTAATTACCGTTGTGTAAATATAATCGGCAATACCAACTCCCACACCAACCAAAATGGAAATAAGCACTCCAATAACTAAAGCTTTTCTAAAACTAACAACACCATTATTTACTTGATCTCTATAATGTTTGATACCAAAAAACACAAAGGATAAACAAGCCGCCATTGAGACATAACCAAGAATTTCTTGGGTAGAATAACTCATTTCTTTTCCTAATAAAATGGCTGCCAAAAAAATAACAATACCTGTTAACAACCCGAACATGCCATATTTAATAACTGTGCTTTTCATGATAGTATGTTTTTAAATTTCAACAATTCAAAATTAGCTAAGGCGTGTGTTTATAAAGTCATACTAAAGTACCAAAACACATTTGTTTTTATATAAAATAAAGAAGTTTTATATAATTTGAAGATTTTTAGCTATTTGTAAAGCTTGGGTTCTACGTTTAGCATTCAGCTTAACAAGTAAATTAGAAACATAGGTTTTAATGGTGCTTTCGGATAGAAATAATTTATCTGCAATTTCTTTGTTTGATAAGCCTTCCGAAATACCTTGAAGTACCTCGTATTCTCGCGCTGTAATTTCTAAGTCTTCAATTTTTTTGCGATTGATTTCAGAACAATCTATGGGTTTATGAAGACTTCTTTTATTGATGTAAATACCAATTATAAAAAAAACTATAGCAATTAGAGCAATGCCAAATTCTATTTTTATGCTACCCGAATTAATGGAATAGGTACTAACTTGAAATAATAGAAATAGCGCCAAAATTAAAAGCGAAAAAACAAGAATGGTTTTCTTCATTCTATAAATTTAACAAAAATTTGGTTTAATCTTATTTACAATGGGTGGTCCTATTTTTTAACCTTCATTAGTCTACCCAGCAACATGAAGTGTTCATAAAGCATTTTCAGGATGCATTAAATATTGAAATGCTTCTGGCAATTGTAAAGAAAATAAATTTAAAAAAGGATGCTTTTCCTCTAAATTAATAGCTCCCATAATTACAATTTCCATAGCAGAAAACGAAGACTACAAAGTGACCACAGGTTTTATATCCACTACTACATTGTTACTATGATGTGTTTCGGAACAGCACGTAAGCACCTAACATAGAACAAAATAAATAATTTTGACGAAGTAAAAGTTTATTTGTATTTTAGCGCGCAAACCAAAAACAAGGGTCTCTCAAGCTATTTTTAGCTTATGAATTTTCGGATAGTTGTGATAAAAATATTTGTCTCAAAATATTCTAGAATCATTAAGAAAATAATAGAAAAACACCCTTTATCCCTCATTGGTCTAATTAAATAACTTAACCTATGATTAAATTTTACTTGAAGAAAGAGGTTTTTAAACCTCTCGCAATGCTATTGCTAATGTTATGCAACATAACACCAGCATCAGCCAACTCAGATGATCCCATTATTAATAGTACAAACTTTATGGGATGGACCTATACAACCGATAGTGTAATATGGTTGGAGGATTTCAGTCTTAACAACGGGACTACAAATGATACTGGATCGACCAGTTGGTCTTTACAAAATTCAGCTGCAGGAACTTTTTCAGTTCAAAACAATGAACTCAAAGTTTCTTTTAATTCAACAAATGAAGGCATTTGGAAATCAGGAGTTATTGATATTTCTTCGTGGTCCAATGTGAGCATTTCTGCATTGTTAAGAAGCGAAACGAGTAGTAGTTTTGAAAGCGAAGATTTTATAAAAGTCGCTTACATTTTAAATGGAGGGTCGGAACAAACCTTTTTCACAGATACTTCTGGATTGGGAAGTACATCAACTGGAGTTGGTAATGCCACTGCAACTGCTACTCAAATTAATGGTCAAACCTTGCAAATTATTGTTAGATTCAAAAACTCGGCCTCTGATGAAAAATATTTTCTGGATGATGTTAAGCTTTCTGGATTAGCCGCAGGAAACACCATATGGTATGAAAATTTTAGTCTTAGTAACGGGACTACAAATGACACTGGAGTAACTAGTTGGTCTTTACAAAATTCAGCTGCAGGAACTTTTTCAGTTCAAAACAATGAACTCAAAGCTTCTTTTAATTCAACAAATGAAGGGATATGGAAGTCAGGAGTTATTAATATTTCATGTCAGCCTAATGTTAAAATATCAGCCTTGTTAAGGAGCGAAACGAGTAGTAGTTTTGAAAGCGAAGATTTTATAAAAGTCGCTTATATTTTAAATGGGGGTGCAGAACAGACCTTTTTTACTGATACTTCCGGATTAGGAAGTACATCAACTGGTGTTGGTAATGCTTTAGCCAGTTCTTCTGAATTAAATGGTCAAACACTGCAAGTCATTGTTAGATTCAAAAACTCTGCCTCTGATGAAAAATACTTTTTAGATGACGTTAAAGTTACCAGTTCAGCTACGGGAACAGGAAGTATCGTAGCAACTGCTGTTGTTGAAGGAGCTTTGTCTTGTGGTGGTTCTAATGTAATCATAAGAGGAGGATCTTCAGTTAGTAATGTATCCTACCTTTGGACAGGGCCTAATGCATTTAGCGCAAATACCCAAGATATAACGGTAAATACCGCTGGAACTTATACACTTACAATAACTAATAGTTCAGGATGCAGTGGTACTACTTCTGTAGTAGTTGCTTCTTCATCAGGAGGTGCTAATCAAACCGTTTGGCTTGAAAACTTCAATGATCTTGCTAATGGAACAAAAGTAGATACAGGAGCAACTGCTTGGAGTATTGATGCTTCTGGGATACAAAATGGTTTAATGGAAGTTATTGATAATAAATTTGTTGCCAATGGATCCAGTCTAGACTCTTCTGTTGGCATAGGGTTATGGTCTTCTGAAATTATTGATATTTCTTCATTAACAGATGTTCAAATTTCATTGGATGCAGAAGGAATTGGTTCACTAGATAGTGGAGAGGATTATTTTAGAGTGTATTATAAGATAGGCACTGGAAATGAAATTATGTTTGCCAATGAAGATGGAGACGGCGCATTTTCATTAAAAAACTATGCTTCTCCTTTATTTAATGGAAATACTGTTCAAATTATCATTAGAACTAAAAGCACAGGAGATAGCGAATTCTATTTTTTTGATAATATAAAAGTAACGGGGACAGGTGCTGCTAATATTGTAGCCACTGCGGAAGTTGTTGGTACTCTTTCTTGTGCTAATTCACAAGTCACCATCAACGGATCATCTTCAATAGCAGGTGTTACTTATAGTTGGAGTGGACCGAATGGTTATACCAGTTCAGATCAAAATATTATGGTAAGCACGGCGGGTAATTATACTTTAACAGTAACGAATTCTATATGCACTAATTCTACTACAGTTACTGTAAATACTTCTTCAACAGGAGGTACTAATCAAACCGTTTGGTTGGAAACCTTCAATGATCTTGCTAATGGAACAAAAGTAGATACAGGAGCAACTGCTTGGAGTATTGATGCTTCTGGGATACAAAATGGTTTAATGGAAGTTATTGATAATAAATTTGTTGCCAATGGATCCAGTCTAGACTCTTCTGTTGGCATAGGGTTATGGTCTTCTGAAATTATTGATATTTCTTCATTAACAGATGTTCAAATTTCATTGGATGCAGAAGGAATTGGTTCACTAGATAGTGGAGAGGATTATTTTAGAGTGTATTATAAGATAGGCACTGGAAATGAAATTATGTTTGCCAATGAAGATGGAGACGGCGCATTTTCATTAAAAAACTATGCTTCTCCTTTATTTAATGGAAATACTGTTCAAATTATCATTAGAACTAAAAGCACAGGAGATAGCGAATTCTATTTTTTTGATAATATAAAAGTAACGGGGACAGGTGCTGCTAATATTGTAGCCACTGCGGAAGTTGTTGGTACTCTTTCTTGTGCTAATTCACAAGTCACTATCAACGGATCATCTTCAATAGCAGGAGCTAGTTATAGTTGGAGTGGACCGAATGGTTTTACCAGTTCAGATCAAAATATTATGGTCAGTACTGCGGGTAATTATACTTTAACAGTAACGAATTCTACATGCACTAATTCAACTACAGTTGCAGTAAGTTACGTCACTGGAGAAACTGAATCTATAGTTTGGTTAGAAGACTTTTCAAATCTTTCAAATGGAACAAAAGTGGATACTGGGTCAACTGCTTGGACCTCAGCAAACGCAAGCGGGAGTGGTAAGTTTGAAGTGGATTCTAATAAATTTTTAATCAGTGATACTGGATCTGGTAATCAGGGAGTATGGTCCTCTGGAATTATAAATATTGAAAATTTAACTAAAATAACCATTTCTGCTGATATTAGTAGTTCTGGTGCCATGGAGAACAGCGGAAGCAGCTTAGATTATCTAAGATTATATTATAAACTCAATGGTCAAACAGAAACCCTATTTAGCGAAAGCTTAGCTTCTATTAATGGAAACGAAGGCGCTATTACGGTTTCGGCAGAAAATTTAAATGGAACAACTTTACAGATTTTAGCGCGTTCTACCACGACGGATCCAACAGAAATCTATTATTTAGATAATATAGAAGTAAAGAACACTGTAATACTGGAAGATATTCAAGTAGAAACTAGTGTATCTGGAATTATTAATTGTGCAACTGAACAAGTACAGATTACAGCAAACACTACAACTCCCAACGTGACTTACAGTTGGACAGGACCTAATGGTTTTGCCTCAAATCAACAAAATATAACAGTAAATACAGAGGGAGACTATACAGTAACCGTTACTTCAGCAACTGGTGGTTGTACTAGTACTTCCATTGCACAGGTTACCAAAGAAGACACAAAACCTATCGTTAGTATAAATGCCAGTAACAATGGGGTTATTGATTGTAACTTTTTAACAGCCGAATTAACAGCAAGTAGTAATGTTACGGGTGCCTTCATCCGTTGGGAAGGATTTCCTATTAATCAGAACCCTATCTCGGTTAGTGATGCAGGTACGTATACCGTTTTTGTAGAAAACCAAGATACTGGTTGTATAACAGAAGCGTTTGTTACTGTTACTAAACAAAACACAAAACCTATCGTTAGTATAAATGCTAGTAACAATGGGGTTATTGATTGTAACTTTTTAACAGCCGAATTAACAGCAAGTAGTAATGTTACGGGTGCCTTCATCCGTTGGGAAGGATTTCCTATTAATCAAAACCCTATCTCGGTTAGTGATGCAGGTACGTATACCGTTTTTGTAGAAAACCAAGATACTGGTTGTATAACAGAAGCATTTGTTACTGTTACTAAACAAGACACAAAACCTATCGTTAGTATAAATGCTAGTAACAATGGGGTTATTGATTGTAACTTTTTAACAGCCGAATTAACAGCAAGTAGTAATGTTACGGGTGCCTTCATCCGTTGGGAAGGATTTCCTATTAATCAAAACCCTATCTCGGTTAGTGATGCAGGTACGTATACCGTTTTTGTAGAAAACCAAGATACTGGTTGTATAACAGAAGCATTTGTTACTGTTACTAAACAAGACACAAAACCTATCGTTAGTATAAATGCCAGTAACAATGGGGTTATTGATTGTAACTTTTTAACAGCCGAATTAACAGCAAGTAGTAATGTTACGGGTGCTTTCATACGTTGGGAAGGATTTCCTATTAATCAAAACCCTATCTCGGTTAGTGATGCAGGTACGTATACCGTTTTTGTAGAAAACCAAGATACTGGTTGTATAACAGAAGCATTTGTTACTGTTACTAAACAAGACACAAAACCTATCGTTAGTATAAATGCCAGTAACAATGGGGTTATTGATTGTAACTTTTTAACAGCCGAATTAACAGCAAGTAGTAATGTTACGGGTGCTTTCATACGTTGGGAAGGATTTCCTATTAATCAAAACCCTATCTCGGTTAGTGATGCAGGTACGTATACCGTTTTTGTAGAAAACCAAGATACTGGTTGTATAACAGAGAAGTCCTTTTTTGTAGATTCAATCTGTGATATTGTAGCATCTTCGGTTAGTGCATCTTCTTCTTCTTCTCTGGTAAGTGTAGCCTCAGTTACAGAAGACACTCCTTTTGAAGCCTTAGTATTTCCAAACCCTTCTAAAGGAGAGGTAAATATTTCATTTAAGAGCTCTAAAAGTGAAAATATCAGGGTAGAAGTATATTCTCCTACAGGTGTTTTGGTAAGAACATTAATGAATGATAAAATGGATTCATTAAAAAATTACAATCTAAAGTTTAATGAAAATAGAACACTTCCATCAGGAATGTATATTTGCTATATAATTCTAGAAAATAAAACTATTGTCAAAAAAATAATTTTATCGAATTAAATCAGATTAGTAATTTAATACTAAAGAAATCCCCATAAGATTAAAATCTTTAGGGGATTTCTATTTTAATAAAGGTTTGTTTTTAACACCGCATTATACATTGGAACTTCACGAAGGGGCATATAATGTTAACCAAAATTCGTTTTAATCTTATCCACGATGGTTTGTGCTAATTTTTCTTTGCTTTCAATCGTCCAGCCAGCAACATGTGGCGTTAACAATACATTTTTGGCTGCTATTAAATATTGAAATGGTTCAGGCATGGTTGAAGTAAACATATCTTCAAAAGAAGCTTTCTCATATTCTAACACATCCAAACCTGCACCTAGAACTTGACCATATTTTAAAGCAAAAACCAAATCTTTAGTCACCACACTTTTACCCCGAGCAGTATTTATAAACCAAAATGGTTTTTTAAATTGATTGATAAAATTAGCATCTATCATATTTAAAGTTAAAGGTGTTTGTGGCGTATGCAAACTAACAACCTCAACCTTCTCTTGAAATTCTTTCAGAGATACTTGTTTTGCATTGGCATCTCCCACATTTTTTTTAATATCATAACATAACACCTCAACCTCGAACCCTCGAAGTTTTTTGGCAAATGCTTTCCCCATATTACCATATCCAATAATACCAACAGTTCTACCATCGAGTTCAATGCCTCGGTTGGCTTCACGCTGCCATTTGCCTGTTCGTACTTCGTGATCTGCTTTATTTAGTTTGTTGAAAAGGGAGAGCAACATACCTAATGCATGCTCGCCTACGGCATTTCTATTACCTTCTGGCGCTGCTATTAATGTGATGCCTTTTTGTTCGGCATAATCGCAATCTATATTTTCTAAACCTGCACCTACACGACCTATAAATTTTAACTTGGTAGCAGCATCTAAAAATTGCTTGTCTATGGAAAATCGACTTCTTAAAATAATACCATCGTACTCTTTAATTTTAGCTTCAATTTCCTCTTTTGAAGATGAATAGTCTTCGTGATTGATGAACCCTAAATTGTTAAGTTGATTGATTAATAGTTTGTGATTGCTGTCTAGATGAAGGATTTTCATGGGTATTTAATACTTATTTTTTATTGGACACATAGTATTCCATATAATCATTCCCTTGGGGATAGAGGAGAGCTTGTTATGGAAGTTTCATGTACTAATATTAGCTTGTAAATTTATGAAGTTTTAAACAAACAAAACTAAAAATTAAATTCTAAGTAAACTTTACTGATATGCTTGCGTTAGGGATAGAAGTGGAAATCCTTTTTAAAAACTGGCTAACACTAAACTAGCTTTTATGTAAATAATTGGTAGAAAGCCACATCGCTCACTACCAACTATGACGTTTTAAAAAGATTGTAATGGATAGCCCGACCCTTGTGGTAACGCCCAAATGTTCTAGAAACCTAAAATAAGTTTCGCTATTAAAAAGTACATTAAAATACCAAAAACATCGTTACTAGTTGTTATAAATGGCCCTGTAGCCACGGCGGGATCAATACCTCGCTTGTCTAAAAAAATAGGCACAAAAGTTCCAATTAGGGCTGCCATAATGATAACGGCTATTAATGCTAAACCTATGGTTAAGGATACATTGTATGGCGTTTTAAATAGAAAATGAGTGATGACTATGGCGATTAATGCAATGGCAAGTCCATTAACTAAACCCAGTAAAAATTCTTTAAACAAACGTTTTAAAACATTTCCATCTATACTGTCGTTTGCTAAACCTTGAACCACAATAGCTGAAGATTGTACACCAACATTACCTGCGGTTGCTTGAATTAATGGTACAAAACTTAATAGTATAATAAAATCTCCCATATAGCCGGTAAAACTCTCAATAATACTTGCTGCGCCAATACCACCAACCATACCTATTAATAGCCATGGTAAACGGGCTTTGGTGAGTTCCCAAATACTATCATCCGCCTCTACATCGGCTGTAATACCTGCCGCTAATTGATAGTCTTTTTCGGCTTCTTCTTTCATGACATCTACAATGTCATCGATAGTAATTCTACCTAATAATATGTGATTATCGTCTACTACTGGAATGGCTTCCAAATCGTATTTTTGCATGATTTTAGCAACGTCTTCGGCATCATCATGTACATTAACATAGTCGACACTTGAGTTGGAAAGTTCTGCAATTTTTTGGTCGCTTTTGGCAACAATAAGATCTTTTAAAGATAGGCGCCCAACCAGTTTATCTTTCTTATCCACTACGTAAATGGAGTGTACTCGGGTTACTTCTTTTGCTTGACCTCTAATACGGCGTAAACAACCTGCAACAGTCCATGTTTCGTAGACTTTAACCAGCTCTTTTGCCATCAATCCACCCGCAGTATCTTCATCATAAGCTAGTAATTCTTCAATTTCGGCCTTATGTTCCTCGTCTTCAATATGCGAGATTACCTCTCGTTTACGAGATTCGGGTAATTCTGAAATAATATCGGCAGCATCATCGGTATCTAATTCACCAATCTCATCAGCAATTTCTTTTGAAGAGAGGTTTCTTAATACCTTTTCTCGATTGTCTTCATCGAGCTCCATTAAAATATCGGCAGTCGTTTCAGAGTCTAGAAGCTTGATAATATATACTGCTTCTTCTAAGTTTAATTCATCTAAAATTTCGGCAATATCGGCGTAGTGAAAATCTTTTAAAAGCTTTTGAAGTGCTTTATCATCACTTGCTTCAATAAGAAGTTCTACCTGACTGATTAAATCATCGGTTAATTCAAATTGTATGTTTTCTATTTCTTCAGACAAAATGCGATGTTTATATATCTTTTTCAATTAACTGTGTGAGTTCTATAAACTGCTGCACATTTAATTGTTCCGGACGTTTATCAAATATACTATCTTCTCTTAAATTATCACTTAAGTTGAGTGTTTTTAAACTGTTACGAAGTGTTTTTCTTCGTTGCTGAAATGCTGTTTTAACTACTTTGAAAAATAAAGCATCGTCACAAGGCAAGGAATAATCTGGCTTTCTTGTAAGTCGCAACACACCCGATTCTACTTTTGGTGGCGGATTAAACACCGCTGGTGGTACAGTAAATAAATATTCGGCATCGTAATAAGCTTGTGCCAACACTGATAAAATACCGTACACTTTACTACCTTCTTTTGAGCAAATGCGTTCGGCTACTTCTTTTTGAAACATGCCCGAAAACTCAGGGATTTGATCGCGCATTTCCAAAGTTTTAAAAACAATTTGGGTTGAAATATTATAAGGAAAATTGCCAATAATAGCAAACGGTTCGCCTTTAAATATTTCGTTTAAATCGTATTTTAAAAAATCTTTTTCAATAATTCTGGATGCTAGATTTAAATAATTAGCTTCTAAATAGGCAACCGATTCGGTGTCAATTTCAATAACATGCGTAGTAACATCTTTTTTAAGCAAGTATTTGGTAAGTACGCCCATACCTGGGCCAATTTCTAAAACTGTTTTATAGCCATCTAAAGTAAGCGTATCGGCAATTTTTTGCGCAATATCTTCATCATTTAAGAAATGTTGTCCTAAATGCTTTTTTGCTTTTACATGATGCTGGTTTGAGGTATTTGCCACGAATTACGAATATTTTTATTAATTGAAAGCTAGAAACACGAAGATACTAAGTTTTACTTGCAAAGACACAGAGTCACAAAGTTATATTGAAAAACGGCTAATAATTTTTTTGAGAAAATTGAAGAGCATCAAAACCCGTTAATCATCTAGTTAAAAGTAACAGTATACTCATCGACAATTTCCAGTTCAGTTCTAAACGATAATACTTTATCGGCAAATTTTTTAAGCACTTCTGTTTTTAATCTTGGAGCATCTTCGTTATAATAGGCTTCTAAAGTTTCGCGCGATGGTGTTTGGTAATGCACTGCATAGGTAAAACCACCCATTTCTTCCTCTATTAAAACTCTGGTAAGAATTGCTTTTTCAAATTTCCCTGTGGCTAATACTTCTGGAATGTGCTCTTCTTTCATCCATGTTAGCCATTGCTGGTGAATGCTTTCATCTACATTTGAGGTAACGTTGTATATATACATTTAATATTAATTTGTTTTTTGTTGATTTGTTTAGTTGAAATAGCCCAAATTAATTTGAAAATCTAGATTTTTTTGACATCTAATTAATAGCGTCTCCACGTAAAGCTCGGTATCGTTTTCTTGCTTCAACAAAGTAAATACTATCGGCATGATTAAAAATAATCTTTTCGTATAACGCTTTTGCCTTTTCAGGTTGATTTAATTGCTTTTCATAAAGTTCTGCTAACTTAAAATAAGCATCATCAACTAAAATACCTTCACCATAATTTGTAATAATAGCATTGTAATTAGCTTCAGCTTTTTCAAATTGGGATTTATCTTCAAATAATTGCGCTTGCTTAAATAAGGCTTGTGGTATAATGGGTTCGGTTTTATGGTCGTTTAAAATAGTGTCTAAAACCGTAATTGCTTCATCATTTCTGTTTTGAAAAGACAACAAATCGGCTTTTGCATATTTTCTTAAAGCCGTTTGTAAAGAATCCTCATATTTATTATCGGTAATAAGTAGTTTTAAATCTAAAGCATCATTAGCAATAAGTTGCGATGTAGATGCTTTTAACACCTTAAGTTGCGATTCTGCCCATTTAAAATCGCCTTTATAATAACTCGCTTTGGCTACTTTGTAACGGGCTTCTTGAGAAAGGGTACTGTTTTTTAAATTTCGTTGTATTTGTGTGTAGTAAATTAAGGCGTCATTAAATTTTTCTTGTAGCACCAAAATATCACCTAATTCTAATTTTACTTCTGCTTTTTGTTGTTCGGATAGTGGTAACTCCAATGTTTTTTCTAAAAAAGATGTTGCTTTTTTGGTCTCATTTTTATTAAATGCCAAAAAATGAGCATATGCTATTTGAAGTTTTAAGGTTTGTGAAAAAGTGCCGAACTTATTAAAGATTTCTTGATATTTAGCATCAACAGTATGATAATTATCTTTAGAGCTTTGTTTTGTTTCTAATTGAAGTAAATTATAATGAGCTACTAATAAAACATCTAAATCTTGAGCGGTAATTGTTATAAATGTGTAAATTTCTTTAGCAATTTCTAGTTCATTTTTGTTGAATGCGATGTCTGCTAATTCTTCTATTCTGTATAAACTTTCGGGTTGTCGATTAAAACTAGCTTTCTCTTGTGCAAATGCCTTTTTAAAATCGTTTTGTTGAATAAACAACCAACTTAGTAACTCATTCCAAAGAACGTTTGGTTCTTGTTGCGCTTTTCTAAGTAAAATTTTTCTAAAAATAATGTTGTTTTCATTCTCGCTATCTTCACTTATAAAATCGCTTATAGCACGCTTAATATTAGCTAAAACATTGGGGTTGGCCTCTGCAAAATCGACATAACTAATAAACATTTTTTCAATATTTCCTTGCTCACCATATAACTGGGCTAATTGCAGGTTAAAATTGTAATCTGGCTTTAATAGCATGACTTTTTCATATGCAATAACAGCTTGATTTACGAGGGAATGGCTTTGAAAACTTCTAACAATAGAATACACATTGCTTGGATTTTCATCAATACTAGTCAATGCTTTATTATAATGGATATTAGCGTTTACTAAATCGTTTTTAAGCTGATAATTATATCCTAATTCTACCATAAATGCAGGATAATTAACACCCTTCATGAGTTTTAATAAAAACGATTCTGCCGCATCGTATTGTTCCAGTTCTTGATGAGAGTTAAGTACTTGAAAGATATAATTAATACTTGAAGGGGATTGCGCATATAATTTTTTATATTCAAATAGCGCTTTTTCGTAATCCCCCTTTTTATAATAATCTCTAGCCAATGCATCTTCTTGCGAGTACAAATGCACACTAAATAGAAAGCATAAAATAAATAGAATTCTCATGTGGTAAAGATAACAAATACGCTGGGTAGCTTTTGCTAATATAATTATAAAAAAATGCCCGAATAGAAATTCGGGCACTAACCAACCAAAATAAAAGTTCCATTAACTACCGTTAATTTAAAAAACGATGTAATACTGATTGGGGACAGTCTTTATATAAAGAATTAGATCCCTTATTTATTTACAATAGCAGTGATTTTGCTTTCGGATTTTGAAATTTCGAAATCTGAAAATAACACTTTGCCTGCGAAAAAAATTAATGTAATTAAAATTACTAAACGTTTGATATTCTTCATGGTTAGTGGTTTAAGAGATTTGGTGCCCCTAACTTCGAAAATATTTTTAGATACGCAAAGTAAATTGAGATAAAATCGTTGAAAAACGCCAATATCACACACTTAGTCGATTATTAGTGATAAAAACTTACAGTTTTGTAAGTTTTTATGTCTTTTTTTAGAATATTATTTTTTGTTTTAATCAATAATTTTAAATCCAGTATACGCTTGTAAAACTTCAGGAATTACAATACCGTCTTTGGTTTGATAGTTTTCTAAAATTCCCGCTAAAACACGTGGTAGTGCCAAGGAACTACCGTTTAGTGTGTGGGCTAACTCATTTTTACCCTCGCTGTTTTTGAAACGTAGTTTTAAACGATTGGCTTGAAAGGTTTCGAAGTTTGAAACTGATGATATTTCTAACCATCTATCTTGTGCGGTTGAAAACACTTCAAAATCGTAAGTTAATGCCGAAGTAAAGCCTAAATCACCACCACACAATCTAAGTATTCTATAAGGTAATTTTAATTCTTGTAAAATAGTTTTTACATGAGCAACCATACCATCTAACGCTTCATAGGATTTACTTGGGTGTTCCACTCGTAAAATCTCTACTTTATCGAATTGATGCAATCTGTTTAATCCACGAACATGTGCACCATAACTTCCTGCTTCACGACGAAAACATGGCGTATAACCTGTAATACCTATTGGCAATTCACTTTCATTTAACACCACATCTCTAAAAATGTTGGTTCCAGGAACTTCGGCTGTTGGAATTAAATATAAATTATCTTCGGTTACATGATACATTTGCCCTTCTTTATCTGGTAATTGCCCTGTACCAAAACCAGAAGCTTCGTTTACCAAGTGAGGTAATTGATATTCAGTATAACCCGCAGCCGTATTTTTATCTAAAAAATAAGCAATTAAAGCACGCTGTAATCTTGCACCTTTTCCTTTGTATACAGGAAATCCTGCTCCGGCAATTTTATTACCTAATTCAAAATCGATGATATCGTATTTTTTGGCCAACTCCCAATGTGGTAAAGCACCTTCATGCAATACAGGAATGTCTCCTTCTTTATAAACTTCTAAGTTATCGGTTTCTGAATTTCCGGCAGGTACGATCTCGTTTGGAACATTTGGAATTTTATAAAGCAATTGATTTAACGCTTCTACTTTATTGTTAAGTGTTTCATTTAATTCTTTTGAAAGTTCTTTTAACTGACTTGTTTTTTCCTTTAAAAGATTGGCTTTTTGTGTTTCCCCAGACTTGTATAAGTTGCCTATTTCTTTTGAAAGCGTGTTCGATTCTGCCAAGATATTGTCTAACTCGGTTTGAATACGTCTTCTTTCTTCATCAAAAGAGATGACATCGTCAATCATTTGAGTAGCATCCATATTTCGTTTTGCTAGTCGGGCTATTACCAAATCTTTGTTTTCTCTAATAAAAGGAACTTGTAACATGTCTTGAAAATTTAAGCTGCAAATTTAATGAATTGCGAATATAATTTGACTTCTTTTGAAAGTAAAATCAAATTAATTAAAACGAGATTTTATATAGCTAAGCGATACCTCTTTGTCCTTTAATAACTGGTCTTTTAGAGCGTCTATCGATTCGAATTTTTGCTCGTCACGCAGGCGATGCAATAAATCTATTTGAATGGTTTTATTATATATATTTTTGTTGAAATTAAAAAAGTGGACTTCAATGGTTTCTTCAAGCCCTTCAACGGTTGGATTAAATCCGATATTCATCATGCCATAAACAACTTCGTTATTAATAATAGAACTCACTATGTAAGCACCGTGTTTAGGGATTAATTTATAATCTTCAGCAATTTGAATATTAGCTGTTGGATAATTTATTTGCCTGCCTAAGGCTTTACCTTTTACAACTTTTCCAGTTAACATAAATGGATAGCCTAAAAATGCATTGGCTTTAGTAATATCACCTTCATCTAAAGCTTTTCTAATTTTAGTAGAACTTACTGCCACGTCGTTGATGTCTTGTGCTGAAATTTCTTCAACTTCAAAACCATATAAAGTTCCAAACTTCTTTAAATCGTTAATATCGGCATTTCTGTTTCTGCCAAAACGATGGTCGTAACCAATAATAACCTTTTTTGCATGAAGCTTTTCAACTAAAATTTTCTTTACAAAATCTTCGGCCGAGAGTCGTGAAAATACTTTGGTAAATTTTTTAATAAGTAAATAATTTAATCCTAAAGCATCTAAAATAGCACCGCGTTCGTTAATGGTGTTAATTAACTTAATACCTGAATCTTTTTGTAAGACCATACGGGGATGGGGAAAAAAAGTAAGAATTACCGATTTTAACCCTGCGTCTTTACCACTATTAATTAAACGCTTAATTATTTTTTGATGCCCCACATGTACCCCATCAAAAGTACCTATAGTAACTATAGTCGGATCAATAGATTTATATGTATTAATATTTTTTATTTTGCTCATAACAAGCAGTTAATTGCTAATTTGATTAAAAAAAGTTAGATTTGTTATTCGTGTTTATTAAAAAAACAGCCCCAAATATTTCTTATGAAAGCAAAACTACATTATGTTTTATCAATAGCAATGTTTTTGGCTATCTTTTCGGTGTCTTCTCAAAATTCTTCTTGGAATAAAAAGCAGACTATTAAAAATTCTAAAATAATTTCTAAGTTAAATTTAGATAAAAGTAAAGTTCATGTATTTGAACTGAATACTGTTTCCTTAAAAAAATCACTTTTAGGTACGGTTTCTAGAAATTCTAAAACAAAACAAAAATCAACTACAATTTCCATTCCTGGAAATGAAGGCAAATTAGAAACTTTTAAAATTTATGAAGCTTCTGTTTTCTCTCCCGATTTAGCAGCTAAATATTCAGATATAAAATCATACATTGGCGTAAGTACCAATAATTCTGGAACGCGGTTGCGTATGAGTATGTCGCCACTAGGCATACAAACCATGATTACTTATATTAATAACACAACGGTTTTTATGCAGCCAACCTCACAAGGCTCTAATGAATATGTGTTATATAATAAAAACTCTAAAGACTTTACAAAGAATCGATTTGAATGTAAAACCTTTGAGGATGTAAATAAATCCCTTAATAAAAATAGTAGTAATTCAAAAATAGCGGTGAATGAAGGAGGCGCAAACAACCAAACACTTCAAAAATTTAGAATTGCTATTTCTACAACTGCTGAATATACAGCGTATCACAACGATGGTATTCCTGGAAATGGTGATGCTGTAGCCGATGCTTTAGCTGCCATTAACGCTACTTTAAATAGAGTTAATGAAATATTTGAAACGGATATGGCCGTTACTTTCGAACTTATTAATGCCCCACAACTTATTTATACCAATACCTCAACTGATCCCTATTCGAATGCTAGTATAGGCACACACGAAGATAACAAGAACAATACCAACGGATGGAGTCTTCAGCTTCAAAATAATTTAACTAATACTATTGGAAACGCTGCTTATGATATTGGACATTTGTTTGGCGCAACTGGTGGAGGTGGAAATGCTGGTTGCATTGGTTGTGTTTGTACAAATGATGATGTTCTAAACAACAACGACAAAAACAAAGGTAGTGCCTTTACTTCTCCAGCTAATGCTGTGCCCGAAGGTGATACATTTGATATAGATTTTGTTGCCCATGAAATTGGGCATCAAATGGGAGCTAGTCATACTTTTGCATATGAAACAGAAGGAAGTGGTGTAAACTCAGAACCAGGTAGCGGCACCACTATAATGGCATATGCAGGCATAGAAGGAAATAACAATGTCGCATTAAATAGCGACCCATATTTTCATTATCACAGCATCAAACAAATTTTAGAAAATTTAAGATTTAAAACCTGCCAAACAACAGAAGTAATTACAAACAATTCACCCATTGCAAATGCAGGAGCTAATTTTAATATTCCTGCGGGTACTGCTTATGTGTTAAAAGGTACTGCAACCGATGCTGATGGTGGCGACAACTTAACATACTGTTGGGAACAAATAGATAGCGGTTCTGTTAATTATTTGAATTTTGGACCCGATTTAACATCTGGCTCGATGAATAGGTCTTTACCTCCTTCCAGTGATTCAAATAGATACATTCCAAAGTTAAGCAGTGTATTAGCTGGTAATACAACACAAACCAACCCTACTATAATTAGCGATTGGGAAACGGTTTCAACAGTTGGACGTAACTTAAATTGGGCGTTAACAGTAAGAGATAGAGCCCCAGCTAGTGCTAGTGGAGGACAAAGTAGTTTTGATACTATGAAAATTACGGTTGAAGCTGTATCACCATTTACAGTTTCTAACCCCGTGTCTTGGGCTCAAGGGAGCAATGTTATTATAAACTGGGAAGTTGGGCAAACAACAAATGCCTCCATTAATTGTCAAACTGTAAATATTAAGCTATCTACCGATGGCGGTTTAACATTTCCAATAATTGTTGCATCAAACACCCCTAATGATGGCACACACGCATACACAGTGCCTTCCATTCCTGATACGAATACTGCTAGATTGCTAGTAGAAGCTGCTGATAATATTTTTTATGACGTTTCTAATTTCGATTTTTCCATCTCACCAACCCCAGATTTTTTTATAGTTGAAGACATTTTAGACCCCATCGTATGTGCAGCAACCACAGCTACATTTCATTTTAATTATGTAGTTGCAAATGGTTTTTCTGAGAATACCGTGTTTAGTGTTACTAATCTTCCTTCTGGAGCTTCTGCTATTTTTTCGCCCACCCAATTAGCGAATTCTGGCACAGTTACAATGACAATAAATAATATATCTACACAAGGAAATTATACACCTAACATTATTGGAACTTCAGCTTCTATTACAAAAAACAAAAATGTAAATCTTCCTTTTTTTAATGGGATTTGTAATTCTATTGCTAACACCGAATACGAAACCAGTACCACATTGGTGCAATTTAACACCATTAATAATGCGTCAGGAAAGACCTCTGGTTATAATGATTATAAAAATATATCTACAAGTGTTAATAGAAATAGCATTCATAATTTAACTGTGAAAGTCAATACTGATGGAGACTTCTCTACAAGCACCAAGGTTTGGATAGACTGGAATCAAAACTGTAGTTTTAACGATGCAGGTGAAGAATATAATTTAGGCGATGCTACCAATGTATCTAATGGTTCTACTAGTAACTCCCCACTATCAATTACTATTCCTGCAGATGCTAGTTTCGGAAACACCATTATGAGGGTTTCAACTAAATTTAGGGATGATGGGGTACCAACAGCCTGCGAAAATGGATTTGATGGTGAAGTTGAAGATTATACACTTAATATCGTTTCAGAGCAAGTAACTATCTCATTAGTGAAGTTTAATACTATTGATAATACTTCCACAGTATCATCTGGATATAATGATTATAAGTCTATTTCTACACCTGTTAACAGAAATAGTTCTTACCCTTTAAATGTAAACGTAAATACGAATGGTAATTTTGAAACCTCAATAAAAGTTTGGATAGATTGGAATCAAAATTCTAGTTTTGAAGATTCTGAAGAAGTCTATGATTTAGGAAATACTACTAATGTGGCTAATGGGCCAACTGCTAATTCTCCTCTTTCAATTACAGTCCCAATGAATGCTTTATTAGGAACGACTACTATGAGGGTTTCTATTAAATATGGTGATGGTAGTTTTCATACTTCCGAAGAAAATATTATAAATGGTGAAGTTGAAGATTATAGCCTTAATATCATCCCAACTGAAACTATTGAAGCTTTTGGATTTGAAAATTTAAGAATTTTTCCAAACCCGAATGAAGGAGCTTTTACTATTAAACTTAATGGCTCATTGGAACGAAATATTGATGTGAAAATGTTTGATATAAGAGGTCGATATATTTTTAATAAATCGTTCCAAAATGCAGGCGATTTTCGAGAGGAATTGCAATTATATAACCTGCAACCTGGGATGTATTTATTAATTGTAAATGATGGTGTGAGAAAAATTGCTAAAAATATTGTAATCAAATAAAGAACACATATTCCTTAGATACCTTTTTTACTTTCCATTAAACGCATTCATGGTATTGTTTATCCCTGCCAAACCAAACGATTTAATAAGTTCAATAGATTTATCTAAACGTTCTTTAAGGGTTTCATTTTCTTCATTTGTCCATTCTCCTAGAACATAATCAACTTGTTGCCCTTTATTAAACGCATCACTAATACCAAATCTAAAACGGTTATAGGCTGAAGTGTTTAATTTTGCTTGGGTATCTTTTAACCCATTATGGCCTCCATCACTTCCTTTAGTTTTAACACGAATACTTCCAAATGAAAGATTTAAATCATCGGTTATTACTAATAAATTTTCTAACGGAATGTTCTCTTTTGTTAACCAATATACTATGGCCTTTCCGCTTAAATTCATGTACGTACTTGGCTTTAGAAATATAAAGGTTCTTCCTTTTAGTTTATAAGTAGCAATATCTCCCAGTTTTTGGGTTTGAAATGTTATGTTTTCTTGGGCAGCAAAATGATCTAAAATTTTGAATCCGATATTATGTCGGGTATTGGCATATTCTGCACCAATGTTTCCTAGACCAACTATTAAATATTTTTTCATTGTGTCTTGTTGTTCGTTTTGATTTTTCTTTTTAAATACGTTTAATAAAAACTGCCACATGATGTTGTTTTAATGATTACTGTTACCTGCGTTAGGGATAGTAGTGGAAAGCCCACAGCGAGGTACGAGCGAGGACTTGCAACGAATAGCCCGACCCGACAGGGTAACGCCCAAATTTTTAATCGTTTTATTTTTATGTTCAAGTGGTTATACCTAATTGTGTAAAAATAAAAAAGCATCCCGAATAATACGGAATGCTTTTAATATTTAATTAAGAATGTTACTATTCTTGAGTTGCTTCTACTTCAGCTGCTTCGGCTGCTTCAGCTGCTGCTTCTTCCTCTTCGTCATCAAATGCATCTACTGACGCTCTAGAACGTCTTACAAGACATACTACTGTATTATCTGGGTGCATGAATTTGTAAGCATCATTTTGCAATGTAGTAATGTAAAGTTTACTACCAATTTTAAGCGGTGTGATATCTGCTTCAATAAAATCTGGTAAGTTAGCTGGTAATGCTTTTACTTTTAAACTACGTTTGTTTTTACGTAATACCCCTCCATTTTTAACACCTTTAGAGCTTCCAATGTAAACAAGTGGAATATCCATGCTAATTTCTTTGTCTTCAAATAACTGATAAAAGTCTATGTGTAAAATTCTATCGGTTACTGGGTGAAATTGAATATCTTGTACAATGGCGTTGTATTTTTCGCCATTTTCTAAAGCAATCACAACTGTGTGCGCATTAGGTGTGTATACAAGATGAGTGAAGGCTAATTCTTCTGAATTAAAATGAACTGGCTTATCTCCTCCGTATAATACGCAAGGAACCTGACCAGCATTACGTAAGGCTTTTGTTGCTTTTTTGCCCACGCTTTCTCTTTGAGATCCGTTGATTGTAATTGATTTCATTTTTAAAATATATAGTTATTAATAATTATTCTCTTTTATGTGGGTCTTTGGAACCTACATTACAAATTGTGAACTAATAGATTTATTGTTATGTACTTTTTCCATTACCTCGGCAAATAAATTAGCACAGCTTAAAACTTTAATTTTGTTACTTAAAGGTTTAATAGGTATAGAATCTGTTACTATAAGTTCTTCTAATTTTGAATTATTTAAATTCTCGTACGCTTTTCCAGATAAAATAGGATGTGTACAAATGGCTCTTACACTTAATGCCCCACGTTCCATCATTAAATCGGCTGCTTTAGTTAAAGTACCTGCGGTATCAACCATATCGTCAACCAGCACCACATTTTTACCAGTAACATCGCCAATTAATTCCATATGCGAAATAACATTGGCTTTAGAACGTTGCTTATAACATATTACAACATCGCATTCTAATGCTTTTGAATAGGCATAAGCTCTTTTTGAGCCTCCCATATCGGGTGATGCAATAGTTAAATTATCTAAATTCAAGTTTTGTAAATAAGGCAGAAAAATGGTTGATGCAAATAAATGATCTACAGGTTTTTCGAAAAAACCTTGTATCTGGTCTGCATGTAAATCCATAGTGATAATTCGAGTTGCACCTGCTGTTTCTAACATTTTAGCAACTAATTTAGCCGCTATTGGCACTCTAGGTTTATCTTTTCTGTCTTGTCTTGCCCATCCAAAATAAGGTAACACTGCAGTGATGTGCCTTGCCGAAGCACGTTTAGCAGCGTCAATCATTAACAACATTTCCATTAAATTCTCTGGCCCTGGATTGGTAGAACCAATTAAGAAAATACGTGTTCCTCGAATAGATTCTTCATATGATGGTTGAAACTCGCCATCGCTATAAGTAGAGGTAATAACATTGCCCAATTCGGATCCAAAAGCTTGAGCAATTTTCTCTCCAAGCACTTTACTTTGAGTACACGCAAAAATTTTAGCTTCGGTAATCACAATTGGCATGGTTAACTTGTTGTTTTATAGCGCAAAAGCGCGCCCTATTTTAAACGAGGTGCAAATTTATACATTTATTTTAACCTAAAAAGTATATTGCCCAGTATTTTTATGAATAATATAGAAAAAATATATATTTTTGTGGTTCCATTAAAGCTCAAGTGGCGGAATTGGTAGACGCGCCGGATTCAAAATCCGGTTCTTCGGAGTGCGGGTTCGATTCCCGCCTTGAGTACATGAAGGGACAAATCATTATTATTTGATTTGTCCTTTTTTATTATCTGAAACCATCATTAATAGAGTGATTACGGATCCATCTCAAAAATTGTTTTCGGGGAAATTGTGATTAATTTATACATTAAGGATTCTAAATTTTCCACACCTCTCTAAACGGGGCCAAATGCTTTAATTTAGCATTGAAAGATCGTCCAAAGAATGAATGTTGTAATTTTTGCTACCAAAAGGTGATAGCCAGTGATGACGTAGAAGTGGATTAAAAGGCTCTCTTAAATTTAAAATATCAAGTAATATATTTATTTACTTTTCACAATAATACCACACGAATAAAAAAGACTGAGCAAATATTATTAAATAAAATAACTTACTAATTTTCAACATACTAATTAGTTTTTTTTTACATTTTCCTCCTTTGATTTTTTTACAACTTCTTTTTTGTTTAGTCTTCCTCTTTTAAATAATTTATTAAAAAATCCTTTATCAACTTTTTTAGTTTTTTCAATGGAATCCAATGTCTTTTGGTTCAATCTATTTATCTTCTCTTGAGCTTTTCTAATGGAGTCATTTCTTTTTTTAATTAATCTCCCCCTCTTTAATTTCTCTTTTTGGATTGAGTCCACTCTCTTTTTGTTTATTTTATCAAACTTAATTTGAACTTTTTCAGTGGAATCTTTTTTTCTTAATAAACGTTGCACTAAGTTTTTAGGTTTCTCATCAAATTTAAAATCTTTTTTATAATATGATGTGTCTTTGGTTTTATAGTTAATCCAATACCCTACTTTAAAATTGTTTCTATATCTGCCTTTTAATACTAAATCACCATCAGAATTATAACTAGTGTATTCACCATTTAAAAAGCCATTGTTCCAAATTTCTCGTTCTTTTAATTGTCCGTTTTCATGCCAACTTTTCCAAACATCTGTTTTAAGACCATAATTAAAAACTCCTTTTTCTGCCAATTGATTGGATCGATAGTATTTTAAATACTCATTATGCAACACACTTCCTCCAACATTTGATTGTGAGAAGTGTATCTCTCCCGATTTATACCAATAATACAGTTTTTTATTATTTAAGTAAATAATTTTTTTAGTCGATATGTAACACTCAATATCAAACTCTCCATCGCGAACAATTCTTTTTTGCACATCGGATGAAAATGAGAAACACAGAAAAACAACAAACAAAATAAAGATCTCTTTTTTCACGTATGTTTTATTTTTAATCTACCCCAATTAATAAGATTGGCTAATTCGGTTAAAATTAAAAGGAACACCATAAAAACAACTAAGGTTTTACCTTGATAATAGTAAGGTGTTTGTATAAAAAACTATACAACTACTGTTAAAGCAATATTTAAATGTATATGATTACTCATTATAACATAACCAAATACAGTCATCCCTTTTTCTTTTATGCAATAGCTTAAATTTTATACAATAATATCTCTGTAATCTTTTCTCGTAAATATATCTATCCAGTCTACTACCGTAAATGTTACGTATTGCGATTTAGATTGATCTCTTATTTTGTAGCCACCTGTTTACTTAATTAGTTTAAAAATAAAGAAAATTACTATAAATATTTAAAAATATTAAGATGAAATGCATTTTAAACTTATTTGCCTTTTCTGCTATGTGAAACTTGAAATTACTATACTTGTTGCTATGCGAAGTTTGAAACGTTGCTATGCGAAGTTTGAAACTTCGCATCACTACTAAATTTACATCTCTGCAAAAGCTTTCTCTTTTTTATTTATTATCGTTTCAAACAACCTTACAAGCTCACAAACACTTTGCTTACTCGATGCGGTACGAAGTTGAAAACTTCGCACAGCACACTTCGAAGAGCAGAATTGAAAAGGGGCAGATAAATACATCTGTTAGTACTGCAAAAATCCTAGCAGATGCTTTGGAAGTTGAGGTTTATGAATTATTTAAATTTGAAGATTAACCCTAATCAAGTTTAACCTTTGACCAAATGGTCTAACCTTAAATCTTACCGCATAAAAAAACGAGCATAAATCTTATACCCGTTTTAAAATTATAGTGTTTTGTTATTTAGTTAGAATTGGTTTTCATTAAACGTATATGATTTAATGGAGTGTTATCATCTAAAAGTATTTTTAAATCATCTAAAAAACGTAATATATACTCTATTTCTACATAATGTTTTTCTTTCCAAGCTTCTAAACCTTTTAAATTCAGAAGACGATTTGCTTCTGTAAAGTCTACCGTATTGGAGTCTCTATTTTTTAATACATCAATCGTATTATCAATTACATCAATAAAAAACTTTTTTCTCTCACTATCTATAATGTAAGTATCCAATTCCATATATCCCCATCCTACTGGCTTTATATCTAACATTTCATCAATAACATTATCAATATATAAGTTAAACCAATTAGGATTATCTTTGCCTGTTGCGCTTTGCTTTATATAAGATAAACCTAATAATAAAAAATTATCATTAATATCAATTCTTTTTTCCTTAAACCTGATAATACTTGTCGCCATTATTTATTCAGTTAATATAGTTTTTGCTTTATTAGATTCACTTAAATTACTTATATGCTTTTTGACTAAATCTTTCCCTGCATCATCTAAATTTCTTATATCTACATTTATAAAATCAACACCATCTTTCTCAAAATGTTCATCAATTGATTTTATGAACTTTTTAGTATCAAATTTTGGATGGTCAACTGCGCTTACCAAATCTACTGATTTACCTTGATATTTCCCAGATGTTACTATAAAATCCCCAGCTTTTGTATCAGTATTTCTTATAGCTCTCGCTGTTGTCTGAAACGTTTCTTCAAAAATAGCAATTCCTTCTGCTTCAACTTGTCTAAAAGTTCCTTGACCACCAACATCTACAAATTCATCCAAGATTTGTCTCGTTCTTGAGCTAATTTTTAAACCTCTAATAATACTTGATAAAGAATTAGCTGTTAATGGAGATACTTTGACAGCCATAAACACTCCACCTTTGCCCGGAATTATTCCTGCTACATCTAAACCACTAGCAGTAAGGTCAAGCAACTCTCCTAAAATACCTTTATCTGCTTCAACGACAACCTTTCTATCCCTTTTCTTAAAATTAAAACTTTCTCCTAACTGTTTATCCGTTACCGTTTCTGGAATATTCAGTTTATGATTTTTACTTATAAACTTCCTAATCAATTGCCCTTCCTGTTTTTCCCCCACAGGAACCAAAAGAGTTCCAATTATAATATTTCCAGCTCCATCTACAGCTCTATCCCAAATTTGGTCAAGTTCCAATCCATAATCTCTTGGGTTAAAATCATAAAGGTTTGAACCTTCTTCTTGTCCCTCAAGTTCTAAAAACTTTATTACTTTATTACCGCTAAAACTATAAGGAGAATATTGAGGATAACTATACGCCAATGGGTCAGTTGCAAAGAACCTACCCACTCTTGGGTCATGCATTCTATATTTATAATTGATAGAATTCCCTTCCCCTTTAACTTCATCGTCCTTCTCCTGCCCCTGGAAGCCATAACGGTAGTCTAACCTTTAAATATTACCGCATAAAAAAACGAGCATAAATATTATACCCGTTTTATATCATTAATGTTATTTTTTATTGTTTTTGCTTACTCTTTTCGCCACTAGTTACAAACTAGCTAGCGGGGGCGAGCGGGGGGCTATTTAAAAACTAAAAAAGCCTTTACATTGCTGTAAAAGCTTTATCTTTTTATTTATTACTCTTCTTGCATGCCAAGCTTTGACGGCACTAGTTACAAACTAGCGCTAGCCGGGTGATAAAGAACATATTCTTTATACGCTTGATGCTTTAATTAAATCTGTGAAGCTTAAAGCTATTGCTTAAAAAAAGCTCCTACATCTCTGTAAAAGCTTTATCTTTTTATTTCTTACTCTTGCCTGTACTAGTTACAAACTAGCACCAGCGTGGGAAGTTTGAAACTTCCCACCACTACTAAAACAAAAAAGCCTCTACATCTCTATAAAAAATTTTATTTTTTATTGCTTCAAACAACATTACAAGTTTACAAACACTTTGCTTACTCAATACTGCACGAAGTTGAAACCTTCGAGCTGTTTATAAAAAAAATGTGAGTGTCATTTTTGTTTCTATTTTAATATGTTTCAAATTATATCAAGATAAATTCTAGAACTTAACATTTTATTCCTAGATAATCCTAACCTAGAAACCCAACAGTATCAATTTCTAAAATTGTATTATCGTCTTGAAAGTTTCTAGCACTTGAGTATTTCCAATCTACAGCATTTGTTACAAAACCACTTTCTACAGGATTATTATGTATATAATCTATTTTTTGTTTGATTACCTTTTCACTCCATAACTCGATAGGTTTATTATGATGCTGCCAAAATTGATATTTACTTGTTGTTGCATTCTTTATACCTGCACGTTCAAACATCCATAACAACCATTCTTTCCGGCTTTCTTGAGGATTGTTTTCTATGACTTCTATTTTTTTTTTTGAAGTATGCCGTTTAAAATCTCTTAATAATTCTGAAGGTTCATCGTTTGCCGATCTAAATATAAAATGAACATGACTTGGCATAAAACAATATGCATATAATTCCATGCCCTTTTCTTTACGGCAATAGTTTATACTTTCTGCTAATACATTAAAATACATTTCTCTTGTAAATACATCTATCCAATTTATTGTGGCAAATGACACAAAATATAAACCTGCTTTGTTATGAAACTTGTATTTTCTGCTCATGTTACTAATATAATAAAAAGAACAAATAATTTATTATAGCATTATACATTGCTACTGCTAGCTTGTAGCTAGTGGCAGAAAACGAGCTAAACAAAAAATCTTCTACATTGATGTAAAAGCTTTCTCTTTTTATTTCAATATCTCTTTATTTACTCGGTACGGCACTAGTTACAAACTAGCGCGAGCGGGGGGCTAGTAAAATTGCGGATGTTTTAAATGTGTCTTTAGACTTTTTAGTAGGTAAGGTTGCCGTTGAAGTGGATAACGAACTTTTAAAACGTATTATTGATATTCAACAAATGAATACCGAAGACAAAGACCATATTCTTTATACCCTTGATGCGCTTATTAAATCTGTTAAACTTAAAGCTATTGCATAAAAAAAGCTACTCTATTTCTAAAGTAGCTTCTTAATTTATTTATTTTCTTACTCTTAAAACTTACTCGGTACGCCACTAGTAAATACTAGCGGTAGCCATACTAGGGAACAGCGGGGAATTTCTTTAACAACTTTGGAAAGAATATGCGAAGCTCGTGAGATAAAAATATCCGAGTTCTTCAAATTAATTGATGAGTAAACACTTCGACTTTTAACCTTAGACCAATTGGTCAAACCTTAAAAAATACCGTATAAAAAAACGAGCATAAAATTTATACCCGTTTTGTATCATTAATGTTATCTTTTACTTTGCTTACTCGGTACGGCACTAGTTACAAACTAGCGCTAGCGGGGATTGATTCTTTTCTTACCAAAAAGAAGTTTAAAGACTTTTTTAATAAAAATGTGGCTACTCTTTAACGCATAAAAAAAGCTACCGTTTCCAGTAGCTTTTAATTTTATTGGTATATACTAAACCAGTAAATCAGCCGTATCCTTTTCTTGCCTAATATAAACCCAAGAATCTAAATTATCTAGTTTAGAAAACGGCTTAAGATTAAATACACAAACTTCTTCTACTTTTACAAATTCAATATCAGAACAAACTTCTCCTGTTATATCGTTAATATTTTCATAATCATATTCTATTGGCTCTCTATCTAAATAGCAAATCACTTTTAACTTTTCTGTTTTATTAAACCCCACAGCTATTGCCCTTATAGATGGATATATCATCCCTAATAAAGCTCTTTGCATAGATATTAATAATCTAGTTCTTATTTCTATATCTTTCATAATTTATTGATTTGGTCTTGCAGGTACAATATGTGCTCCTGTCTTACTATTTATAACCGTTCCTACGGTAGTTGAAGTAGCTTTTCCAGATACAGGGTCAACATATTTCCCTATCGGTTTTCCAAAATCTACACTAGTTTTTGCTTCATTAATAATTCTAGTTGATTTATAATTACCAGAATGAAAGTCATCCAATAAAGATTGAGCATCTTTTTCTAAAATACTCTTTCCTTGTTGATAGTTATTATGACCTTCTATATGTTTTCCTTGTTTTCCCGTATGGATTTTTTTAGAAACAGACCTTGATATATTATCAACAGAAGATATTTTTCGAGAACCATCTTCAACAGGAAGATCTGGGTCAACTGTTCTTGTTTTTGTTTTAGAACGTGGTTTTTTTCCTTTTAACGTACGATATAAATTATAAGCCCCTATCAAATAATGTGCTTCATCAGGAATATCTTCGCCTATAACTTCTTCTACTGCTGTACCTATAGGATCCATTGCTGTTGTAGCTGAACTTTGTATTGAAGGTCCACTCTCATTCGAGGTGGCTAATTTTACAATAAAGTCTTTAACCCAAGATGATTGTTTTGGCTGAACAAAATCTCCAATTGTTAAACCACTCATATCTCGAAGCATTAATGTTTGACCTACCTCAATATGGTTTGGATCATCTTGAATACCTGGATTAAAACGAATAATATCATTCACGGCAACTCCTGTAACTTTTGAAATTACGTGAAGATTGTCATCTGCTCTAACTTTAAAAAATCTTGCTGTCCAGTCTTTATTTGTAAGTCTCTTAAACTCTTCTAACCCTTCTAATTCATTAAATTCAATTACTTTATTTCCTGCAAACTGATACGGGGAATACCAAGGATATTTATGAGTTAATGGGTCTGTTGCAAAGAAACGACCAACTCTTGGGTCGTGCATTCTAAATTTGTAGTTCAAACTATTCCCTTCTCCCTTAACCTCATTATCCATCTCCTGACCTTGGAAGCCATAACGATAGTCGCTACTGTTACCGTGCCTGTTGGGTAGCAGCATCCCGAAAGGATAGTAATCATTATATGTAAGAACGTCCGCAGTAAAGTTAGTAAAATTTAGTGGATCTGCAACCAATTTTCTATCGGTGACCACACTTAGTACGTTGCCTAGGTGGTTACTAAGCTCGTAGCGTTTATCGCCCACTGTGCGCGCATAGGTATTTGATGCCGCTTGCAGATTTTTTTCCTCTATACCTAATCGCGAACTACCGTATATATGGTGTTCTTTTAATATTACTTCTTTATTAGCGGTAATATTATTAATATCGGATTCGTTTGTTTCATAAACCGCCAATACATTGCCTTGTGCATCGCGCGAATACAAGGTAGTAATGTTCTCTGGCAATACGGTTTTGGCAATTCTATTCCCTAAACCATCGTAGGTGAATTTAATTTGGTTCCCATTACTTTTTATAATACTTGCTACTTTACCATCTACACGCCAATTGATGTTTGTGATGCCTTCGGCAGCATCTGAAATTAATTGACCTATAGCATCGTACACATAATTGTCTAAGGCTTGACCACTATCAATATCAGTATCAAAATTGCCGTCTAAGGCTACACTCAATTCTTGTACAGAGCGTAGTTGGTTATTTATTTTTTTCTGGTTGGCATCTAAATGATATTTATAATCAAAATTATCCATAGGTGTAATAACACCTGAAACGTTTGCAGCGCTTCTAGATAAGGAATCTAAATTTCCGTTTCTGTCATACGTATACGCACTCTTATAATTTTGATTACCAGATGCATTGTACCCATGCATTTTTTTAATACGGTTTAACTGGTCGTAAGTATAATTGTTTGTTTGTGTGCCAAGAGTGGTTTGGTTAAGATCGGCAATGTCAGTAGCCATTTGCTTAATGTTACCATTATAAAGGTTTTTTATATTGGTAGGTGCATTGGTATTGGTATTTAAGAAGGCGTTTATGGTGCCTATGGATGCGTAATCGTTTTCATCGGTATTATTATTGGTATTGTTCCCATAATAAGTTAATGCATACCCCATAGCGTCTTGTGCTACGTTAGAGCCGGCTGTTCCATCTGTTCCTAGGTCTATTGTGGGGTTTAAAGTGTTGGAATTTACACCTTTTAGCCAACCTTGTAAGGTATAAGCATAATCGATACCTTGTACTTCTTTGTCACCCAATAGGGTTCTTGCCAATGGTCCGTGCGCAAAATAATTATAGGAGGCATCGGTTTCCCATATATAACCATCGGACGAGGTTTGTACGTTTACAATTCTGTTATCGGCATCGTATTCATATTTATGAATGAATTGATCGAGGTTTCCTTTTTGGTAGTATACTTTGTTAACGTTTCCACTAATTAGGTCGTACTCGTACTGCACATGTTTTAATCCGGAATAAGGATTGCTTCCATATTCTGAAAAAAGTCTATTATGTTGTGCCAATTCTAGCACATTACCGTGTATGTCGTAATTATAATACAGGACATTTTGGTAATCAATAGATGCTGTTGCAGGTGTTACCTCATCGTAATAATATACGGTTGTTACCCTATTTCTAGCATTTGCCACAATGTTGGAAGCATTTGATACGGTATTGAAAATGCTAGCCACATTAACATCATAAGTGGAGTATTTAGTTTTTGTTACTTCGTGTTTCTCTACTGTTAATTGGTCTGGGTAGCGGGTTGTGGTAACCGAATTATCTGGATTTGTTATTTTTATTTCGGATTCAACCGGTAAGCTAGTTGCGGTATAAACAAGTTTACCCGTCATTTCATTGATAGCAATGACCAGATTAGGTACAAACTCGCCAGCTTCTGTAATACGCCCTAAATCGTCATAGGTTGTATAGCTAAAGGTATTATTGACTAACTGTTTGGCATTTTGAGAGGCAATTATACGTCCTAAAGCATCGTATGCAAAACGGGTTTCACCACCATCGGGAGTTTGCTGCCATACTAATTGATTTAACGAATTATACTCGTATTCTGTTTTAAGCTGGTGGTCTGGAAGTAATGTTGGTGCTTCCTCTGCAACATTTTCTTTTCTATAGGTATTAATTCTATCATTTAAAGTTATCCCATTAGCATCTGTGGCATCTAAATCGGTTTTTGTAAATCGATCAACACCTTCTGGTGGTACGGTTTGCTTTAAGTTTCCTGCTTGATCGTAATAGTATAAGGTGTATTGGTACTCCTTATCTTTATACTCCATAGTGAAGTTTTCTACTACATTATTAGTAGCATATTGTAAATAAGTATTTATAAAGTTTTCTCTTTCTTTTTTAAGGAAGACGTCGTAGTTATCCTTACTGTAGCTTGCTAAAATACTTGCTGTAAACTCTTCGCAAGGCGTTTTTTTATTGGGGTCGTCTGGATACTGATAGCCATCAGTTGAAGGTGCTGTTAATATGGATGCAGGCAGGCTTATACAAAAACTCCCTTCATTAGTTATTTCATATAAATAATCTGAAGTAAATTGCGACCAAGTTTTAATATCATCTGGATCGCCTTGTGTATTATGATATGAAACATGCGTTTCATAGGCATTGATTACGTTGTTAATATCACTATAACCATAACCAAATTCTGTGGCACCAAATTCACCAATCGTTATATAATGTAAAGAATTAGTACTAGTAACACCTAGTGCTGTTAGATAGGTACTATAAGCATCTGTAATATAAGCAAAATTTAACTTACAGAAATCTGCTTCGGTAATATAATCGTAGTCTCCTTGTGCAATGTTTAAAGTTGCTAAAACTCCTAAAAGTGTTTGGTATTTGTCGGTACAACTAACGGGGACAACGGGTTGGGCGATGCATTGAGTGGCATCATTACAGTCTATAATACTTGGTACAATTATATTTTCTCCTTTATCTGCAAAAACAAAAAATTCGTATAGATTTTCTGAATGTGCAGAATCTTCATAACCTAATTGTAAAACATGTCCAAAATAACCGTAAGTGGGATCATTAGATGGTATTTCACCAGTAAACTTCAATGAACCATTAAAACCAATACTGACTCCTTGCTCAAAAACAAAGGGAATAAAATCATTCCATTCAGACTGTGTGGAAGCATTATACTTTAATCCCGTACCCAAAACAGGATCTGTAAACCAATTACTTACATTAATGGTGCTTATTCCATTTGTTGCCATAGTAGCACCACTACCTTCATTTAAATTATAAATACGATCTTGATTATTTATATTATATGAAAAATTAAAAATATTGAAAGATTGGGGGTAATATAAACTCCATGAAAAACGGTTTTTGGGATAATAACGCTGACCATAACCCACACCTTCTTCAAAAGATACTAGTAAATTTTTTCTAGATTGACTGAATACTTCACTGTTGATTACTATCTCAGCTTCTCTATAATCGAAAGGATTATAAGAATAATTACTGAAGTTTATATTAAACTTTATATTGGTTAATTCGTTTAAATTAACCCCAACCCCTATGGGTTTAAAAAAAACGTCTTTATAGTAAAATTGTCCAGCAGGTATAGTATCATTAGGATCTCCAATTGAATTATTTGTTACCTGTTTTCTTAAAATAAATGATGGTTTGATTAGATATGTGTCTTGAGAATCTTCCGAATCAGAGCCATTATTTAAATATTTGTTGTTTACAGATATATTTATACGATCTCCATATTGAAGAGGTCTATCTCGCCCAGGAGCTTCATCCCAACTGATGCGTGATCCTGTAGATAGTTCAATTTCAAAGTTAAATTTTAAAAGTGTCGTTAGAAAAACAGCATTTCCATAAGAGCATTTATCAATATTAGAATATCTTACTTTTAGCTTTGGAATTAAATATGACTGATTATTTTGTAATACAAAGTCACTTTTATTAATAGTAAAAGGTAGATCAGAAGCGTTTATTTTTACACCATTGTATTCTAAATACAACTGATTGTTATCAATTAACCCATTTTGAACGACACTTCCTGCTCCATTATTTATCTCAGAAAAGTAAACATCTGTAATAATTAGCTTTTCAATTTCTTCAAAATTTTCTTTAGTATTATATAGTAAAACTTGCTTTCCTTCTATATTTGTACTTCCATTTTTATATATTGACAAAGACGTATCTTTTATTAAACCATACTGATTCTTGTATATGGAGCCTGTAGTGGAGTTAAAAATACATGTAGTATTATCTTGAGGAATTGTAATTGTTAGCCCCCTTCCTGCAGAGATATCTGAATGAATAGATGAATTCACCTCATAAAAGGCATTGATATCATCACAACATAAAAAATTAAGTATTGTAGTTTCAGTTTCCTTCACAGTACCTTCGGTTGTTACTTTAGCTAAAGTACTGGTTAACCAAGTAAGCTTAATGTTTTGTCCTATTATACTCGTTTTATCATTTTTATACTCATAATCAAAACTAATACTTGTAATAGTGACGTCCGTTGGTATTGCCACATCCAAAGTCATTTGAAACCCAATATTACCATCAATGTTTAAAACATAAGTATTTGTACTAGCTCCTGAATAACTCCATGTTATGTTGCTACGTCCTTCAAAAAACTCAGGTAAATAACTATTGGTATAAGTTGATAAATTTGTAATATTTACACTAGAGTTATTAATAGAATTTGAAGCAATTAAATTATTCAGTAATAACACCATCGCTTTAGAAAAATAAGATTCTTTATTACAGCTTCCTGTTTCATCAAAGGTATTTCCAGAACCTAAATATTCACCTATACTTGTTGGATTAGTAATACTACAATCTGATATCCTAGCTTTGGTTTCTCCTGAAATGACTATTTCTTTATATGTTCCATTAACATCCAGTTTTGCTAAAGCTTTATATTCAAACAATTGAGATGTTGGATTATATTTGGCATTTATATTACTTATGCTTGTAAGAGTCCAAGAATCATACTCACTCCATTGGTATGCGGCTGGTAAGACAACGGTAACATTGGAATTATCAAGACCACCTACGCTTAAAGTAATAGTTGAGGATGACGTTAAATCTGCATTAATAATTATAGGACTTACAGCAGGATATATTCCTCCAAATTCTTCAAATAAATGGGGTGTAAAATAGTGTCCTTCAAATATTAAATTGGGGTTTTGAGAAACATTTTGATCTTTGAAATAGCCATCCAAATAAATCTCTAAATCTCTTGCTAATGGGCATACTCCAGTTTCAATATAACTTTGGTAGTTTACCTGTTCTGCTATATCTGCAATAACATCGGCAGGATCTGCTCCTGCGTTGTAATACATATCCGTGGGTAAAAAGCGTTTTTGCTTAGTCTGGTAGGCACTTGCGTTTATATAACTACATAATCCATCTGAAGGTTTAATAGTTCCTAAATAAGATTTCACTTGTGATGCAGCAGTATACGTTGAAATATTTGCAATTAGAGCCACAGGAGCTTCTGAAACCCCAATACAGCCATTATAACTACCCTTCTTTTGTGCATAAGCATTTATAAATACCGATTGAATCCGTTGCTTTAGTGCTATATAATTGGCTTTATAGGAATTCCAGAATTGGTCTTTTTTAGATTCGTCTGGTAAAGCTCTTATTGTATTTAAAATTGTAGCAATACTAATATTTGGGTCTAGAACACAGTTTCCTAGGCTATTACAAACTATAGCAGCATGAGTAGAAGCCATCATTTTAGAACCTGTTCCATCAAAATTATCAGTCAAGGCCTGATTCATTATGTTCTGTCTGGCTGCCAATAAAACGGCTGTATCGAAACCATCCGAACCAGAACCTATCAATGTCTTAAAATAGGGGTCTTCATCCATCAATGATGCAAACGAACCTAAAAACAAAGGAGTATCGGCCTCTTCAAATGTAGTAATAGACTGCAAGTAAGCATCAAAACCATCAGAATTAAAAGTACCAACACTAGGTATTACATTTGTTAACTCGCACAACTTATTACTATACAATAAATAATCATATTCTGGATGATATTGCAATAGTGAGTATGCCCAACTATCTTGCCATATATCTGGGTGTGTCATATAATCACTTTCAACCAAATACTTAGGTTCTACCCAATACTGATTAGATATATCTACATCATCTGTGGGTGTTAAACTATTTATTCCTGTTTCGTCAATAGCTGGTTGGTAAGTAATTGTATCATCGCCTCCTTCAACTTCAGAAGGTGTTATTATCTTTTGTATTTTTATGTAACTTATGGTACCATCTTCATTATAATAATGACCTTGAGTGTAAAGAGCAGTTCCATTATTAGTAGAATCATAATCTGGATGGTTTGGATTTTTCCAACTGTTATGAATGCTAACAGTATTTGTTTTGGTGCTAAACAGCACATTATTAGCTTCGAAGATACTCAATAATATTTCAGCTGCTTCTTCAGTACCATTACCATATTGCCCTAGGGGGCTCATATCATTTAATAATTGATCTAGAGCCGTTTGGCATGAAATGGATTCTAAAGGTTCCTCTGGATTAAATGTTTCTGTAGTATTACACGGTGCATTACATGCTTTTATGGCTTCGTTATATTGATTAATATATTCAATGCTTAGCTCATCTATTTCTGTTTGGGTCAATTCGCTTTCTGCATAAGTTGCCAATTGTGCATTTTTATAAGTTTCTGCGCTACCATATACATTAGTAATATTAAGCACACATTCTTCACACGATTCAAAACAACCATCTATGATAATAGGTGGTGGTGAAATAATTTCCGGCGCAACATAACAAGCATCGTTTTCATCTTGCAACCTTAACAAATAAGCATCAGCAGCATCAGCAGCGGCTTGTTTATTAACTTTAAGGTTTTTAGTAATGGTAAAGGTGCCTCGTTCTACATTTATTAATGGAAGTTTGCTGTTTATATAAGAAAACACCTCTGTGTTCGTGCCGTTTAAAGAAATCAATTCTGAGATGGGGTTAGTTAAAAGGCTGTTTGCGTCTTCATCTAGTATATCTATGGTTAAATCATAATCCAAATTATAAGATTGAAAATGATTTGTTCCGTTTACAATACATCCAAAATTAAAAGGAGCTATGGTAACATCATAAATAAAGCTGCGGGTATCATCAAATACCGCAGTTTTTATAGCATTATATGATAATTGATCTTGTAAAGCACCAAATGTACCAGATATACCAATTTCATTATTATCTTCAGGCGTATCTTTATCTGTGGTTTTTATTTTATTAAGAAGATCGATGGATAAGGTTTCATGCAATTGTTCATTTTTTTCATCAATCAATCCTTCTAAATTTGATGGTGTTACCCCAGCTAATGCTGTAGCAATAGTTCTTCCTTGTGGATCTATATAGCTTACACTTAATTGCCTGTTTGGATCCAACACCATATTCTTTTTGTAATGAACAGTATTACCAACAGCATAGCCAAACAAACGGTTAAGTTCTATTTGTTCTGGTACTCCGTAATAGTATTCCATTTCATGACCAGAACCTAATTGATGCGTTTTGCCCACACCGCCTTTTCGTCGTATACGTCCTGTATTATCTGGCGTGTATTCTATTTGTGAAAATGGGTATTGTGCTGCATCTGGAATACGGTCTCTTTCAGCTCCTGCAAATATATTTGAAGGTGAATAATAATTACTAGCTCCAATAATAGTTCCCATTTTTTTATTATTAGATGGAGTATCTACTTCATTTTGAGCATTTAAATCAAAATTTAAGTAATTATAAGGCGTTCCTGTTTCATTTAAGTTAAAAGCGCCTTCTTGATTTAATCCGTTGTGATATTTCAATACATTGTCGCTCGTGGGTACTGGCAATACTTCAACAGCAGGACGCCCTTGTGCATCATAAATAACTTCACCAACAACTGCAGTATTATCGGTATTTATGGTTGTTACGGTTTGACGATTACGCAATGAGCCATCAAAGTAACTTACTACTTCTTTCTTTTTGCCATCTTCAGCATAAGAGGCTTGAAATTGCCAGTTTTTGTTTGGTTCGTGATCTTCAGCAATAAGCTCTTTATGTGGCCAATTAGCAAGCGTTAACTTTTCGCTACTACCACTACTCCAAAGGCTGTATTTATTTTTAGTTAAATCATTTAAAAAATTACCAACAGCTCTAACACGGTATATAACATATCCTTTACTGTAAACTAGAGGAATATAATAACTGGTCTCGCTCGTTTGAACTCTAGTACTGTTGCGTTCAAAATCTTGAGTTGAAAAACGAATAATGGCTTCGTGTAATGGTGTATTAATATCATCTCCGTAATTATCTACCCAAGTCCATTCTACATCGTAATAACGAGCTTCAGGTATAACTGATGTCCAATTAATCTGTAATTCATTGTTGGCAGTTACAACAGTTGTTCCAATAATAGGTGCCGTTTCTGGCAACTCATAATAACGTGTTTTATTATAACCTAGTGTTAATACTATGTTTTGAGGAATGCTTGCAGCGGGAACGTCATTAGAAGTTACTCCATTTTCTATAAGTGTATTGCTTATAACTTCTATGCCATTTAAAGCTATGTATTTATTTTCTAAAATATGCTGTTTTAAATCAATTACATTCCCGCCACTAGCAGATAAATTATTTTCCACTTCTAAAACAATATTATAATCGGCATCTGGAGTGCCGTCTCGAAGTAATGGACTTACTTTTAAGGTTACTAAAAACTTATAAGCTGTATAAGGTGTCGAGTTTTCTTTTACTTTTAAAGTAATATATGAATATACGTCAAGGTCTATAGCTGTTGGAATTTCCAATTCTGATGCTATAACATTTAATGGATTTCCTGTAACCACCAATTGATTTGCTTGAAACTCTTGATAATTTTGTGCAAAGGCCTGAAAACCAACAAGAGTAAACAGGAAACTAATTTTAGCAAAAAGCTTATAATTTTTTTTTGTGAACATAGCTTTTATCATTTAAATATTTGATTGATCTATTATAGTATAAGCTGCATAAGCCTTAGCCAAGCACGGTTTTTTATTAGGTTCTAAAACCACATAATTTTGTAATTGAGGTGTTTTTATGGACATGGGATTTGTTTTAAACGTAATAACCATACGCCCAACATCTTCTGTATCTTTTCCTTCTTCATCTACAAAGGGCATTTTTGTTGATAGATATAATACTTGCTTTTGAATACTAAAGTCAGTTTTATTAACATGTAGAATTATTTTATTATACGGAACTGGTAGTTGGATATTCTTTACCACCAATTCATGAATAATGGTATTCCCAGAAACTTGTGTGGATACTTCTTTATAAAACTTTAAAAATACAGATATGTCTACTGGTGATTTTTGTAAGTTTTTATTAGTTATTGGGCTAAAAACAACTGTTTTGTTTTCATCAATAATAGTTAGTTGCACCTTTGGAAACTGTAATATTTCAGATCCTAATACTTTTAATTGGGTTACGTCACCATTTTTATGCATACTGCCTTTATAGGATTCAGTAAGATACGTGCCCGTATACCCTTTATACATAGCATATTCAACGTCTAAATTAAATGTTTTAGCTGTTTTATAATAAGCTTCTACTTTAGCTAATGTTTGAGCCGCATTTGGTTGTTGTGCTTTCATTGCCAGAGCGCTTACTACCATCAGACTTAGGCATATCAAATTTTTAATTCTTTTTCTCATCTTAATTTGTTGCTTTAACATTTCCAGATCTTGTTTCTTGAATGGTATAAACTCCTTTTTCGGTTTCTTTCTTAACCCTTACAAGTCCACCCTCTAAATCATATTCATAGAATGTGGCATAATTATTTTCATCTAATTCGGACATTAAACGCTGTGTTTCGGGATGATACACAAACGTTTTCATGTTACTATCAAATGGATGTATGCGTATATCATCGAAATAGGTGTTAACGCTAGTAGAATTACTTTTTAGGTTAATATTTAAGAGTTTTGCATCCACAGGGATAGTAAACTCTCCTAATACGCGTTGCCAACCATCTATAATTGCTCCTTGTGATGAAAATATTAAAGTTTCATTTGTCATTTCTAAATCATCTCCCCCTATATAAGTAAGTTCTATTTGAGCATATTCATAATTGACTGGTTGGTAGTTTGATCCTTCATTATAATCATAATAAGTAATAGATTCTGACAACATAGAAGTCCCTGATATTTGTATTTCTTGATTATTAATAACTAAAGATGGGTTAGATGCATTAAAAGATTGTGTAACATAAAGAATTCCGTTACTTACTCGGGCATTTGTAAAGTTTAGAGCACCTAAATCATTTCCTAATAACGGATAATTAAATCTTGCCGATCCTTTAAAGCCTGCATTACAATTAGGGCATAATTCGACTGTTATTTCTGGAGTTCTATATTCAAAAAAACGTGTTTTGCTTTTATTTAAATAAAAACTAAATCCAATAGTTCTTCCTTTATCTACCCCTCCGAAATCGTCTTCTATTCGTTTAAAATCATACACTGTAAGCTTAAGTTCATCAGATTGTATTTCTTGAACAAATGGGATAAGTGGATCAAAATCTATATTAGATTCTGGTATATACACATCTGATGGAATATCAAGTTCGAAAAGATTATCACTTAACACTTTGTTCTTCAAATGATTCAATAACTCTACAAAAAGATCACTAACTTCAGTAAAATCATGTATTTCTCCTGGCGTAGCTGAAGCCCCTTGTTCTCTTACCCAACCACTTATTACATAGTGTCCTCCCAATTGTGGCTTAAACTTTTCGCAACTAATTATTGTTGGAAGTTCTTCATCTAAAATATCCACAACAACAGGAATACGTTCACTTATGCAGTTGCCATCAGTTTGTTGCGCATAGTAAGTTGTATTATCTTGTAATATGGTTGTACTATCATACAAACTACCTCCCAAAGATTGACTGTACCACTTGACATTACTACCTTTTGCTAACAAATTAGCCACAGTGTGTTCTTGATTGCTATAAAATTTCTGAATACCAGAAGGTAATATGGGAGTGCTTACCCCATTAAAGAGTACAGTTATGGGTGTGCGCTCAAAACTCTCAAAGGTATCCGCACCTATCTGTGCAGCGTAATAGGTAATATCTTCTTGCAAAAGTGTTGTATTTGAAAGTGCGTTCCCTTCTGTATCTGAGTCGTACCAAACCAGTGTTGCCCCTATCTCTGGTATTATAACTAAATCATTTAAAGTTGCACCAGGGCATATGTATTGTATATTATCGGATATAGGCGGAACTGTTCCTACATAAACTTCTACTGCTAATCTACAAGTGGATATGCCAACATCTTCAACATAATATGTGGCCCCATGTTCTAATAAATTTGTAGGATTTAATGGAGTTTGGCTAAATGCAGAATTAAACCATTGTATATTAGTACCCGACATCTGCAAATTGGCAATTGTAGCATTCGTTGGTAAAAACTGATATTCATCTTCATAATTATGTGTGGGGGTGCCTTGATCTATCATTACTGTAGTAGCCGTTCGGGTTAATATATTATCAGTCGTATCATCCCACCAATAGGTAACGCCTCCGAAATTAATAGCTTCGTCAATAAGCTCGTCAGTAGTATTATATGGCACTCCTCCTGTTTCAGTGGCATACCAAAATACACTGGAACCAGAAGGTATTAAGTTCGCAACAGTTGGATAGTTTTCCCACTCACTAGAACAAAAGCTATTTTCTTGACCTACTTCTAAAACAAATACAGTAACTGTATCTGTTGATATCGCTCCGTCATCATCAGTAACAGTAAGCTGAAATACATATGTTCCTGTTTCCAGAGATGATACTTCTGTTCTATAAGAATTAACATCAGCAAACATAACCGTTCCCCCGCTAATCTTTGTCCATAGATAAGATACTATTATTCCATCAGAATCATAACTTCTAGTTCCATTAAGTATAAATGAATTTGAAGGATATACTATGGAACCATCAACACCTGCATTAGCAAAAGGAGGACTATTAGTTGAGCAAGTGACTAAAGATACATATTCTGAAATTATTGGTTGACTACTGGACATTATACTAACTACACCATCATCATATGTTATTGCTAATGTTTGTTGAACTCCATATTCATTAAAATACTCAATAATTCCATCTGGACAATTCGCACATCCAGCATAACAATATTTAATTAAAGGCAACGTATATTCTTCATTTTCAGCTAAAACAAATACAATAGCTGTATCCGTCGATATAGCTCCATCATCATCAATAACAGTAAGTTCAAATACATAAGTTCCTACTTCCAGAAGGGTTACTTCTGTAATTGAAGAGTTAGAATCAGCAAATATTGCCGTTCCTCCACTAATTTTTGACCATAAATAAGACACTATTGTTCCATCGGAATCATAACTTTGAGAACCATTAAGTATAAATGAATTTGAAGGAAATATTAATGAAGCATAAACACCTGCATCAACATAAGGAGGAATATTCGTTGGGCAAGTGACTAAAGAAACATAATCTGAAATTATTGGTTGGCTACTTGACATTACGCTAACAACACCATCGTTATATGTTATTGTTAATGTTTGTTGAACTCCATATTCATCAAAATAATTAATGATTCCATCTGGACAATTCCCGCATTCTGCTGTATAACAATATTTAGTTAATGGCAACGTATCTGCTGTTACCGAAAGCGTTAGCGTATTTCGTTCTAAAGTTAATCCCGTAATTATACTATTTGTAGCTATTACATGGTATACACCGCTATCTGTTAATCCTAATGTATTTATAGTATAGTCTTTACTTGTTGCTCCAGAAATTGCAACACCATCTTTATACCATTGGTAACTGTTATTTGCACTACTCAAACTGGTGGTAAAGGTATAGCTCGAGCCTTCTGTTAAGTTTATAGTTTCCTCTAAATCTACTTTGGCTTGGGGACTGTAAACATAAAAGCTAGAGATATTGTTTTCTAAAGTAGCATGTATAGCTTCAAAATCCTCAAAAACAAATTTGTTGTTTTCAAACTTGAACCCTCTTAAATTATTTAATGTTGTTAATCCAGAAGGTAAAGCTCCTGACAATTGATTATCATGAAGATGTAAAAAATTCAACCCTGTGAGACCACCAAAACTTACAGGAATGCTACCAGTTAGCTGGTTTTTATGTAATGATAGCTCTGATAGATTAGGTAACAAACCTAATTCTGAAGGTATATTACCTGAAAATTGATTATTACTAATATATATAATATTTAAATTTTTAAGATTTCCTATCTCACTTGGAATAGTTCCTGTTAACTGATTTCTACTTAAGCGTAAATCTGTAAGATTGGATAAGTTTCCTATACTTGATGGTATAATTCCTGTTAAGTTATTAACATAAAGATTTAAGTAATTTAAATTTGTAAGATCATCTATACTTGCAGGAATTGTTCCATTTAGATTATTGTTTTCTAAAACAATTGAAGCAACAGACCCATTGCTTACAGTAACCCCATACCAATCACAAACTGCAGCTGCAGTATTCCAATTCGTATTATTTGTCCAGTTTGGTCCATTGGTAGCATTATAGAATGCAACTAAAGCGTCGCGCTCACTTTGCGGCACTATACATGTTTGTCCAAAGCTATAGGTTCCACTTAATATAAAAAATAGTACAAGAATAGTTTTATGGAATATAATTTTCATGATATAAATATTTTATAGCTGAGATTGAAAAATAGGTGTAGCACCAGAAGTTTTACCAGAATTAATATCTTTATACCCTACAACCTCTAACCTTACCCCAATACTAGAAGAAACTGGAGTATCTCGGTATTTGTTATTATATAAACTAGGATATTTATTAAGTAATATAAATTCAATAGTAGTATAATTTCTTTGACTCCTTTTTCGTTTTTTAGAAGGAGCAGTAATGCCCATTTCTAAAATATTATTTGCTCTACCTGTGGCATCTAGCTGAATACTAAACTCCATTGATTTGGATATTTGATTTCCACCATTAAAAGATGCTTTCCAACCATGGGCACCGTGTTTAACTTCAATTATTTTACCTCTTATTATATCATTTGGTTTTCCTTGAATTGTGAAACTTGCTTGTTTACGCCACCAAGAAAATTGTCCTGTTATTACTATATTAGTGATTTTGGGTATTGCATTATCATCACAGGCATCACCAATACCATCTTTATCATAATCATCTTGGTCGGGATTGGGTGTATAAGGACAAACATCTACCGTATCAAGCCAACCATCACCATCAGAATCCTCTATAACTGGACTTTGTCCTATAAGCTCGACAGGTAAGCTAGCTCGAGAATTATCAGGAGTAATCAATAAACTCGAATTACCTGTATGCGCATATTTATTGGAAACCACAATACCTCTATCACCATCTTGATAAACAATATTCTTGTATCCAAAATGCCCTTCATTTGTATTATTGAAGTCGTAATCTTCAAAATTATCCCCTCCCATATAGCGGTATTTACTATTAGAAGCGACTGCTGTTGGTAATGAGAAATTGTAACCATATTGTGCGGATGAATATCGGTTTAACGCATCTTTATTTTCTAGTTCTGCTCCATACGGACTATATTGGGTTACTTCACTCGCAAAAGTCCAATTTGGTGTGGCATCTATATTTAGTTCCCATTGATTTCCATTAAAAGCGTAATAAGGCTTAAAATGTTTAAAGTAACCTTCTTTTCTGGTATTCTTTTTGGAAGTGACTGTACCTTCTTTTACGTCGGTTCGTTCTGTTAAATATGCATAAGATTTTTCTGCACGCCATTCGTCTTTTACATTATATAAATAAGGATTAAATAGATATTTTTCTATTGACAATTCAGCCAATGTATCTTCATTTAGATTTGCATTGGGAATAAATGGTAAATTGTTTTCGCATTGGCAGTTCCAAAAATCGTTATAAGCTACTGCACTTGCATTTATTATCCGTAAATTGTTGGAAGCTAAACCTTCTGAAGATTGAGTAAAACTTGCTGTGTCAATTTTTCCGTTAACTAATGCATTTAGTGGGTTTTTCATCATAGTAACAGATGCCATATTGCCCGTTTGTTGATTTCGATAGCCAGATCTTACTATTTTAAAATCTATATTTTCTTGTATGGATTGTCCTCCTTCTCTATTAACAACCCCTCCCAAACGATTCATAAGCAATACACCTGTTCCTGTATTATTGAATTCTACAACCCAAAGTCGTTTACCATCACTAGTCATAATTTCATCACCCAATGTCAAATATTCACTGGCATTTGCATTAGCAAGTGCAAAATAATCACCAGTATATTCTAAAGTACCTTGAAGCCCTAAATTTCTTGATGCTTGCCCCATGTTGTTATATGCCCAATAGGCTGGGAAGTTAAAATTGTAATAGGCATCGTCAAATTCATTAATTGTTTTGGTTAGTATAACCTCTCCCGTTTCGGCATCCCAAGCTTCATTGACTGTAGATACTTTTGATCCAAGGTCTCTAGCTACTTTTTCTTTTAAAATAGCTGTGGTATGAATTACTTTGGTCGTGATGACACTGTGAGCTATGTTTTCGTGCTTGGTGTAAACGGGGAATGAGGTAGGAATAACTACCGGAAAAATACTAAGAAAAAATGCCGCTACATTTACATTGAGTCCTTTTGTTTCCGATTTTGAATAGGCTTCTCTAAAGTCGTTAATAACATCATAATCTACACCAATTTCCTTATTGCTTACAGAGCCATCTTTTGCAATAACAGGTAATACATTATCTAAAGCATTTCGTTCTGTACTATAATGATAGCTTACTGATGATATTGGAGCGTCCATGCCTTCTTGAAATACTTTTTGGGCTCTCATTTTCCCATCCATATCATTGGTATGTATAGCATAACCCTGTGATAAAGTAAACTCATTTTTAACTTTTACGGGCAGTCCCAAAAGCCCACCTATAAGTTGTCTTAGTACGTTATTTTGATTGCTATTATAACTATTTTCAATATCTGTATAATCGACTTTAGTTGGAAAGTCTTTAGTTGTATAAAACTCTGAAACTACTTTTCCCGTAGCATGTCTTGTAATATCGGCTCTATTTATATTTTTTACAGTGACTCTGCTATAAGTGACTTTTGAATAAGGAAAAAAGGCTTTTCCAAAAGGTTTTTCTACATAACTAACTTCCCTTGGTGCAATTAAACGTTCTCCATTATTATAAAAAGGTTCTACAAATGGATTTTCTGCACTATCATTAGGCTCGAAAGCAGCTACACCACTGGTAGTATTGTCTTCTAATGTATAATCATAAGTTTGTCCATAAGTTTGTAATGTACCACCGGTCGTCATAGTATTCCAATGGTCATTCATTACCAGCTGCTTAATACGTGAACCACCACCTAGTTTATAAGCTTTAGGGGTTGACAAACGAATCCATGATTTTTCTGAAATAAATTGTTGGGAACATAATTTATTTCTTAAGGCTTCATTAGGGCCTAGAAAAATTTGACCAATAGCACCAATACTAGAAACCAATTTTTTAGCAATGGTTACAACATTTTCAGTACGATAATCCCCATTTAAACCAAATGCAATGTCATTTAAATATGTTCTAGCAAAATATAAACCTGCTTTAGTAATAGGATTTCTTTCAACGTCTCCATTAAGACCTCCTTCCATTGGCGTCCATTGCATGGGGATAGCAGCATAAATTGATTCATTCTGTTGGAATACATTAACATCACCATCCCTCTCAAAATACCCAGTTACGTAATCGTAATCACGACTTGCTGTATTCAATGCTCCCTTTCTTGTCATATTCATTAAAAATCGAAAGTAAATGGGCTTATTATCTTGACCTTTTAAATATTTTTCTTTAAATTCTTGAGGAGTAATAACTGTATTTTCCTCTGGTAACTTGACATATAAATATTTAGCTTCATATGAACCATCGTAAAGTAAATGATCGCTCTCGGGACTCCCTGAAGTACTATTACTACCTGCACCAACCACCTTAAACATTTGCATCGTTGGTTTATCTTGTACATACTGGTAATCATCACTTTCGTAAGTTAAATCTATAGAGCCTCCAGAAGGCAAACCAATAGAGCTTAAAGACCACGCAGTTGCATACGCATCTTGGGTCTGTTTGTTTTGTTGATCAACAAAAGGGAATTCAGAAGTTGTAGTAATAGGATCATCAGTACTGCAACTACCATTATTTGGTTTGTAATTACCCCAAATATCAAAGGCTTTTAAACTGTAATCTGGATTTGTTTTACTATAGCTAAAAGTATAAGGAGTGTGTTTACCCATTAAAGAAGTTCTGTATGTAAAATATACTTGTTTAAGAGTTAGTTTTCCTAAATCGTTACTAAGTTCATAGGCATCTAAATCTCCTCCTAAATTGTTGTTTATATTTTTACACAAAGAATAATCGTATATAAAATGCGCTGTTTTTATAGGAGATAATTGTTGGATACTAGGGTCATTACTTGGAATGTTATCTTCAAGTTCTTTTTGAAACAATTTATATTCTGGTTTTGAATATAGGCGAATGGTGTTTATTTTATACAATTCCTGACCGGAAGCTGGTGCCCCCCCATTTTTTCCAGCAACACCGCGAGCATCTTTTCGTGGGGATAAATCAAAAATAGCAACATGTGTTTTAGTCTCAATCTTTCTTATATATTTTATTTCTTTTTGACCATAGATATAGCTCCCTTTTTGATCGGATGGATTACTTCTTAAACCTTCATTGTAAGAAGCTTCGTTCATTCCATAAGGAACACGCCATTGGAAAGGAACATTATCTGGTGTTACATATTCGAACAGTGTGTAAGCTCCTAAATCGTCATCGGTTGGTCCATCTCCTTTTATATCTTCGTAATCGGATGATAAAACAGATGATAACAAATAGGTATGCGCATATGCAGGTGTTTTTACATTATCATAAAAATGATCAATTCCTGCACTATTGTTTATAGAATTTTCTCCTGTTTTGTAAGTAACAATTCCTGTAGCACAATCTCCAGTATTATCAGTAGCAAAAGTAACTTCCTGTTTCTCTATATTATAAGCTGTTTCGCCAAATACATAGGTGGCACCATCTGGTTTTAACACTCTGATTTCTGCTGTATGATGGGGTTTATCTTTAGCATAAGTATTAATTCGTTGTTGTCCATACCCTTCAGTATAGAAATTCTTTAATTCTCCAACAGTGATTTTTTGAATGGATTGATTACGCACATCGCGTTTGGTTCTTTTAAAATTACCTGAAAATGATTTAAGGTCTTCTGTTGGAACATTACTACTAAATTCATAATCTTTTACTCTAAAACGGGTATCTGCATACTTATCAAAACCAACGCCGCCTATTTTAAGTGCCATAGCTTTGTCACTGTGTAATCGGTCTGTGTAAAGAGAGCGTTCATCATCTACCTTATTTTCTCCTACATATTTAAAATACACAGGTTCATAATCAAAATTAGAAGCACTGTTTTTTGCATTTTCATTATCGTTTTTAAATGAGTTAGACGCTTTGGTTCGCCATACTCCTGTATAACTTTTAGATGGAGCAACTACAAAATTACCTCCATAATGCCATCCAGCACCTCCTTCAATTTCAACACCTAGACTAAACCCCTTACTTTCATCCTCTACATATTCATCATAAATTTGCCCTATTTGACCACGATGCGACCTAAACATACCAGTAGCTCCTTGGCCATTAACACTATACAAATCATAGGTGTAATTAGCATAGGGCAATGCCAATAAGTTTTTACTTATGGTTCTGTCATTTTCTCTATTATAATCTAGAACATCATTTGACGTAGCTTGCCCTGTAAATTCATAGCCAAAAGCTTTTTCTGTTTTTGTTTTATCTTTAATTTTTTGAACAGATGCTGTTGCTGATATTTCTAATTCGCCATCTATCCCCCATGCAGTTCCTCCTACAGAAAAAGAAAAGGTACTATTAAAATCTTGAAAGGCTGTACGTTTTCTGGGGGTAAGTGTTACAGGGTTTGAAAAAGACAAGTTTCCAGTAACCGTTCCCATACCTGTTTTTGTTTCATTTAAAATTGCATTGACAAGATTGTTCTTAAATGCAGGACTTATAGTAGCATTTAAACTATAAGATGTTAACCCTTTATTAGAATTATATGAAAGTCCCGCATTTAAACCACCATTAACCGACATACTTTCAATAATTGGCAGGTTTGCTTTAGCACTAACTTTTGGGGAAATAGTTGCACCTTCGGTCGCAGATGCCTGAACATTCATCCCCACCGTTACATAATCACCTAAATCAAATGATAAACCATAGGATGGGGTAAAACTAATACCATTATAGTTATTGTATTTAATACCTAGACCTAAAGATGCTTTCACATAGTCTTCGGTTTCAAAACCAAAAACTTGAGGAGATGCTTGAGCACTAATTCCCACCGTAACATTAGGTTTTAAGTTTTTTTCATAAGTTATTTCATCACCCTTAAAATCATCTGGGATACCACGAACCTGCCTATTTATTTGACCTACGTTCAAGTTCCAACCCAAACCTACCCATGAAGCTTCTTGATCCATAGTCAATCCAGAGTCATAAGCCAAGTTTAATGGGTAACCTCCAACATCCATAATAGGTATGTTATAATTAAAATCTCCCGTAGAAAGGTTTACCATATCGGAAGTGCCTATAGGGGTAAATGCGTTAAACTCAGGCTGTGAAGGACCGCTTGTTAATGCAAATAAATTAGATGGTTGTACCGTTGTAATAAGCAATTGTATTGCTAAATAACTGGCTATAATTTTTGAAAACTTACTGGTTCTAATAGTGTGAATCATAATGATGTTGATTATAATTTTTAGTAATTATCCTTTATTTTTTTTTCTGTTACAAATCCAATTGATTTTTTTGGTTAAAATATAAAGTGTTAATCCTTC